>LKMN01000008.1 GCA_001563875.1 Nanohaloarchaea archaeon B1-Br10_U2g1 | reverse complement strand
AAGGAGGAGAACCATGTGGCCCATACCTTGAACGCTACGGCCTGTGCAACCTCCAGAGTTATGACCGCAATAATCGAGAACAACCAAACCGAGGAAGGAATCAAGATCCCTAAAGCCCTACAACAGTATATGGGTGGACAGGAATACCTAGAAATTAATTAATAGAGATAGAGAATAATCCTCTAGGTGTATTGGAAATGGCAGACGACGACTTTCGTGTCAGGGATTTAGTAGACTCGGTTTTAGGATTTGCGGTCAGCATAATCTTAGCGATTATCGCGTTCTTCATAACCGTGTTTGTGGTCGTTACAGGCGCAGACCTTGCTAACGTAACGGTTGATGGAGACTTCGTAGTGCTTTCAGCAGCACTGATAGTGGCAGCATCTATTATAGCTGGCGGATCCTGGAGAAATCCTGTGCTAGAGTAAAAGATTTTTCTCTACACTTCTATTTCCTTTTTTATTCGTATTCTAGTAGCTTGGCCTGATCATAGAAGACGTCAGGATCTATATTCATCGGTGTACAGTCTCTCATCCACTGACGCATCTCGGGATCGGTATCCTCCATAAGCTCAGCTCTTGACTCTTTTACCGTTTCAGGTCTTTCAGTAAGCTGAGTTCTGAGAACGTCCGGTATCTCTCCTGATGAAGGTGAATGATAGTTACGTATACCGTTTTTTGTCTGGTGTACAAGGTCCTGCATATCTCTTCCGTTTATCCTATTACTGTCGACTGTATGCATAGCGTACTCAAGATCCTTCTGCTGTATCCGGTAGCCGTCTTCATGAGGCACTACGAAGAACTCTTCAGGCTTTCTGTCCAGAAATGTCATCAGTCCTGTCGAGTGAAGTGCTGCTGCGTGTTCACCCATTCTCCGGGCTTCTTTATCTGTCATCCCCATGTCGAAAAGCGGCTCGTTCCACTCGTACAGGAACGCCATCTCGAACTTTGATTTATCGTAGTTTGAGAGGTCTTTACCTGCTTCCGACTTTCTTCCCGGGCTTTCATCCCAGTCTATTATCTGGTAGCTGGGTGTTAGTTCGGGTATTTCAGGATACTCGGAGTCAAGTCTGGCATGGATACCGTCCTCCCCGTCCAAGGCTGCTAACAGGTATGGTTCCTGTATCCAGCCCCATTCATCTTCTTTTATGTCTCTGTTCGACCATCTTAGACGGGACGTGTACTCGGGATCAACGTTGGTGGAGTCCATTATGCCTCCTCGTTCAAGTAGATCAGGTTCGTACTGTCTGGCTACCCTTAGACCCAGGGATTCGCCTGTGTCGGTTCTTAGCCTTGCCATACTGAAGGGTTGTGCCATTCCTTCGGGATCGGCCTCTCTTAGGTCCCAGTAGAATTTTCTTGTACCGTTCTGTTCCAAATCTATCTCTGTCACTATATCTATACTGTCTCGGGTATCTTCCCATCGCTCTAAGTATCTTTTTTCTTTCGGTGTTACAGGATCTTGTTTACCGTATCTACCTCCTGCTATCCCTCCGTATGTTATGGACTGGGGTCCGTCGTTCCTTTCCTCTATAAACTTGTATAGGTCTCTATGTGCATGGTTGAACGCCTCTAGCGGAGATACGTACTGTTTGCCTATATCTGTCTCTATGTATGTGTTAATCTCTTCTATCGGCTGGTCGAGTGAAAAACTCATGCCTTCATTATTACCTTGTAGTGACACATTTAAATCACTTTGCTTCATATAACACTACAGTTCATACATAGCTAAAAGCCGTTTAAAACTCTAGGACATTAGTATAACAGTAATGGCCACAACAGTGCTTGTAGGAGAGAAGCCTAAAGTAGCTTCACGCATAGCTCAAGCTCTCGGAAACTATTCTATAGAAACAAACAGAGGAGTAAAAAACTACGTAATAGATACAGACGAAGGAGAACTAATCATAGCGCCTGCTGTCGGCCATATATTCAATCTAGATCAGATAGAGGGAGGCTGGGACTACCCTGTCTTCGACGTAGAATGGAAACCTACTTTCGAAACCTCCGACAGCGCCGACTACATGAAAAAATACTACAACAACCTCAGAGACCAGCTCGAAAAAGCAGACAACTATGTTAACGCCTGCGACTTCGATCTAGAAGGAAGCGTAATCGGCTACAACGTCATAAGACATATTACAGATGCAGATGAAGAAGATATCCGCAGAATGAAGTTCTCCACACTCACCGCAGGAGACCTACAGGATGCATACGACAACCTAGGCGAATTCGACAAAGGAATGACCGAAGCAGGCATAACAAGACACGTACTTGACTACTACTACGGTATAAACGTGTCCCGAGCACTTATGAAAGCAGTAAGGAAAGCTGATCGCTACAAAACACTTTCAACAGGACGTGTACAGGGACCCGCATTAAAGATTCTAGCAGATAGAGAACGTGAGATACAGGCTTTCGAACCGGATCCATACTGGGAAATCTACCTAAACCACTCAGAATTCCAAGCACAGTGGGAGGATGATGAAGACCGTATATGGAACGAAGACGAAGCTGAAAAAATATTCTCAGAAGTAAAAGACGAAACAGAAACCGTTGTAACCAACGTAAAAGTCAATAACTATACCCATAACGTTCCTATACCTTTCAACCTTACAGGCTTACAAAGCGAGGCGTCCAGCCAGTTCAGAATCTCCCCGAAAAAGACTCAACAGATAGCTCAAACACTTTACGAAAACGGTTTGATTTCCTATCCTCGTACAGAGTCTCAGAAGCTTCCTGCCAAACTAGGATACAAGAATATTCTGAAAAAGCTGAAAAACCAGAAAGAGTACACCGAACTATCAGAGAAAGTGCTTGATAAGAAGAAGCTTTCTCCAAAACAAGGTAAGAAGAAGGATGAAGCGCACCCCGCAATCTATCCTACAGGAGAATCTCCCGGAAACCTTTCCAAGCAGGAGAGAAAAGTCTATGATCTCATAGTCAAACGTTTCCACGCAGTATTCGGTAAACCTGCGAAAAGACAGTCTCTAACGTTTACGTTAGAGGTTAACGGCCACGACTTCAAAGCCAAGTCGAAAATTACAAAGGAGAGAAACTGGTACAATCTTTACGAGCCTTATGTACGTGTTGACGAGGCAGATCTCCCAGACATGGAGGAAGGTCAAACTCTTAAAGTCGAAGACTTCGATATCGAAGAGAAAGAGACACAGCCTCCTAACCGTTACAGCCAGTCAGGAATTGTAAACAAACTTGAAAAAAAGAATCTTGGTACGAAGGCGACAAGAGCATCAACCATTGACCGTCTATACTCAAGAAACTATATTGAGAACGAACCAATCGAGGTAACTCCCCTAGGACTTACAATAGTCTCAACACTTGAAGAATACTGTGGAGAAATCGTTTCAGAGGAGCTGACACGCGAATTTGAGGAAAAGATGGAAGAGATACAGGAACAGAAAGACACGCGGGAAGAAGTTCTAGATGAAGCACAAGACAAACTAATAGAGATACTTACAGAATTTAAGGAGAAAGAGAAAGAGATCGGATCCGAACTTGTAGAAACAATCGATGCAGACAGAGAGCGTAGAAGACAGCTAGGTCCCTGCCAGGTCTGTGAGGAAGAAGGCCGTGAAGACGGCACACTGAGAATAATTAAGACTAAAAAAGGCCGTTTTGTAGGATGCAGCAACTATCCAGACTGTGAGAACACCTATCCTCTTCCAAGAAATGGAAGTATCAAAAATCTAGATGAAAGCTGTGATGAATGCGGCACACCTCGCATCTATGTAGCTCGAAAGAAAGGTAAAGATTATCAGATGTGTATAAACCCCGACTGCTCGACGAAGGACGACTGGTAGAACTACCGAACTTCAGATAAGAATTCAATCACTTTATCAGTACGTTCCTGCGCACCTTTCAAGTCAAACTCTTCTCCAAGCTCTTCAAATCTTTCGTCAAACTGTTCTTCGCCTATAAGCTCTGTTATATCTTCAGCAGAAGCCACAAACTCTTCTCTAATATCTTCGTTTTCAGGGTTCTCGCTCTGTATAGATCCGTAAAGCCCAGACTTCTGGTTAAGCATTCTGGCAGTAAGATCTGTTATTAACTGGTAGACCGGTGAAGAGTACTCCTCTAAATCCTCGCCTGTCAGATCAGACTTTCTGATAACGTCAGCAACCACCAGCTCCGAAAAATGCATGAGTCCCTGTACTAAAGACATTGCTTTGTCATGGGTCTCCGGATCAACGATATGTATATCTGCACCGTTCTCTATCCAGAACTCTTCCATTTCCGTCCACTTCTTTCCTTTTTCAGGACATAGAACTACTTTTTGGCCTTTTATAGAGTTGCTAGGTGCATACATAGGATGCATCCCCAACACCTGGTCGGAATATTTTTCCATGGCCTCTACAGGCTCCTGTTTAACGCTTGTTATATCACAGAGAAGTGTGTCATCCGATATATTTGGTCCTATACTGTCTATAACCTCTACAGTAACCGAGATAGGTACTGCAACAATCACTATATCAGCTTCTTTCACTATTTCAGTGTTTTCTCCTGACTTCCAGCCATATTTGCTCGCTACAGCTTCAGCTTCTTCAGCGTCTCTACCAGATATCCTTATCTCGTTATTCTCTTCAAGACGTTTCCCTAGATGCTGTCCAAACTTTCCTGTTCCGCCTATTATAGCGATTTTCTGATCTATCATATGTTATCCTCGATTATGTCAAAAGCTCTGTTGATCTCTTCCTTCGTTGTTGATCCAAAACAGATTCTAACTTTTTGATCGCTTTCAGGGCCCATAGGCTCTCCAGGAACCATTGCTACACCTTCATCTATCATCCCCATACAGAATTCCCAAGAATCCTCTTCTACCTCCGGGAAGGCATATATCGCGCCTTCAGGAGCGACGGACTCCCAGTCAAGCTGCTTCATCCTGTTTACAAGCAGGTCTCGTCTTTCCTCATACTTTTCTCTCATTTCTTGGACGTGGAAGTCGTTTTCTAAAGCTTCTATAGCTGCATACTGTGATATTCTTGGCGGACATGCTGTTGATGCTCTTGAGACTTTGGCATACTGTTCAATATTTCTCTCCTTATCTATTATCCATCCTATTCTCCATCCTGTCATCGCATGGTTCTTCGATGCTGAACCGATTATTGCTGAGTCACATGAGAACTCTGCGGGAGAGTAATGTTCTACCCCGTAAACCAGTCTGTGGTAGACTTCGTCACTTACTAGGAAGGTATCGTTTTCATCAGCTACCTCTCCAATCTCCTTTGCTTGTTCCCTAGTCAATGTATATCCTGTAGGGTTGCCCGGAGTATTTACCACAACCATTTCAGCTTCTGCAATCTCTTTCTTAGCTTCTTCTCTAAGCTCTCTATCTTTGTTCCAGAACTTTACCTGGCTCCAACGGTTACCTGCTACTTCACTAATCATCTTGTAAGGTCCCCAGCATGGATCGTTGAAGACGGCTTTGTCTTCAGAGCCTAGTCTTGCTGTAAATATACTGTAAAGAGCTCCCATACCGCCGGTTGTAACCATTACATGTTCTTTCTCTAGGAACTTTCCTTCGGGTCCAAAACCGTTTTTACCGTTCTCTTCATCAGCTATTGCTTCACGGAGTCTCGGAAGGCCAAGCATTGGAGAGTAGCCTTGTTTGTTTTCTAATCCTTGTTCCGCTGCTTTCTTGACATGTTCAGGAGTGCCAAAGCTAGGCTGTCCTATATCGAAACGTACTATATCGTCTTTTTCAGCTGCTTTTTCAGATATTTTTCTTATAGAAAGGTTTATTCTTTCAACTCTTTCTCTCATAGATCTTTTACACCGTATCTTCCGAGATCCTTTACATCAGCATACGTTTCCAGACATTTAACAGCTTTCTCTAACCTTCCGTTGGCTACTTCAGCTTCAACATAGAAGTAATACTGTCCTAAACCCTCTCTTGTAGGTCTTGACTGTATATGAGACAGGTTTATTCCATGGCCTGCGAAGCATGAAAGCATTGCGTGTAAAAGTCCGGGCCGGTCCTCTCCAGGGTTAAGCACCATGGAAGTCTTCTCTGTATCTTCTGTCTCTCCGTTTAAGACGAAGAAACGTGTTGTATTGTAGTCTTCGTCCTGTACCGATTTTTTCAGTACAGACACTTTATTTATCTCCGCAGCTTTTTCAGACGCTATAGCTGCTTCGTTTTCGCCTAACTCCTTCACTGCTTGAGCTGTTGAGCTTGACTCGGTTTTTTCCCAGCCATTCTCCTCTATAATTTTACTGCACTGGGCTAAAGCCTGTGGATGAGATCTTACAGTTTCAATACTGTCAAATTTCGTGTCTGAGATCAGTGCATGGTCTATGGACAGTTTCGCTTCCCCGGTCACGGTTTCATCTTTTTCTGTTAAACGGTCTATGGTATCTGTTACATCTCCTCCTAGAGAGTTCTCAACCGGTACAAACTTTGTCTCCGTATCTGATTCAAAGACCTCTTTCAGAGTTGCACAGAATACAGGTTCTAAGCTGTCGAAGTATCTTGACGCTGCCTCATGAGTATAGGTTCCTTCAGGACCCAGAAGCGCTACTTTCATCTCTGTCTGTCCACCGCCATAGCTATAAGTAGTTCTGCCAGTTCACGGCCTTTATCCTTCGGTAAATCTTCCTTTTCAAAAAGTTTTTCGAACTGCTGTTTAACTTTCTCCTCTCGGCCGTTATCTTTGACCTCAAGACCGTTCTTTTCCTTGTAACTCCCTATCTCTTCTACAACATTCATCCGTCTCGAGACCGCATCAACTATCTCAGTGTTTAACCGGTCTATTTCAGCTCTGTAGTCCTTTAACTCCATATATCCTTATCCTTCCCTAACGCTGTTATAATTAGCGTTTCGTTTAAATAGGAAAGAAAGATGCTAGATAGGCATTTCGCCTATAGAGCTTTCTTCTTCCCCTCTTTTTGTGTTTACGTAGCTCGGTGCTCCGCCTATAGGCATTGCCTTTGTATAGCCTCCATCGGTACAGGGACTGTCTTTTGTTTCGGTGCTGTAACCTCTTTCAAGGCTTCTTTGAACTCCTTCATACGGCGGTTCATGATCTACATCCTCCATAGTTGTTCCTCCATCAGCTCGAACCGGTTTCTCTTCAAGATATCCGGCAACAGCTAATTCAGCATCCTCAAGAATAGATTCTACAGGATGGCTTGGGCTCTCTTCCGATTTTTCTCTGCGTGATTCCTTAAGAGTTGTAGGCGGTTTCTCACCGTATATAGCCTGATGGTATCTTACCGCATCCTCTACTCTTGGATCCTCCATTTAGTTTTCACCTCTTGCAACTGTTTTCACGGGTTTTGCAGTGTTTATAGTTGTGTTGTTGTTTGTTGTTTGTCTCATAGCGATTTTACCTCGTTCAGAAAAACCTGAGAACAAGAAGAAAACCGCTACCGCTTTTTTACAGCAGTAGCAGCAGTAGAATAATCAGGATCAGTAGTAGTGAAAGTTTAGAATCTTGGAGTGTTGAGAAATGTTTATCCTTGCAGAACGCGTCCACCCTTGGATAAGACAGCAGCTCCGATAAAACCTTCGGCTTTCTGCTGCGGATTCGGTGTTGTAACGTTCATAACTCAAACTGTGATGCTGGATCTTTATAAATAATCCGTTAAAACAGTCCTTTCTTCTTAGGTTTCAAGAGACCTTCGTTAGCTATCTCAAACTTCTCCGCTCTTCCCTGTGGAAGTGATCGATGTTTCTCTATCTCGGCTTTTCTGACGTTTTTGCTGTGGTTTGAGAGTTTTACTAAGCACTTTGACCAGTAACGCGGCACATCTCGTCCTACAAGCTCCAGCTGATCTTCTTCAAAGCTTGTGTAGACCTGGTTGGTCACAAGTACCGGTATGTTATACTTTCTTGCTATCTTTGAAAGCTGTGATAGCTGTGCCGAAAGCTTCTGGTTTACTTCTTGAATCTGGTCTCCTTTAACTTGTAGACGGTAGAGCGATACTAGGGAGTCCACGACCACGAGTCCGGGCTCCTCCTTCCGCACCACTTCTTCTAAAGCCTGGATTCTTTCATCTTGGTCTTCAAAGTCGTAGGGCTCCATAAGAAGTATGTTGTCGAGTTTGTCTTCAGTGGTGATCTGTGTGAAACGTTCTGGCGAGAAACCTTTCTCTGTATCTATGTAGACTACTTTCCCGCCTTTTTCAGCTACTTCGGCGGCGACCTGTACACAGAGGTTTGTTTTTCCACTTCCTGACTCTCCGAATATATTTGTGATTATCCCTTTTTCGACACCGCCTTTTAGAAGCTTGTCAACGGGTTCGCTGCCGGTTGAGACTCTTTCGACCTTCACACCGTTTACTTAGTGTTAGAACTCTTTTATCCCCTTCCAATGAAAACTAACAAGATTTTTGTTGACGTAAACAAAAAAGTGTTTAAAGTTTACTGACTACAAAGTTGTTTACTATGTCGAGCGAGAAGGCAGCCCTACTAACATACAACACGAACAGGGAGTACTTCGACTCCGTATACGAGAGAAACAAGTTTTACCGCGGACTCTTCGGATACAGACAGACCGTGAAGAAGAACGGTAAAACCTACGAGTACGAGAAAGAAGGACTTATGGACAAGGTACCAAACACCCGGATAGACGACTCTGTTTTCATATTTGCAAAGACCTACACCGGAAAAGTAGAAGAATACTTCCAGAAATGGGAGAACAAGGTATCACACCACATCTTCACCGTACTAGTAAAGGAGAAACATATACTCGATAAGATAAAACAGGAGGATAATTATGACAGACAACAAAGATGATAACAAGGTCAAACTACGTGTAGGAGAAGTACCGCCAAACGCCCAACAAGACATAGGAAGAGGAATAGTAAGAATCGACTCCAAAGTAATGGAAGAGCTGAACACAAGGGAAGGAGACGCCGTAACAATAAAAGGAGGCCGGAAAACAGTAGGAAGAGTAGCAAGAAGCTACCCCGCAGACAAAGGCCTAGGAATCGCAAGAATGGACGGATACATGCGTAAAAACGCAGGAACAAGCCTAGGAGAAAAAGTAGATGTTGAAAGAGCAGAACTGAAAGAAGCCAAAAAAATAACTTTAGCACCGGCTGAAGAAGGCGTAATGCTACAAGTAGGCAACCCAAACATGTTCAAAAAAGCTTTGAAAGGTCGTGCCGTAATGAAAGGCGACATAATTGTCCCCGGAGACAAAGACGAAAACCGGAGATCGCTATTCGACGAAATGTTTGATCTTGAAGGAGACCATTTCAGCTTCAGAGGCTTCGGAGACCTCAAACTTGCAGTGATAGATACTAACCCGGGAGGACCAGTAAAGATAACAGAAGCTACAGAGATAAAGATGGAGCAGCAAGCAGTAGAGAACCAAGAACAGCAACAGGTACGAGTACCAGAAGTAACATATGAAGACATTGGAGGTTTAGACAAAGAGATTCAGGAAGTCCGAGAAATGATAGAACTACCTTTGAAACATCCAGAAGTCTTCCAACAGCTTGGAATAGATGCTCCAAGCGGAGTACTACTTCACGGACCGCCAGGAACAGGAAAAACACTTCTAGCGAAAGCGGTAGCAAACGAAGCAGATGCAACATTCTTATCGATAAACGGACCGGAGATAATGTCCAAATACTATGGAGAATCAGAAAAACAGCTCCGTGAAAAGTTTGAGGAAGCACAAGACAACTCTCCAGCAATAATATTCATAGACGAAATAGACGCAATCGCATCCAAAAGAAGTGAAGTAGGCGGGGAAGTAGAAAGAAGAGTCGTAGCACAACTACTCTCGCTGATGGACGGACTGGAGGAACGTGAAAACGTTATTGTGATAGCGGCAACCAACCGTATCGACGCAGTTGACGAAGCACTGAGAAGAGGAGGACGTTTCGACAGAGAAATAGAAATTGGTGTACCCAACAGAGAAGGAAGAAAAGAAGTACTACAGATACACACCAGAAACATGCCCTTAACCGACGACGTCGATCTCGACGAGTTATCAGATAAAACACACGGCTACGTAGGAGCAGACCTTGAAGCACTATGTAAAGAGGCCGCAATGAGCGTATTAAGACGCGTACTACCCGAGATAGATTTAGATGAGGAGATACCTAGCGATGTAATGGAGAAGCTAGTTGTAGACAACACAGCCATGATAGACGGATTAAGAGCTGTTGAACCTTCGGCAATGAGAGAAGTAATGGTCGAAGTACCTTCCGTTACATGGGAAAACGTTGGAGGACTTGAAGACACCAAAGAAAAACTCCGAGAGATGGTTGAATGGCCGCAGCTATACCCTGAGAGGTTCGAAAGAATGGGTATCGAAGTGCCTAAAGGCATTCTCCTGTACGGTATGCCAGGAACAGGAAAAACACTTTTAGCAAAAGCAGTAGCAAACGAGGCCAACGCCAACTTCATAAGTATAAAAGGACCAGAGCTGTTCTCCAAGTACGTAGGTGAGTCAGAACAAGCTGTAAGAGAGGTATTCAAGAAAGCAAGACAGGTGGCTCCATGTATCGTATTCATAGATGAGATAGACTCTATAGCAACAAGAAGAGGTTCAAGAACAGACTCAGGCGTAGGAGACAGAGTGGTAAACCAGCTACTAACAGAGCTAGATGGTGTCGAAAGTCTTGAAGGCGTGACAATTATAGCAGCAACCAACCGTCCAGACCTTATCGACCCTGCAGTACTGAGACCAGGAAGAATCGACAGAACAATACAGGTAGAGGTCCCGGACGTTGAAGCACGGAAGAAAATACTCGAGGTACATACCGAGGGTATGCCCTTAGCCGAGGATATAAATCTTGATGGACTATCTGAAGAAATAGAAGGTTATGTGGGCAGCGATGTGGAGTCTCTTGTCCGTGAAGCCGGAATGATATCATTAAGAGAAGATCCCGAATCAGAAGAGGTTAAGCTGAAACACTTTAGGGAAGCTATGAACAGTATAAAGCCAACAGCAACCGAAGACAACCTCCAACACTATAAACAGATGATGAAGAAGATGGAGGAGGTTGAAGAGGTGGAGAGCACCCCTGACTACTATGCATAAAACCTCTTACCTATTTACTCTTCTCTCTTAAGCCACCAACACGGTTAAATATTAACAAAACCCATTACCAAATTAAGTTATATTATGTCGGAAGAAACTGATAGTCCCGGAATATTTGTAAGCGTTAAAAAAGCAATTATATTATCCTTTGTATTTGGAGTAGTTACCGGAATATTATTAGGTGTAGTAGCTACGAGCATAACAGATAATGACGAATTAGATTCATTGGAAGCCGAATTAGAAGATAGTCCGGACGGCGATCTTCCTTCAGAAGATACAGAGCCTTCTGTAGATGAGACAGGGGAGCAAGAGCCCGGAACAGCTGAGCCAGACTCCGATCTGGATGACATAAATACCGAACTACCTTACGATGTAGAGGTTGGTTTCGGGTCTGAGGACGTAGAATGGGATGGAAACACCGTCAGTCTTGAAGGTGCTCCTCGGCTTGGTGATGCAGACGCCGACGTAACAATAGTAAGCTATGAAGACTTCTTCTGCCCGTTCTGTGCAGCATACAACAATCAAGAGGTAGCTCAACAGCTTGATGCAAACTCAGCCTTTGGAGATATAGCTGAGAACTATATCGAGACAGGAGACGTACAGTACTACTTTAGACAGTTCCCTGTGGTAGGAGGCGAAATCTCTGCTGAGGCTCATGAATGTGTTGCAGAGCAGGAAGATAGTGAAGCATACTGGATATTCCACCACGAACACTTCAGTAACTTTGAGCAGCTAAGAGATCTTGCAGAGACAAATCCTGCAGAGTATGAAAGCACTATGGTTGAGTGGTCTGACCAGTTAGGACTTGATACAGAGGAGTACGAACAGTGTCTGGATGAAGACCGATCCCAGATGGAGGTCTCAAACCAAGCTCAGGAAGGTGAGTCTCTAGGCGCACAGGCAACACCAACCGTATTTATTGACGGGGAGACAGTTGAGGGAGCACAGCCTTACACAGCTTTCCAGACTGTGATAGAGGATAAGCTTGCCGATGCTAACTAAAGGAAACTTAGCAAATATCGGAAGTAGTATAGGCACGCTTCAGGGACTTATAGTCTTGTCCGTAGTCTCTGTAGCCTCCTATATTATTCTAACCGTATCAAACAATTTTTCTCTTCTTTTCTCCTACTTAACAGATCTTAACTTCAGCGTCTTATCATCTCTTATAGTAAATTTAGCGATAGGATATCCGTCAACAGTACATCTGCCAAATCTCACAGTAACCTTAGTAACTTCCCTACTAATAGCTGTCAATGTGGTGCTTTTAATCAAAAATCTGTCCTTTGGTGGTGCTTCGGGAGGATTTTCAGGCAGCGTACTGGGACTGATGCTTTCAGGATGCGCTGCATGCACAACAGGCGCCTTAAGCCTAGCTGGTTTTTCGATAGGAATAAGCTTCCTACCGCTAGGCGGTTTGGAGTTTGGTATACTCAGTATCCTGCTCCTGACGTGCTCGGCCTTATGGATCTCGGAGAAAGGAAGGAAAAATATGTGTGAAGTCTAGTTTTTAGTGGTGATTATGTTGTTTCCGTCATCGACACCTACTAGTACTGTATGTTCTGCCTGAGCGACGAGACCTTCTTGACTATCCTTTAGGACATCGTAAGACTTTACTACACCGTTTTGAACCAGTTTTCTCATAGCCATTTTCTCTCTTCCTCCATAGTTTGAGATCCATCTAGTTGTAAAAGGCAGTCCTTTGAACTTCTTAATGTTACGAAGTAGTTTTCTTTCCGTTCTTCCCCTAACGTTTCTCTCTGATTCAAGCATGTAGATATTTCCTGGTTTGCCGTGAACTACTTTGCCTGATCCCTCAGTTATGAAAGGTTCGATTGCTACTGCATCTCCTTCCTTGAACTTATGGTTAGACCCGTTCTCTACGTTAGGTATTGATACCCCTGCATGCTGAGTATGTTGGTCCAGATAGTGTCCTGTAAGATTCATAACAGGTTCATAATCTTCAGGCACTTGCTCCTGGACGTATGCACCGAATTCACCTATAGTTACGCCAGGCTCTACATATTCAAGCGCCTTTTGAAGCACGTCCTCAACTGCTTCAATCAGTTCTTGATGCTTGCCCGAAGGATTAACTGTTAAGGCCGTATCGGCTATGAATCCGTTTGATTGTGCTCCTATATCGATTTTTAAAACATCATGTTCTTCTAGAATTCTCTCTTCATCGGTTGAAGGAGTATAATGTGCCGCTTCATCATTTATAGATGTATTGACAGGGAAGGCCGGCTTCAGTCCTTCATCCCTTACATGCTGCTCCACAGTCTCTGCTATCTCTTTCAGGTTTTTACCTGGTTCTGCCTGTTCTCTAGCGATTTTCCTAGCTTCTTGTACAACTTTTCCTGCTTTTAGATAATGTTGACGTGTCTCCTCATCCATTTTTCTATCTCACCACGCCGGTTTCTCTTGCCGCCTTCTCCACTCTAGTAGCTATCTCCATAGCAAGTTCTTTGTCTAGAGTGTTGGGAACTATCATATCTTTCTCCGGTTTTATTGACTCTGCTACGGCTTCAGATGCTTCTTTCTTCATTTCTTCATTTATCTCGGTAGCTCCGGCATTCAAGGCTCCTCGGAAGACTCCTGGGAAGACCAGTGAGTTGTTGACTTGGTTAGAATAGTCGCTTCTACCTGTTGCAACTATTTCTGCTCCTGCCTCTCTAGCTTCTTCAGGATGTATCTCGGGTTCAGGGTTTGCTAGAGCGAAGACAATTGAGTCTTCATTCATAGACTCAACCATCTGCTTTGAGACTATACCCCCTGTTGAGAGACCTATAACTACATCAGAGCCTTCTATAGCATCCTCCATCGAGCCTTCTTCATTTATACCCAGTCTTTCAGCAAGTCTTTGTTTGTGACTATTCCCTCTATCAGAGGAGATTATTCCTGAAGAATCGACTACGACAACTTCTCCAACACCCGCATCATCTAGAAACTTTGATACGGCTACGCCTGCTGCCCCTGAACCTAGAACAGTTACTTTCACATCGGCCAAGTCTTTCTCTACAATCTCAAGACTATTTTTAAGAGCTGCAAGAACTACTATAGCGGTTCCGTGCTGATCGTCGTGAAATACAGGTATTCCCAGCCTCTCCTTCAACTTCTCTTCAATTTCAAAACATTCAGGTGCTTTAATATCCTCTAGATTTACTGCTCCAAAGGTCGGAGCCACTCTTTCAACAGTTTCAATTATTTCTTCAGAGTCTCCAGTATCGACCACCAAAGGAAAGCCGTCTACATCTCCAAACTTTTTCAAAAGGTTTGCTTTTCCTTCCATCACCGGCATTGATGCTTCAGCACCTATATCTCCTAATCCTAGAACAGCAGAGCCATCACTTACTACAGCTACAAGATTGCTTTTTGAAGTGTAGTTATAGGCTTTACTCTTGTCTTTGCTTATCTCTTTACACGGCTCTGCAACGCCTGGAGTATAGACAAGGTTTAGATCATCTTTTGAACTGATATCAACCGAAGCTTCAACACTGATTTTACCAGGATTCCTTGAGTGAAGGTCTAAGGCATCTTCCTCTAGAGTCATGAGTGAAAAATTAGTCGGTAAAGGTCTAAATGTCTTTGGAAAATTTAAGTGAACAAGTTATTTGGACTTTTCCAGATCTTCAGAGGTCTCCACCACTATATCCGCGATGTAAAGTTTTCCGTCCTGTAGGACCACCGGGTTCAGATCTATCTCCTCTAACTCCTCATGTTCTAGAGCCATATCTCCCAGACGGATAATCGCGTCTTTAACGGGTTCTAGGCTGTGTTCTTCTCCTCTCGCACCTTCGAACAGCTCGTGAGCCTGTAGCTCCTCCAACATTTTTTCGGCTTCTTCTTCCGTTATAGGAGCTATACCGAAGCTGACGTCTTTAAGAACCTCTATATAGATTCCTCCAAGACCTACCATTATAATAGGTCCGAACTGTGGATCTCTCTTCATACCAAGCGCCACTTCAAGCCCATCTAGCTGTTCTTGGACCAATAACCCTTCTATAGATGATCCTCCTGCATTGACATGGACATTGTTGACTATATCATGGAAGGCTTGTTTGACCTCTTTCTTTGAGTTCAGACCTGTTTTTACTCCTCCTATATCTGTTTTGTGTTTAATATCAGGTGATTCGACCTTTAGGACCACAGGATATCCTACGTTTGATGCAGCTTTTTCAGCATCTAGAGGAGCTTCAGCGAGCTCTGTCAGAGCCATTTTAAAGTTGTAAGCTTTGAAAAGCTCTTCTTTAGAACTGTATTCTTCAATGTTTTCTAGTGCGGAGCGAGCTCTTTCTTTTTCATAATTAAAGTCTTTAAACGTCTTTTCTTGTTCAAGAAATTCTCTGTAACCCTTCATAGCTTTGAGTGTTTTCACCGCATCCATAGGGTCTTGGAACTCTGGCACCTCCTCCTTTTCCAGTATATCTATACCTTTTTGTACATCTTTCTCACCCATGAAGGATGCGAAAACAGTTTTATCGGTGCTTTTAGCGGCTTTTACTATGGTTTTTGCGGTTTTCTCTATCTCTGTATTGGCTTGAGGCGTAAGTATAACGATAACCGAGTCGACTTTTTCATCCTCTAAAACATGGTTTAATGCTTTCTGATATCTGTGGTGTCCTGCATCCCCTATAACATCTATCGGGTTCACAGGTTCCACTTCCTCAGGCATTATCTCTCTGAGACTTCTTTTAGTCTCCATACTTAGCTCGGCAAGCTTCAAACCGTGTTCTGCTATCTCATCAGTTGTTACAACTCCAGGACCTCCTGCGTTTGTAACTACTGCAACATTATCGCCTTCAGGTACTGGCTGATAGTCAAAGGCTCTACCAAACTCAAGTAGCTCTCGGTTGGATTCTGCTTCTATTATGCCCGTTTTCCGGAAAGCGGCTTTATACGCTTCGTAGCTTCCGGCCATACTCCCTGTATGACTGGACGCAGCTTGGCCTCCTTGCTGAGTCCTACCAGATTTCACCATTACTATCGGTGTTTCTTCCGAGGTCTCCATGGCAGCTTCAATGAAGTCTCGGCCGTTCTTAATTCCTTCAGTGTAAGAGAGTACAGCCCCTATGTCTTTTTCCTTCCAGTATTCAAGTAGGTCTACTTCATCGATCATAGCCTTGTTTCCGAGAGATACAAAATGTTTGAAGCCTATATGCTCGGCTTTTGCGTAGTCAAGTATCGCGGTACAGAAAGCTCCTGACTGGCTCATAAATGCCATGTCTCCCTTTTCCGGCATCTTGGAGGCGAAAGAGGCATTCATACCGTTCTCCGTGTTTATGATTCCTAATACGTTCGGTCCTAATAGAGTTATACCGTTCTGCTCTGCCTTGCGAACCACATGTTCTTCAAGCTCTTTGTTTCCTGTCTCCGAGAAACCTGCTGAAACAACTATTGCGGCCTCCACATCTTTGTCTCCACAATCGTAGATAACTTCGGGCACTATCTTTGCAGGAACAGCTATAACCGCCAAATCCGTGTCTTCAGGCACTTCTTTTACTGCTTGTACGCCGTGAATCTCGTCCGCTTTAGGGTTCACCGGCACAACTTCTCCTTCAAACCCGTGTAGAAGGTTGTCAAATATCTCATGCCCGGTTTTACCTTCTTGTCTAGATGCTCCTACAACAGCTACTTTGTCCGGTCTGAACAGTTTGTCTAGATCCACGTGTATAAGCTTGTAGAAACTGGTTATTTAGAGTGTTTATTTCACTTTGAAGTCGCAAAAAATCATATTCGACGGGCGAAAAACGAGCACAGAAGTACCGCCACCGCCATAAAGCTGAACGCTGCTAAGAACTTATACTCTGGGACAATGACAAAGCCTAGACCTGCAATAGAAAGTCCGAAAAGCCTTCCAAGTGTAAGAGCTACCTCCCTGAACGTAAAGTACTCGAGCACATCTGATTCCTCACTTCTGTCTATTGCTGAGCCGTAGATAGGTACAGTAAGAGTGTTATGGAACAGTCCATGTAGAAGCGATACCAAGAACGCGACCGCAACCGAGCCGGTTAAAGCCATTGAGACCACAACCAATGCTAAACACGAAGGTCCATAGAACAGCACCTTGTTTCTCCCATACCTCTGACTTAGCTTACCTACAAATATACTTGACAGCGCCCCGCCAAGTGCTAACAGACTACCTACGCTTCCTATGTTTACGCTTCCTCCTATAACTACTGCTATATATAGCGGCCAAATAACTATATGTCCTACAGACTGTAAGCCATCAAAGAAGTAGGTTAAGAAGTCATCTAAATACTCTTTAGACACGAAATCAGAATATCCAAGCTCCATTCCTCCTCTGTGTTCTCTGGAAAATAAGAAAGGTACAAAAGATACACCTATCATGACAGTGGCCAGTACAAAAAGAGAGCTAAAGCCCAACAAAGCTAAAATTAGGCCTCCTACAAATGGAGAGACAATATTGGCTAGAGACGGCATTGAGAAAAAGAATCCGGACTCTTTATCTGTTCTGTCTTCATGACTGCTCTCTGCAACCTCCGGATTCATACCTATCCAGTAAAGGTTGAAACCCATTCCTCCGATTACAGCCGCTAGGTATAGAGCCGGATATGTTTCTACAACTCTTAAAAACAGGTAAAACGATAGCCAAAGGATACTAGACAGTAAGGCTACACGCTTGTAACCTATTCTGGCTGCTAGGTACGCAAAAGGAACCGAAAAAACAAGCATTGTTAAATCATAGACAATATAGAACGTAATTGCGTATATAGGCGCGAAACCAATATCCAAAATGTACAAAGGAATAAATATGCTTATCAGACTGGTAGCAAACCTGAAAAGAAAACTGTGGATATAAACCTCGTGTATCTCTGTTTCCAAGTCTACTTTCTGCATCCAGTCGGCTAAGATCATCCGGTATGAAAACATTGAGAGGCTTTCGGTTGTAAAGATTTCCGAATAGAAGATCCCAGTTACCTCTTAGTTGCAAAACCATTCTTTATATTGGAGCGGAGATTTAACTTCATCTATAATGGCTAGAGAAAAGGTGTTCTCAGGAGAGATAGAAAAAATTGAGGTATTAAACTCTGAAAACCCTGAGCAAGAGGCTCCAGAGCTAGAAGAGGAGGAGTTCCAAGAGCTCTACCGTTTAATGATGCTTGCCAGAAAGTTCGATGAAAAAGCCTTCTCACTTCAGAGAAGAGGTGAAATCTCTACATATGCCCCACACAAAGGACAGGAAGCAGCACAGATAGGCGCTATATACCCCTTAAATGACGAGGATTGGGTAGTACCAAGCTTTAGGGAGACCGCCGCATTCATAACTAGAGGAGCACCTCTAGAAAAGATCTTCCGGCGCTGGATGGGCGATGCAAACGGTCAGAAAGGCTTAGCCGAGCTAAACACCTTGCCTGTCTCAATACCTGTAGGAACCCAGAACCTTCACACCGCAGGTCTAGGAATGGCTATGAGCTTCAAAGAAGACAATAATATTGTTGTAGGTTTTACAGGAGACGGTAGTACTAGCGAAGGCGATTTTCACGAAGCTTTAAACTTTGCAGGAGTTTACGACGCACATTCAGTATTCTTTGTACAGAACAACCATTACGCAATCTCCATGCCTTTTGAAAAGCAGACAAACTCGGATACTGTAGCACAGAAAGCATTAGCCTACGGTATAGATGGCTTACAAGTCGACGGAAACGATGTTCTTGCAGTAATAAAAGCTATGAGAGAAGTAATGGATAGAGCTAGAAACGGAGAACCCACACTTCTAGAAGCAGTTACCTACAGACTGGAGGACCATACTACCTCTGACGACTCTACACGATACAGAGACAAGGAAGAGATAGAGAGCTGGAACGAACATGACCCTTTGTCAAGGTTCAAACAGTTTTTAGAAGAAAACGGAATGTGGAGCGATGAACTAGCTGACTACGAGAAAGAAGCCGAGGAAAAAATAGATAAAGCCGCAAATAAGGCAATGGATATGGATGATCCGGAGTTTGACGAGTTGTTTGACTATGTTTACGGCGACATGCCCGAGATACTTGAGAAAGAGAAGACAGACCTCAGAAAGGAGGTGGCCGAATAGTGACCGAGAAAATGAATATTATAACCGCGGTAAATGAGGCCTTAAGAGACGAACTCGAGGAGGACGAAGACGTTATAACCTACGGGGAAGACGTTGGGGAAGACGGAGGAGTATTCCGCGCAACTGAAGGACTTCAAGAAGAGTTCGGAGAGAAAAGAGTTTTCTCCAGCCCATTAGCAGAATCCGGTATCGCCGGAACCGCGATAGGAATGAGTCTTTACGGTTTTAGACCTGTAGTCGAGATGCAGTTCTCAGGATTCTCTTACCTAGCGTTCTACCAGATTAAGGAACACGCTTCACGTATGCGTATAAGAAGCCGCGGAGACTACAACGTGCCTTTAACAGTCAGGGCGCCTTACGGAGGAGGAATAAGTGCCTTGGAACACCACCAAGAAAGTCCTGAAGCCTTTTACGCACATTCACAAGGCCTGCACGTTGTAATACCTAGTACGCCTCAAAACACATACTCTCTGCTAAGAAAATCAATACAGCTCGATGACCCGGTGGTGTTTTTAGAGCCTAAAAAGACTTACAGAGCCTTTAAGCAAGAGGTTGACAGAGAAAAAGAGATAGATCTCGAGAAAGCACGGATAGCAAAAGAAGGAGAAGACGTAACACTAATAGCCTGGGGTGCAATGGTTCCGCTGGCGGAAAAAGCGGCCGAGGAAGTAGATGCCTCAGTAGAAGTTATCGATCTTATGACAATATATCCTACCGACTTTGATACCGTACTAAATTCTGTTAAGAAGACTGGTAGAGCGGTAGTTCTTCATGAAGCAGTTAAGACCGGAGGATTTGGTGCTGAGATAGCTTCAAGGATACAGGAAGAAGCAATACTACATATGGAGGCTCCTGTAGAGAGAGTAACAGCTCCTGATGTACCCTACCCTCTATACACCCTGGAAGACTACCACATGCCTAACCTCAAAAGAACAGTAAACGGACTGGAAAGAGTCCTGGAGTTCTAGGTGATAAGCTTTGGAATTCAAGTTCCCCGACACCGGAGAAGGAGTAACAGAAGGAAAGTTCCTGCAGTGGATGGTTGACGAAGGTGAAGAAATTGAAGAAGACCAGATTGTAGGAGAGGCGGAGACGGATAAAGCAGTAGTTGATATACCTGCTCCAGCCGACGGAACAGTATCACAACTTAAGGTAGAGCCGGGTGACAACATAGAAGTAGGAGAAGTGATAATGGTCATAAACAATGATGGCTCCGTGGAGGCCGCTGAAGAGACTGTAGAAGATAAGGATAACGAAGATAGAGATAACGAAAAAGAGGTTGAAAGTACCGAAGAAAATACTGTAGAAAGAGATACTAAAGCGGGAGAAGTTCTTGCACTGCCAAAAGTCCGGAAACTTGCTGAAGAGAAAGACGTGGCGCTCTCAAAGATTAAAAACGGCGAGAGAATAACTGAAGAAGAAGTACTAGAAGCAGCGAGAGACAAAGAAAATAATACAGACAAGAAAGTTCAAGATACCTCAAATAAAGCCGAAGAGATTAAAACGGATGTAAACGCCACTCCTTCGGTAAGAAAGCTAGCTAGAGAAGAGAACATAGATTTAGAGAAAATAAAAGGTTCAGGACGAGGAGGAAAGATAACAAGAGACGACGTACTCAACCAAAAAGACAGTGCAACAACGAAAGAGGAAGTAAGTGCCGAAGAGTCTGAAAGAGTCAAAATGTCGGGACTAGAGAGGTCAATGGCAGATAAAATGTCTGAGTCCCGTTTCACAGCACCTCACGTAACTCATGTTGAAAAGGTCGATGTAACAAAACTGGTTGAACTACGTGAAGAGGAAAAAGAAAACTTTGAAGTTCATCTGACCTATCTACCTTTCATCATGAAGGCTGTAGTAGAAGGATTAAAGGATTATCCGAAACTCAACGCCGAACTGGACGAAGAAGAGAACGAGATAATACTGAAGAAAGATTACAACTTCAATATTGCTGTAGATACAGATAGAGGCCTCATGGTACCTGTTGTAGAAGATATCGACAGTAAAAGTATTGTCGAACTTGCCAAAGGCATAGAATCAGCAGTCGAAAGAGCTAGAGAAGGGAAGGTCACGAGAGACGAGATGGAGACAGGAACATTCTCAGTAACCAATCTAGGTGTCATAGGTGTTGAAGAGTTCACACCTATTATTTACCATCCCCAAACAGCCATACTAGGTATAGGAAGTATTAAAGAGACAGCCGAAGTTATTAAAGGAGATATTAAACCTCGAAAGACAGTAAAAATTTCACTAAGCTACGACCACCGTGTAATAGATGGCGCAACAGGAGCGAGATTCATGAAAGAAGTTGTAGAAAATCTTAGAAACCCCGAACAACTACTTATGAGGGTTTAAAATGGTTGTAGGAGATATAGCAACAGGAACAGACGTAGTGGTCATAGGTGGAGGTCCAGGAGGATACACTGCCGCTATGAGGGCTGCACAGAAAGATAAAGATGTTGTACTGGTTGAGAAAGAAGACATAGGCGGTACATGCCTGAACCGTGGATGTATACCCGCAAAAGCATTTATCCACTCCTCCAAGATGTATGAAAAATTTCTCAGTAGAGACGAAAAAAACTACTACGGCGAAGAAGATCTTGACTTCTCAGAAGTACAGAACTGGAAAAACAGTATTGTAGATAAGCTGAACGGAGGGGTCAGACAGATTCTAAGAAAACATGATGTCGAAATAAAGAAAGGTGAGGCTCGATTTATTGATTCGAAGACTGTAAGGGTTGAAGAAGAACACCGTACCGACAAGATAGAGTTTGAAAACGCTGTTATAGCCACGGGCAGCCAGCCTATGGAGATACCCGGTCTAGAGTTTTCCCAAGAAAAGATTATTTCCTCTAGAGAGCTTCTAAATCTTGAAGAGGTACCGGAGGAGCTTGTAATTGTGGGAGGCGGGTATATAGGCATGGAGGCAGCTACAAAATTCTCTAAGTTTGGTTCAGAAGTTAAAGTTGTTGAAGCAATGGAAAGAATACTTGGAAACTTTGATGAAGAAATTGTAAGAAGCTTGAAGAACTCTAACAGCGATTACGCAGACACCGTTTACGAGTCCACAAAGGCTAAAGAAGTAAGTTACAGAGACGGAAAGGCAGTACTCATTGCAGAGAAAGAAGATAAAGAAATAGAGATTGAAGGAGATTATATTCTTGTTGCAGTAGGTAGAACACCTAAAAACATTACAGAAGAGCTAGGTCTTGAGAATACCTCTATAGAACCAGATAAACACGGTTTTATCGAAGTTGATTCACAGATGAGAACCTCTGAAGAAAACATATTTGCTATAGGAGACGTAGCAGGACAGCCGATGCTGGCTCATAAAGCCTACAGAGAAGGTCGTGTAGCGGCCGAAGTAATAGCCGGAGAGCCTGCTGCTTTTGACAACCAGGTCATCCCAAAGGTTATGTATACTGATCCTGAAGTGGCTGTTGTTGGAAAAAGCTTGGAAGAGGCTGAAGAAGAGTACGGTGACGAACTGAAGGTCGGCAGATTCCCATTCTCAGCTTCGGGAAGGGCTATGACCGTGGACGATACCTCCGGATTTGTCCGCGTACTGGCATGTCCGAAGGGCAAGCTTTTAGGAGTCCAAATGGTGGGCGTCAGAGTATCAGATATGATTTCGGAAGCTACTCTAGCACTAGAGATGCAGGCTTATCTCGACGATATTGTTAACACTATCCATGCACACCCGACGTTTCCAGAAGCATTCGCCGAAGCATGTGAAGACGCTCAAGGCAACCCTATCCACACAGTCTAACAGAACAAGAGTTTAAACTGTAGCCGTCTCGTTTATACGGTATGGACAAGAAGAAAATCTTGAAACACTATCAAGAAAACAGAGAAGTTATAGATAGCCGTCTGGAAGAGTTTGAGAAACTAAGAGACGCTGATAACGACCGCCTATTCAAAGAACTGGTCTTCGTTATTCTAACGTCCCAAAGCTCTGCAAAGAAATCTTGGGAAGCTACCCAGAAACTTGAAGAACTTGGCCTCTTAGAAAGCAGTGAGAAAGATGAAGTAGCAGGAGTCTTAGAACTGAACGATATCCAGTACGAACAGAAAAAGGCTTCATATATAGTAGAGAACCGGAAAAAACTGTCTCAACCAACGCTGACAGACCCCTCCGGAAAGCTGAAGATCGCTGAACTCATCAGACCCGACAACCTAGATAAGACAAGAAGCTGGTTTGTCGAAAATATAGACGGCTTAAGCTGGAAAGGTGGATCACACTTTCTCAGGAATATAGGTTATGGAAACGGTTTCGCAATAGTTTCTAGCCGTATAATCAGCAAGCTCTACGAACTTAACTACTTAGAAGACCTGGAGCAGCCTTCAGATAAGGAAAGCTATCTGGAGATAGAGAGAAAGATGCGAAAGCTTGCAGAAGATACAGGTATAGACATAAAGGCTTTAGATCTGGTATTATGGTCTATAGAGACAGGAGAAGTATTTAAGTAAGATAGAGGTGCCGGTTCTATTCAGATAGTCTGTAGACTATCTTCGCACCGTCTTCTTGGAGGAAAGCTGTCTTCTCAACTTCTTTATCATTTCTCATCTCGACTAGAGCTCTGGAAACATACTCTAGATCCTCTTCAGAGTAAAAGTTGTCTTCTGAGCCAAAGTATGATTCAAAGCGTCTGTATATATCTCTAGAGCTCAGATAATCGTCTGAGTACTTAACAAGCGTTTTAATTTCGGTCTTTAGATCTTCTGTGCCTTGCTCATATAAATCATTAGATTCCGTAAGAGTGTCCTCAGTATTATTAACCGGATTCATAACACCATTTAAGCCATTAATTCTTATAAATTAGCTAAATCTCCCTAAACCGCTCTGCTTTCCTTCTCCCTTAAGCTGGCCTTCCGTATAACCGAACACTTTTAGGACTCTGACTGCTGCCGGCAGAACCTGGTTCTCTATATAGTAGTCTGAGTCGTAGTCCTGAGCATTTTCAACTGTTTCTGCTCTTGAAGAGATGGTGCCTCCTCCTCTAGTTATAACGTAAGCTACAGTATCTCCAGGCCCTATATCTTTTCCTTGTTTAATCGCTTTCTTTGCTGCTTCGACGTGAGGGGCTGTAGACTCATAATTTTCAGGTTTTTTAGTCAGCGTAGTGAATATCTTCAGCTGTTCTACCGGGATATTGCCCCGTCTCAGATCCTCTACGGTCTGTTTAGCCTCTTCTACGGCTCCTCCTATATTATCTTCTAAAACCTTCCTAAGAACTTCCTTCTGAGTATTTTTGGCTACAGGGCTCCAGTCTCTTCTCACCTGTTCGAAGCCTGTTATCTTCATATCTCCGTCTTCAGATAAAAGCGCGTACTTCTTCTTAGCTCCTTCACCAGAGTCTGTTGAGGTGAAGAAACCTCTGGTGAATATCCCCTCCAGCTCCAGTTTCATAAACTCCGGTAGACTGCTGTTAACCCTATCAAGGAAAGAGTCTGCCTCAGACCCTATATCCTCAGCTTTAAGGAATACAGAGTCCGTATCCCCGTAAACGACCTCAAAGTCCATTTCCTCCGCTATCTCGATAGTTTCGTGAATATATTCTCTTCCCATGTAGGTTGTGGCTTCCGCACATTCTCTGGAGTACCATCTGGCTCCGCTGTATCCTAGGTATCCGTAAAACGAGTTTGCAAGTATTTTCTCCGCCTGCTGTCTGTTATCCAGAGATTTATATTCCTGACTGTCTTCTTCTAGATTCCTCATCTTATTCTTTATCTTGGAACGGTCCTCAACCAGCTCTCTAACCAGCTCTGGGAAGAAACCTGTCTCGTCCTGACAGAAGTCGTAGTCAAACTTTTCTAAGCTGAAACGGTTTTCGCAGTCCTCAGTATTCAGTGTATCCGGAGATATGTTATGAGCCACCATTACTGTTGGGTAGAGAGACTTAAAGTCGAAAAGCCCTATCTCCTCGTAAAGCCCTGCCTCAGGAGTATAGACGAAACCTCCGGAGTATGCGTCCTGACGTCTTCTCTTACTCCTCTTGTCCTGTGAGGGCCTGTTCGGAGCCAACATGTTACGGTCCCGGGCCTCTCTTATGAGATAGTTCTCTGTGAGCTGTCCATAAGTCAGTCTGCATGCATCGAAAGGTATTAGGCCTGTGATTTCTGAAAGCTCAAGTATCTGAGGAACCAGTTCCTCTGCTAGCTTGTAAGCCAGTTCGGAGTCTTTCAGAGCATATTCTGAGAACTTCTCTAGGTCCTCCTTATTTTTCCAAGAGGCTTTCATCTCTTCCCAAGACATATCATCTTTGTTTAGTCCTAAGAGCTCCTCTGAGACAGAGTCCAGATCCAGTGTCTCCGAATCGAGTCCAGGAGCAAGAACATGGGAAACAAAAGGATATATGTCAAGATGCATTCTACCTTTAAGCCTAGCTCCTTTAAACCGGCCTCTACGGTTGAACTTCATTCTTTCACCGTCTCTGCCCATTTCTAAGTTAAGGTTATGGTGTTCTGCACGTTTCCTCAGTATATCAAAGTCGAACTCATCAGTATTGTAACCGGTCAGTACATCAATATCTCTATCTTCCAGTATCTCTACAAGACTTTTAATCAGCTCTTTTTCACTCTCAACCGTTTCAACGAAGCTTCTGTCAACTTTTTCTGTCGTAATAACTTTTTCGAGATCTTCCGAATAGATGGAGACCATGATAATCTCATCTTGGTAGACCTCAAGATCAAAAGCTGCTGTATACCAGTCTATACCGGTTTCTTTCTCTAAACCGGTTTCAATGCTTTCTAGTTCCAGAACGTTTTCTATCTCTCCGTCTTCAGACTTGCCTTCTACCTGTATCCATGAACCTGGCCTGATCTCTCTGTCAACCAAGTAGCGTCTATAAAACGGTATGTCGAACTCTCTACACTCTTTTACTTCAGGAAGATCCCATAACTCGTTTTTTAGTTTGGGAATCATCGCAGGTATGTTTGAGAAAACTTTTAGAGCTTCTATCTCTTTACTTCCATCGACCACTTTCTCTGTTTCGATATCTCTTACAGGTATCTCTGTCCCCTCATTAGAGAAGTCGGTCTCCTGAATCTTCTGTCTCAAATCCCCTATATCCTTATCTTTTTCCGGTACCGCGTAAAGATAAGGCAGGAACTCTCTATCATAGAACAGAATGTTCTCGTCTTCAGAAGTCTTTCCAAAACCTCTGATGTATACCTCTCCATCTTCAATCTGGTAGTCAATATCGATTAACTGGATTTCAAACACTGCCATACAGACAGTTTTCTAACTCGAAAGTTAAGTAAAGCCGGCCAACAAATTAAACCTCTCGGCCACAATGTTGGGTTATGAGAGTTCTACTGGTAACTGACATACATGGAGATGTCGAAAACCTTGAAAGAATTGTTTCAGAAGAGAGTTTTGACAGTATTCTCTGCGCAGGAGATCTAAGTGACAACAACGAGTATGAGGACTACGACTCAAACTTGGAGAACGTTCTTGACGTATTCGAGAAAGAGGGTGTACTTACCAAAGCTGTTCCGGGAAACATGGATCCTGAAAAGGCCTGTGTTAAACATCTTATAGAGAGAAGGATGAACCTTCACAAGAAGATAGCTGCTTTCGAAACCTTTGAGGCTGTAGGTTTTGGAGGAGGTCAGACGCCTTTCGATACTCCTTTTGAACCTGAAGGAGAAGAGATCAAGAACGCTGTCGAAACCCTTTACGAAAGAATGAACTCCGACAACCGGGTCGCTGTTCTGCACCAGCCTCCGCACAACACAGAGTTAGACGTGATAGAAGACAATCATGTTGGAAGCCCGGAGGTTAGAGATATCTTGGAAGACAAGGAGTTTGACCTGCTAGTTACCGGACATATACACGAGTCTCGAGGCCGAGACAATATCAAAGGAACAGAACTTGTGAACCCCGGACCTGTAATGGAAGGCTACTATGCGGTAGCGGAGATAGATGAAGACATAAGCGTTGAGCTGAAACAGCTTTGACCACTCAAAAAATATGTGGTGTTGTGTAGAGTTCTACTGGTTTTGCACTGAAGTATTTGAAAGCTCTGCACAACCCACCCATATTCAACAGGTTCCAAACTTGTCAGTTATTGGATAAGAATGTTCAGAAGTCATGGATTACCCTCAGACCAGTTCTAAACCCCCACTATATTTATAAGGCGTCGGAGATTATTCCATTATAAGAAAGCACAAGCTTTTCATACGGAGGTGAAAATAAAATGGCAGAACTACCACTTGCACCAGTCAAGAGAATCATCAAACAAGCAGGAGCTCACAGAGTTTCAGAAGATGCAGTACAAGAACTAAGAGATGAACTTGAGAGACATGCTGAAGAAAGAGCAAGAGACTCTAAACAGTACGCAGAACACGCTGGCAGAAAGACTGTACAAGCAAGCGACATCAGGGCTTCCCGATAAGAAGACCCTACTTCTTAACTCTATTTTTCTATTATTTTCTTTATGCGTATCGAAAACAGTTTTCTACTAGCACCGGGTGTAGGAGAAAAAACCGAGAAAAAACTGTGGAAACAAGGCATAACACACTGGGACGACGTAACAGAATCCTCAATCTCAGACAATAAGAAACAAAAGATATCCAACTTTCTCTCAAAAGCACGCAAAAACCTTGAAGTAGGTAACAGTGTTTTCTTCGGTTCGCAACTACCAAGTAAATCAGTTTGGCGTATGTACAGAAACTTTGAAGAGTCTGCAACTTTCTTTGATATAGAAACAACAGGTTTATCGCCAGAAAAGAACAAAGTTACAACTGTAAGCCTTTACAGAGGGGGAGAGTCCAAAACCTTCGTACAAGGCCAAGACCTTACGAGAGAAAACCTGCAAAAAGAGATTCACAAATCCAAAGTGCTTGTTTCATTTAACGGCAAGATGTTTGACCAGCCTTTCCTTGAAAAAAACTACAATCTAGATATTGAGCTTCCTCACATCGACCTGATGCATTCCTGTAGAAGAATAGGGCTTACCGGAGGACTGAAAAAAATTGAGAAAGACCTAGGCGTAGAAAGAGAGCTAGAAGATATCGATGGACGCGAAGCAGTCAGACTTTGGAAAAAATACGAGAACAAAGGAAACGAAAACGCTCTAGAGGATCTTATACGTTACAACCGTTACGATACAGAAAACCTAGAACAAGTACTAGAACTCGTCCATAGCCGTCTAGAACACCGTTTCTTCCTCAAACACGTAGAAAACAGAAATATTTAAAAGGTAGCGACCCCAACTTCAACCTAATGAATTTGGCCCTGAACAACCAGGCAACCGTGAAACATCTGATGCCGGTGAGCCTTAGGTTTACCAGGGTCAAGGCTAACTTCTCTCAAATTATTAAGTATCTGGCAGAGTGAAGTGGGATGAAGCCTTGACCCCTGTTAACGGGGTGTTCGGGCCGACCGCGAAAAAACACGACACCAGAAAAGTATTCCAACAACCTGTCACCTCCTACACCGTTGGAAACTTTGGAAGGACGGACTCTGCTAGCCGGGTGGAGCCTGTCTCCGGAACATCTCCCAACCAGTACTTAACACTATAGAACCCGATAAAAAAGGTGTATAACGATTAACGCGAACACACGACACTTCGAAGCGGAGCTTCAAGCACAGCAGGAGACAAATCTTCGTCATGAGACAGAACTTAGTTCCGATGCAGAAGTATTAGCCGCAACCGCTCTTTAAACAAGCGGAGCAGCGCTGCGAAAAGAAGTTTCTACCCGGGTAGAAACAGCTATCTTATTCCAGTGCCGCAGACTCGTAAGCAGCCCAGCCGTTAGCCATAGAGTCAAGTATGGATGAGAAGCTTCGTGCTGGTTTGATAACTTTACGACGGCCTTGTTTTCCTTCACGGCGGCCACGATACTCCAAGTACTCGTATTTTATTACTCCTAGACGTCTTAATTTAGGCAGAATATTGTTTTTCAGGTTTGATTTTCCTTTTTCATGACCCCATTGATCGAATGCGTTCAGCTTTTCTGAGTCGATCTCGCCTTCTTCTTTAAGCTCTCTCAAGAATATTTTTGCATACTTATTCCTTTTAGGAGACTGTTCTTCAGGGAAGAACAGATCAACGATTTTCTCCCAGTTCCAGGCTCTCTGGCTTTTTTTGAACTTCTGTTCGTCCTCAGGGATTGCTAAAGAGTGTTTTGTTACTATAGTAGTTGATTTTCTTGCTTTTTCATCGACAAAAGGATGGTCTGACATAAAGAACGTATACTTTCCGTCCTTGATAAAGACTTCAATAACCTGTAAAAACCAGCTTAAACCTACTATAGATGTGAAAGGAGTTACACCTGTGATCGCGGTTGTTGTGCTTATAGCGGTCACGTTGGGTCTTGGAGCCACACTTTATGTTGCTATGGTAGACCTTCAGGACGGTGTCGAGACCGAGACAGATGTAGCGAACAATCTCGCAGGCATAACCATTAACAGCTGTTGGGACGACGAAGACTCCGCCTACCTATCTATAACAAATGATGGGGACCGAGTCGTCGATCTCACGGATATAACAGGTTATGCAGAAGGAGATGAGCTTACCCTGATCGAAGAAGAACAGTTCCTGGAGCCTTCTGAAACTTCCTCGATTGAGATAGATGAAGGTTTAGAACCTCAAGCCATTGTGGAGCTGAACATGAGAGGAGACTCCTTGGAGCATGTATGTCAAAACACAGAAGGAGAAGCTATCTAATGCTAAGATAATTTAAATTCTTGGTCTATTTGGTATCTTATGAGTTACGAAGAGCTCTCCCAGGAACAGGTTGAACAGGCGTTAAACGAGATGGAGAAACTTTACAGCCGTGAGAGGGACAGGCGTGAAGAACTGGAGGGAATCGTAAAGAAAGTTAAGGCGGATTTCGAGAACTACAAGAAAGACGAGTCCGAACGAAAAGAAATATGGAGAAGAGAAGCACAGAGAGACCTCTCAGAAGACCTCATATCTGTTATAGATAACTTCGAAAGAGCTTTAGCCGCAGCAGACGAAGATTCGACGATCTACCATGGAGTGAAGATGGTGGGCGACGAACTGTTTGAAACCTTAGAGCAGAAAGGGCTTAAACGTATTAGCGCCGAGGGAGAAGAGTTTGATCCTAGACTACATAACGCTGTAGACACCGAGCATCACGAAGATGAAGACAAGGTCTTGGAACAGAAAAAGCCAGGCTACAAGCACGGAGAAAAGGTTCTACGCCCTGCAGACGTTATAGTGTCTAAAAAAGAGGATTAAATCTCGGGATTCTGTCGATCTTCAACCTAAATACCTTTTTCATATGATTTTGTCGTCCGGTGTATATCTTTGAGTCGACTCGCGCAATCTTTTTTTATGTGAACTCTTTAAAAATTTTTAATGTTGTAAACAAAAAATAGGTGGTTTAAGCAGAATGTCTAAAGTTATTGGAATCGATCTCGGAACAACAAGAAGCGCTATAGCAGCAGTAAAAGACGGAGAACCAGAAATACTTGAAAACCAAGAGGGAGAGAGAATAACTCCTTCAATAGTGGCTTTCGATAACGACGAAAGACTAGTGGGTAAACCTGCAAAGAACCAGATGCTGACAAACGAAGAAAACACTGTCAGAAGCATCAAAAGACACATGGGAGAGGAATACACCGTAGAACTTGAAGGCGAAGAATACACTCCTCAAGAAATCTCCTCAATGATCCTACAAAAACTGAAAAACGACGCTGAAGAAAAACTAGGAGAAACAGTAGAGAAAGCTGTAATCACAGTTCCTGCACACTTCGATGACACACAAAGACAGGCCACCAAAGATGCAGGAGAGATTGCAGGTCTTGAAGTTGAAAGAATACTTAACGAGCCTACAGCCGCCTCCTTAGCATACGGTATAGATGAAGAGTCTGACAAGAAAATCCTTGTATACGACTTCGGAGGAGGAACCTTCGACGTAACCGTTCTCGAAATGGGAGACGGAATTTACGAGGTAAAAAGTACCGAAGGAGACAACGATCTAGGAGGAGACGACTTCGACCAGAAAGTTGTAGACTGGATACTGGATAAGTTTGAGGACGAAAACAGTATAGACCTCTCAGAAAACGAGGACGCACTACAGCGAATCCGTGAAAACGCCGAAGAAGCAAAAAAAGAGCTTTCCTCTCGTAAAAACACCAAGATAAACATCCCTTTCATTCACCAAGAAGATGGAGAAACCTACAATGTTGACTACGAGCTGACACGGTCCAAGTTCGAAGAACTAGCGGAAGAACTAATCCAAAGAACCACAAAGCCTACAGAAACCGCTATAGAAGACGCTGGATTTGAAACGAAAGATATAGATGAAGTGATACTGGTAGGAGGTACTACAAGAATTCCGGCAGTAAGAGAACATGTACAGGCAATTACTGGTCAAGAGCCAAACAGAGAAGTATCTCCAGACGAAGCCGTTGCGCTCGGAGCAGCAATCCAGGCAGGAAGCATCTCGGGCGAGATGGACGATATTTTACTTCTTGATGTAACACCTCTCAGCCTTGGCGTAGAAGTTAAAGGAGGCTTAACGGAGCATCTAATAGATAAAAACACTACAGTGCCTGCAGAAGAATCAAAGACGTTTACAACCGCTCAAGACAACCAGTCAATGGTTACTGTCAACGTAGTACAAGGAGAAAGAGAAATGGCGCGAGACAATAAGTCTCTAGGCCGTTTCAACCTTGAAGGAATTCCTCCAGCACCTGCAGGACAGCCACAGATTGAAGTAACCTTCGAAATCGATGCCGACGGAATTCTCCAAGTTTCTGCTAGAGAACAGCAGAGCGGAGAAGAAGCTTCGATCACTATCGACGACGCCTCACGTCTTGACGATGAAGAGATTGAGGAGATGAAGGAAGAAGCCGAGAAACACGAGGAAGAAGATAGAAAGAGAAGAGAGTTTATAGAAGCCAAGAACAAGGCCGACCAGGCAGTAAACCAAGCAGAGAAACAAGTTGATGAGCACGGCGAGAAAGTAGACGAATCCGTCATAGATTCTATTGAACAGTCCATAGAAGATCTTAAACAGAAGAAAGATGAGGCCGAGGAGGTAGAAGATCTAGAAGAGGCATCCGAACTGCTTGAAAACGCGGTTGAAGACCTTCAACAACAGCTTCAAGAGATCGGTAAAGAGATCTACGGAGACCAACAAGGCCCAGGAGGCTTTGATCCGTCCAATATGAGCGAGGAAGATCTCAAACAGGCAGCGAAAAACATGAACATGGGCGACACCGGAGAAGAAGATGTCGTTGATGCAGACTTTGAAGAAGTAGATGATGACGAGGACAAAGCCTGAAAACCCTCCCCCATCTTTTTCTTTGAGGTGTAGTCAAAGTGGCTAAAAAGTACTATAAACTTCTCGGAGTATCAGAAGACGCTAGCCAGGAAGAAATAAAGAAAGCGTACAGGAAGAAAGCGAAAAAGTATCATCCCGACTCTAATTCTGGGGAAGCAGACGAGGAACAGTTCAAAAAAATCAACAAGGCTTATGACATCCTTTCTGACGAGGAGAAAAGGAGAAAGTACGACCAGTTTGGAGAACAAGGCGTAGAAGGTCATGCAAGCAGAGGACAGAGAAGAGCGGCCTCAACATTCCAAGATCTTTTCGAGCATCTTTTCGGAGGCGGAAGAAGACGTAGAGAAGGAAGCCTTAATTTGAAGATTAATGCCACGATAACTTTAGAGGATGCGTACGAGGGAGTAGAGAAAACCTTTGAGGTAGAAAGAAAAAGGGAATGTGAGCCCTGTGACGGGACAGGTGACGAAAACCAAAAACTATCCAGATGTTCCGAATGTGACGGTCGTGGAAAAGTAAAAACTGTTCAGAGAACGCCTCTTGGTAGAGCAGAAACGGTTCAGCGCTGCGACAAATGTAATGGGACAGGCAAAGTACCCGACCAGAAATGCAGATCCTGCAACGGCACGGGCGTTACCGAGGAGAAAGAGAAGATAACAGTTAGTATACCTAAAGGCGTTCAAGACGGACAGAGGTTGAGGGTAAGAAACAAGGGTAACCGGTCAGAGACCGGTAGGACTGGAGACCTATACGTTTTCATAACGGTCGAAGACCACGAAACACTTGAGAGACGTGACTCCGACCTGTTTACGTCAGTCCGCATAGGTGTTGGTGACGCGGCCCTAGGAACAGAAATTCAGGTTCCAACGCCTAGTTCAGATCTTAAGATTGATGTTCCTCCCGGCACCCAGCCCGGCCAAGTTCTAAGAATAGAGAACAAAGGTATGCCTGGCCGAGGAGGCTCCGGGGATATCTATGTCAAGATCGATGTCGAGATACCGGAGAAGTTGACAGAAGAACAGGAAGAAGTGATGAAAGGGCTTAGGTCTGAACCGAACAAGAACAAGTCCTTCTTTGAAACAGTGAAGGACCTAATAAGCTGAAGAAGTAATTTTCAGCTCTAAAAATATAATGAAGAAACCAATTGAGATCTCCCAGCTCTTAAGAGGTAAAGAACCGTCCTTTGCCTCTAAAAACCTCAAAAACCTGTTTT
>LKMN01000007.1 GCA_001563875.1 Nanohaloarchaea archaeon B1-Br10_U2g1 | reverse complement strand
GAGGCTCAGATCGACCGTTTCCTTTTCAAGATCTACCTGGATTATCCTAAGAAACATAACGAGCAGAAGATTATCGACATGAACAACAACGTTATGGATGACAACGACTTCGATGTTGGAGCTGTTGTTACAAGCGAAGATGTTCTTGATATCCAGGAGTTTGCGAAGGTTGTAACTGTTAGTGACGAGATCAAGGAGTATATTGTTGACCTGGTTGATGCTTCACGTAACCCGGAGCAGTACGGATTAGAGTACTCTGAATACATTGCGTGGGGTTGTACACCAAGAGCTTCAATCAACCTGGCTTTAGCTGGTAGAGCAAACGCACTGTACAACGGCCGTCACTATGTAACACCTGAAGATATCAGAGCGGTTGTAAAAGATGTTTTCGTCCACAGGATAATTTTGAACTACGAGGGAGAGGCTGCAGGACTCGAGATAGAAGATGTTATACAGAATATCGTGGACAGGGTACCGGTAAGGTGATCTAACCGGTGAAAGATGAAGACAGTTTACTGGATAGAGAGGAAATCAGACAGGGTCTGGACGCGGAGGTAAAACGTGTATCAGATCTTTTCCGTTTCGTTCTAAAGTATAAACGCCAGTTCCAGCCTTCAGGAGTAGAGTTCGCAGGTTTAAGACAGTACTTACCTAGTGACGACGCCTCAAGGATCGACTGGAAGAACTCTGCGGGGACACCAGACCTCTACGTTAAGGAGTACGATGAAGAGGTAGACATGGATGTATTCATACTTTTAGACTGTTCAGATACCATGACGTTTGGTACAGCAGAGAAGCTGAAGTCGGAGTATGCAGCGGTCGTTGCGGCGGCACTGGCATACGCATCCATCGACGCCAACATCAATGTCGGCTTCTGTATGTACGGAGACGAAGAACAAGTTTTCATCACGCCCAGAGGCGGTACAGACCAGTACGATCTTATAATCGACGAGATAACAAAACCAGAGCATTACGGCGGAAAGATAGATATGGAAGATGCCATAGACGATGTTATAGGACAGATAAAGGAGAACACCTCGCTTTTTATAATATCTGACTTCCTAGAGACAGGTGGAGAATGGAAGAGCAAGATGACATTAGCAAGTATGAAGTTCAGACACGTGATGAGTGTTGTCACCAGAGACCTCAGAGACTACAAGCTTCCGGACTCCGGGAACTTCCGTTTTGAAAGCCCCGATGGAGCTGAACAGCTAGTTGTAAACACTAGTAAGGTTAGAGAACAGTTCAACGAGAAAGCGAGACAGGAGGAAGAGGCTTTGGAGGAGAAAATCAAGGGAGGCGGATCTGCGTTCATAAAGCTTGATACCCGCGACAAGTTCTCAGCACGCTTCGCAGAGTACTTCGACGGAAACCGGGAGGCCTGGTAGAATGGAGTTAATGTTTACAGATGAATACGCGAACATACTCCTCTTAGCTAACGGACTGATCCTTCTGTTCTACCTAGCGGCGAAAAAGAAGAAGAAACAGCGAGCGATGAAGTTCGGTAACTACGAGACACTTCAGAAAGTAGCGGGCAAGAACTTCCTGAAATCAAGCAACATCATACTTTTCATAAAGATGCTAGCTCTAACCAGCTTAATAGTAGGTATCTCAAGCCCTGTTATCGTTCAAGAGGTCCAGTCAACAGGAACAGATTATGTAGTAGCTATTGACTCCTCAAGCCCTATGCTTGTATCCGATATAGAGCCTAACCGTTTCGACGCAGCTAAAGATGTTTCACAGGACTTCATAACACAGACAACCGAAGACACTTCCATAGGCGTTATATCTTTTGCAGGAACTGTTGAACAAGAGAAGGAGCTTACAAAGGACCGTGAGGAACTACATCAGAGCATAGAAGACATCGAGTTGGGAGATGAGGCAGGAACCGCTTTAGGTGATGCAATACAGGCATCCTCTTCAATGCTGTTAGAAAGCAATCAGTCTAAAAGCGTTATAATGGTTACCAAAGGAGGTCAAACAGTTGGAACCGAAATCAACGAGTCTGTAGAGTACGCACAGTCTCAGAACGTTGAGATAAACACGGTAGGCATAGGAGAAGCGCCTGAAGAGAACGCCACAACCGATACAGAGTTCGGAACTATAGATGGGGAAAATGCCACCGAAGCACAGTACCCTAACCTTGATACAGAGGAGCTTTTCCATGTCTCTAACAGTACGGGAGGCGACTTCATAACCGTAGGAGATGAGGAAGAGCTTGAGGACGCGATTATGGAGCTTGAGAGGACTACTGTCGAGACCGATATATCAGTTTACTTTATCTTCCTAGCTGCCTTACTCATAGTTACTGAGTGGCTTCTAGGTTCAACACGTTACAGCATTCTCCCATGAAACATTATTAACGAGCTTTAAACTCTATTTTATATGTCAGAAGAAACCCAAGATCTGAACATACCTGAACTAGTAGCTGTAATAGACGGGACGGTAAACGACCTAAAGAAGTATGTTTCAGAAAACAGCCTTACAGATAGACAGTTACAGCAGATTCTTGAGACGGAGAAAGCCTCCAAGAAGCGTAAAACTGTTATAGAGTTCTTGGAAAGACGTATTGAAGAAAGAGAAGTATCCAGTACATTGAACCTGGCAAAAGAGGAGATTGATCATATAGAAAGTATTATATCAGAGCTTGAAGATTATGAGCTCTTCCAGGAGGCGGCTGAGACCGAGGAAATCGATACAGAAACACTTTTACAGCTTGTAGGAGGGACCGTAGACCAGCTTAAAGGCTACGTAAGACAGCACAACCTAGGGAACGATGAGCTTCAAGAACTACTGGATGCAGAAAAAACAGTTAAAGACCGTAAAACCGCCAAAGGGTTCCTTCAAAAACAGATAGACAAACTGAATATAGACGAAGATATAGAGGAAGCTGAAAAAGATATCGAAAAACTGAAACAAGACATAGAAACAATAGAGTCTAAAACCGAGGCAGAGCCTTTAGAAGAAGGTTCTGAGGAGTACGATGAGATAGCTGACGCCTTGGATGAGGTAAGTAAAGAGATAGAAGGAGAAGATACAGAATCTGAAGAAGAGCAGGAGACAGAACCAGAAGATGAGAGGAACTCCGACCAGAAGAAGACAGAAGAGAGTGACGAGCTAGATGAGAAGAGAGAGATACTGGAGCATCTGGACATTGAGCTTACAGAAGAAGAGCTTGAAGATATAAGTCTAGAACATTTAAAAGAGCTGAAAGATGAGAAAGAAGAGAGAGAACAGCTCATAGAAGAGCTTACAGACCATGGATTCGACGAGGAAGATCTGAAATCTGCAACAACTGAGGATCTGAAAAAGATAAGTGAAAGTCTTCCTGAGGAGGAGAGTAAAAGTGAAAAAGAGGGAGAAGAGAAAGATGAGGAGGAAATCCGGGAGGAAGCAGAGGAAGACCTTGAAATGTTGATGGGTGCTGTTAAATCAAAAGACGAAACAAAAGATGAAAAAGACCGTTTAAAGGATCTTAAACAGTTCAAGTCAAAGATCTCAGGCATATTCGATAGAGGTAGTGAGGAAGAAGAGCAGGAGAAGCAGGGTATGAACGCTGAAAACGTTCTAGAGATACTTCAGAAGTATGAACAGCTGAATGATAAGGAGGCCGCCATAAAGACAGCACATATCATGAAAGGCTATCTGGAGTACACCGAGAATATAGACCGAGAAATGACGTATAAAGAGCTTTCAGACACCTTGGAAGGAGCTGACAACGAAAGTCTTCAGAGAGTACTGAATTTCTTCGAAAAAATGCATATAGATCAGTATACGGGAGATATGGAGAATATCGATATACAGGAAGCTATAAATGCCTCTAAACAGACTGTTGAAGAGCTCGGTTGAATAATGTATCCTGAAAAATACTACAAAGATTTAGAGAAATCAGGGAGAAAGGAAAGCTTTCTCAAGAATCTATCTATAGCATCGGTATTTCTTGCGTTTTTTCTTGTGGGAGGACAGCTGGTACACGAACTTGGACATATAGCGGTACTTGTTTTCTATGACTGTTTCTATAATATAGAACCTGGTTTTTCCCTGCTTAACGGTTTTTATGCCTCTATACAGCCTATCTGCACACTTAACGACACCCAGTTACTTCTATTTTACAGTATAGGGTATATTGGAACTATAGTCATGGGTTCAGCTTTCAGTGTTCTAGGACTGAAAAGAGAGGACAACTTTGAGGCATCTTTCTTTACTGCAGCAGGTACAGGAGCTTTTCTCTCAATAATGCTGACTATAGGAGGTCATGGAGATATAGAGCGGTTCTTGGACATTTTGGGTGTCGATCCTTTCTATAATCTACCTGTAAAACTTTTCTTTATGCTTGGCATCCTTAGCACGAGTCTCAAAAATATAGGCATGATTTTAGAACGGCAGGATTGATGAGCCCGCCAGTCCGTAGTAATGTGCGACTAGGTAGAGTATAATGATGGTCTGCCCTATTATCAGGAGTATGAAAGGGATGTTAACAACTACAGAGTCCAAGTCATATTTCTTCCTCATGACCGCATAGGCTACCAGCAACAAGGTCCAGGAAATCGCAACTATAGGCACCTCCTGTTCACGAGGCAACAAAGCCTCCTCAGGAACCACGGTTACGGTCATGTCTGCAAAACTGTATGCCCCATCCTCGGAAGATACAATAAGAGTGGTTTCACACTCCTCAGTTTCCTCTGAGGCGTTGAAGTTTATAGTCATCGATTCAGACTCGTTCTCATCCATGAAGTCTACTTCGGATACTGTAGCATTACCGCACGAATCTATGTTCTGAACCTGACCTCCAATATTCGTTAGGTTGGTCTCTCCAACATTCTCAACTAGTATAGGTATATCCTCTTCCTCTTCAACCTCTAAATTGATATTCTGAGGTGCTTCAACTATCTCTATAAACGGATCAAACTCCGACTCCTCTACGTCAACGGTAAAGTAATCTATATCCATTACAACTTCCTCATCCTCTGCTGTAACAGGTACGGTATACTCTCCTGGCTCAATATCGCTCGGAGGCTGAACGTAAACATCTCTTTCCAACACCTCTTCAGGCTCAATAGAGTCTATATCAGCTGTTTCCACACCCCAATCGGGGTCAGTCTCATCTATCAACGGATCTAGCTCAAAATCTTCGACAGGCTCATCAGCAAAGTTCTCTACCTCAAGGGCAGCGGGCGCGAACTGGCCTTGGACTGCGTCATAGGTATGGTTAACAGGCGTAATCTCTATCTCTAGTCTCGGATCGGGTTCCGGTTCCGGCTCGGGTTCAGGCTCCGGTGTTTCTCCAGGAGCATCCGAATCTCCTTCCTGAGGATCAGCATCCTCCTCTTCATCAACATCTGTGTCAAGCTCTGCAGCCTCTTCAAGTTCCTCTATAACTGCATCTAATGCTAATTCAACATCCTCTGTTTCGTTCACATCAGTGTCTACTTCTCCTGTCTCGTTTAATCTCTCAATTATAGCATCGGCATCGAGTTCGAAATCTACATCGTCCTCATCTCCGACATCGTCCGGAGCATCTCCATCTGCCGGTATTTCAATTATCTCAAAGTCTACCTCATCAGTTACGTTACCATCTGTATCTTCAACAACATCATAATCTGTCTGTCCATTTTCCTCCTCATCTCCGCCGTTGTCATCATTCTCGGTTTCGTTATCCTCCGAGGTTGAGAGCTCTGTCAACTCATCATCTTCATCCTCCGTTATGTTCCCATCACAGACATAGTCTACTACAGCTTCAGCAGTATAGTTTCCAGGTCCAAAGGTACCTCCTGAAGCAAAATGGATTAGAAAGTTCTGAAACCTGGTGTTGTTGACTGTCTGCGTCTCACTTGGAAGATTCGAGATGAAGGTGTAGTTACCCTGTTGGCCGTCTAAGGGCATAGGCTTTATGGAACCGTTCTCATCGTCAACGTCAGGGTGTAAGGTTGGATCATCCTCAGGATAGATTGAAAGATTGAAATGAAGCTCTAGATCAGTGTTCCCCGAATTTACAAGAGATCCTGAAAAGTGGTCGGTATCATTAGATCCCATGACACCAGTATCGTAGTATCCCGGGCCTTCAAAAGATGTAAGACCTAGCTCACATCCTGTCGTCACACCCACGCTGACATCTGAGCCTTCTGTAGCATAAGCAGACGAGAACAGCAGAACTAAAGCTCCTGCTAAAACTCCTATACCCAGTCCTTTCAGAAAGTTTTTCATCTAGTAAACCCTGTATAGATAGACTAGAGAGACTAATAGGCCGAAGAGAAGGATATATGTAACCGTATCAACCTCTGAATCTTCTATCTCCTCTGTCTCAGTAACGTTTTGTTTTCCTTGGTTTTCATCCCTAGAATCAGATTCGTCTTCCTCAAAGTTAAACTCTTCCTCAATCTGTTCTTCTTGCTCTTCTTCCTCACGTTCTTCAGACTCGTTCTCATCACTAGTCAGGTCCTGGGCCTCATCCCAGAATCTTTCCTGGTATCCAGGAACCTCTTCCTCACGTTCTTCAGGTATCAGAGATGGCTCTATCTCGAGATTCAGAAAATGTTCCTGGACGTAGACTGTATCCTGTGTCCCCTCTGTTTCATCAAGGGATGCATGCACAGTTACCGGAAACTCTATCTGATTCGACTCTCTATATCTACTTGCTTCCAGCAAAACCTCTACTTCCTCAGTCTCTGCGTAAAGTCCGTCTCCCATATAGTAGCTTCCGGATCTCTGAGGCTCACTAGAGACCTCTGTAGGAGGCATATCAAAGCTTTGTCTGTCAAATGTTACGTTGTAGTTTTCGGAGCCAGAATAATCAAGCTCTACTTTAACCGTTTCATTTCCCGGATTTATTAGTCCCAAAGTGTAGGTAGCGTTCAAGTCCTCAGAAAACTTACTGCTTTCAAAGCTAAATGAACCAAAAGATGTGCCGGCTACAGCTGTAATAAAAAATGTTAAGAGCAGAATTATTATCGTCTTTCTGATAAGTTCTCACCTTGTAGAGTTAGCTTTAAAGCTCATTGTTCCGCTGTAATCTCCCCTAATTATCCCTTGCGGCACATCAATCCAGAAATAGTTTGTTAACACTGTTCCCGGACTTATATCCGACCTAATACTCTGGTATGTGTTTGTGAGTCTGTTGGCGTCTGAAAGGTTGTTAACATCGTTATCAAATGACCGGCTTATGTTACCAGCTTCTATACTGTAGCCTTCATCTTCCGTTGATTCCAGATCGGTTGACTTTACCCAAAGATGGTCTATAGCGTTAGCATCATCCCCCACAGTTATATTGTACTTCATTTCATTATTTCCTTCCGCTGAACGGTCTTCTTCACCAGGATCAAGAAGTCCGAAGTCCACAACATCCCATTCCAGATCCATCATTATAACGAGGTTTATCTGTACCTCTCTATCCTCTGAGCTCTCGTCTTCAATCTCTTCAAACTCTGAAGAGGACTTTATATCCAGCAAATGATAAGACTCGGTTTCTCCTGTAGCGTTTACACTCCATTCTACACCACATTCCTCCTCAAAACCTAGCTCGCACTCGAAACTGTTTGAACCTTCAGTATGGAAGGGTTCTCCTGTCTCTTCCTGTATCTGTGTGTCAGGACTTTCAGACTGATTGTAACGTGGTAGGGACTCTACTTCTCCACATTCTCCTTCGATACACGAAACGGTTCCGTTCAGATTAAACGTTTTGTCCGCAGGAAGCGTTGTCTCATCTACCGGTTGATCGATATCGAGTTCGAGAAAGCCTAGTTTAACCAGATCAAGTTCGTGTTTATCTTGGCTTCCAGCGAAATCATCGTCGCTCGGAAACTGGTCGGACGTAACGTTCACCAAGAACTCTTGCTCGTATAGCCGTGATTGATCTTGATCAGTATCTATAATGTACTGGGCGCTCATCTCTTCATCGGTCCCTAGAACTCCTCCTGATGTATCCCATTCAACCACGCCTTCTTCGAACTCTCCTCCTTCAAAGTCTTCTTCGTCGGTAAGGTTGTACCATACTCTTTCCGTGCTCCATGACTCATCGATACCTTTGTGTGATAGCTCATCTTCATCTTCTATTACCCAGTCTTCCTCACCTTCATTAACAACTGTGAAGTCAAACCTGTAGGTCCTTGTTTCATCCTGCTGTTCTATCTCAAATGTTTCGTTCAATCCCTCTGCAACAAGCTCTCCATCAGTACTCCTTTCTTCCGCTTCTAGGCCTGAGACATCATAGATATCAATCTGTGTTATAACGGGTAGAGGTCCTTCTTCCGATCCAAAGGTTTCAGCGGAGGCTCCAGTCAAAAATACTGTTAGAACGGCCGCAGTGAACAGGATTCTCATAACCGACGGATAAATAGAATTTCTGGCCATCTTAACCTCCTCTGTGTAAAAGATTAGCTTTCGTATGCTTAATAACTTAAGCCGGTTACTAGACGAATATCACCGATAGACCTGCAACCATGCCGGCTATACCAGTCACAACAAGCCACTGATACATTGTCTTACTCTCCTCAAGATCTTCCTCTGTCTCCTTCAGCTCATCAAGCGCTGCCTCGGCATCATTGAACCCTTCAGCAACCATAGCTATCTGCTGGTCAACATCACTTCCCTGTATACCGCCCAATGAATTGATAGCGCTTTGGAAATCATCATCAGACAAGATACTGTGAGAACCCTCTAATTCATGGGTTGATTCGCCTATACTTTCAACCGTAGAATCTAGAACCACTACAGAATGTACAGAAACAACTAGGAGAATAGTCGAAACCACGACCATAAATCTTCCGAACTCCGTTTTATCCAGACTGTATTCCGAACGTAATACTTCACAGGAATTTTTCAGCTCCTCCTTGTTCCCTGGTATTTCCTCCTTAAGATTACTTGGATCCATAAGTCAGAAATAGTGGCTCTACTGTATAAAAACCTTCTATCAAACCTTGTTTAAAGTTTCCTAGAACAGAAACATGTTATGGTAAAGGTATGGATGGTTTTCGAAGCTCTCGGGGTAGAAGAAGAAGCCGTAGAACAGTCTCTAGAGGATCATATAGAGACAATAAGATCTGAAAAAGGTGTGGAGCTGCTCGAGGTAGAAAAAGATGATGTTGAAAAGATGGATAATCCTCGTGAAGATATAGAAGAGGGTTATACTCAAGTAATAGAGGTAGTGGCAGAGTTTGAAAGGTTTGAGAAGGTTGTAAGGACTGTTATCAACTATGGTCCTACCTACGTACAGGTCGAGGATCCCGACATCTACGATCTGAAACTCGGAGAGGCTCAGAACGTCTTACAGAACATTGCAACAACAATGCACCAGTATGCACAGATGGGTGCTGGCGGAGTACTTATATCTAGAAAGTCGGAAGATTAACGGAAAACGTATTTATTGGTGTGACACGGTAAAAGACGTATGAAGAAGTTTTCCGCAGTGGTTCTGCTTATTTTGCTTGTTTCTTCAGCTGCAGCTACAAGTATAGAGAGCGAAACAGTAACAGTGGATCTTGCTGATTCAACGGCAGAAGTTGAAGTAGACGTAAACGAACTAAGTCAAACTGCGTTCACATACATTACTGTATACCCCAAGGACAACGTGCATGTTGAGATAGATGGCGAACAGTACGACTGTGATATTAGAAAGCTTTCTGTAGGCTCCGAAATAAGATGTCCTACAGATAAAAGAGAGGATTTTACGGTTAACCTCGAGTTTAGTTTAGAGAACATAGTGAACAGCCAGGAAGATGCGGAGATGTTCCAATATACTTACTCTGTATATCGACCTACAAATGAGTACAACTTTAGAGTCATACTGCCTTCCGGTGCCGAAATAATAGATGAGAACAATCTTACAACCCCTACTATCTCTCCAGACGATTACAACATGGACACTGAAGACGGCAGAATCTATCTCGAATGGTCTACAGATCCTGGTCTGGGTGAAACTTTAGACTACCGTGTAGCTTTCAATGATACCTCCTTAACCTTAGAATACTTGAACTACCTACTGCCTCTAGTTACTCTAGGACTGATAATAGGAATACTGCATTTCTACAGGAAAGATAGCGACGCTGAGAGAGTTGAGGAGGTTTACGGCGAGCTTAAACAAGATCAAGTAGAGATACTAGAACTAATCAAGATTAATGATGGGAGAATGCTTCAAAAAGATATTGTCAGTCAGTCATCATACTCCAAGGCAAAGATTTCAGGAGTTGTATCCGAGCTAGAAGAAAAAGGGATCATAAATAAGACCAAAGAAGGTCGTAGCAACCAGATAAAGCTTTCTGAAGAATTTTAGGTTAGCTAGTTACTATCGGAAGTGTACGTGTCCTGTCATCTTGTATTATCTGGCATGCACATTTCAGATCGGTTCTATCATCAAGTTCGTCTGAAAGATCTACTTCTACAGCCCCTGGAGGATAACAAGATACAGTACCGTCAAATGTTTGTCCTTCCCTTATCTCATCCTCCATTGCTTGGCATTCTCTCTCATCCTCTGTTGAGACATAAGCTGCTATACCGCCAATCAAGAAGCCTAGTACTGCTGCTATCGTTATGAACTTTCTTCCATCGATATCTTCTACATTGTTAATCATATGTCTCCACCTATCTCATCTTCTAGTATCTGTCCGAATTCCTCCCTATCTTTAAATCCTTGATATAGTTCTCCTTCAACTATCATGGCAGGATAATGATCTATATCATAGTGTTCTTCTAGGAAATTAACTGGCTGCATGTTCAGGTCAGAGTCTAATGGATAGACGTACGTGTTATCCGTGTTTCTACGGAAGTAGCTGAGCACTGTACCCTGGTCTTCACAGGGTTCACAGTCTTGTGTGTATATGTATATTACCTCTCCCATTGTCTCGTTACAGCTCTCTTCTATAGAACGTGCCTCTAGCATATTCTGCAGAACCATGTTAGTATACCTTGTCTTAACCGTCTCATATTCTGAGTGTTCAAACTTGTTCGACTGTTCGTATGACTGCACTTCTCTTCTCAGCTCCTCCATCTCGGGGAAGCTGTGATCTCTCCAGTTCTTCATCGACTCGCAGTTACCTTCTGCTGCATCTTCAGCAAGCTGTTGGCCGATAATCTGTGACTGATGTTCAGCCTCTATATTCTGTACCTCGCTTTCTATACTGTGGACTTTATGGTCGTTTAACTGTATTCCTATAAAATAAACTCCCGACATTATCAGGACGGTCGCTATAACGGATAAAACAATTATTTCCCAGTCTGTTCTTTCTCTTTCTACCATTTTTTATCACCTCTTATCTTGGATAATGCTGCTGCAATCCAAAATGATGCGAATAACATTGCATATATCCACAGGAATAATAAATAATGTATCTTCCTTTTTCTAAGTTCTAGTTTCTCACCCGACACCTTTAAGCTTATCAGCAATGTTCCAATACCTACGACTACGAATAAGCCGTAAAATATGTGGAAGTATGTTAGGCTCTGAATACTGATATGTGGTGAAGGGATCATGAAACCTGTCATAGCCAGGGTATAGTAGTATTCAATAAGTCTCCCAAGTATCCTATAGGACATGTGACTTATGAGAAACATTAGAAGGAATATCCAAAGTACTGTGAACGGTAGGAAGAATACGCCGATATTTCCATACTCCTTATTGAAGACTATGTGCTTGTACTTAACAAAGTTATTCATATAGCCCTTATACCACCTTATTCTTTGTCTAAAAAGTTCTCTAACTGTAGGCGGAGATATGGTATATACATATGCGTTTGTACTGTTCTTGAGTATACCTTTACTTTCTATTATACGGAAGGCTATCTCCATATCCTCTGTGAGCGTTTCCTCATCCCAACCTCCGTTCTCCAGCATGAAATCTGTTCTGTATAGGCTTCCAGGACCAGGAAGCACGTACTGTGAGTTGAATAGGGAGAAGATTTTTCTTAGGAAAACTTGGTAAACATATTCGGCCCAGATAATTTTCTGAGGCCAGGTCTTAGGATTATGAACCTTTATTGCCGGGCTAACACCATTAACAGTTTCATCCTCGAAATAGCCTACCATTGAACGGGTCATATCAGGATCAGCAAAAGAGTCTCCGTCCATGCAGCCGACTATCTCTGTTTCAACTTTTTGAAGCGCTTGATTCATAGAGTTAGCTTTTCCGCTGTTTTCCTTGTCTATTATCTTTATTCTATCCTTGAACTTCCTCATCTCCTTTAGAGTGCCATCGTCAGATCCATCGTTTATAGCAATTATATCAAGTTTTTCTGAAGGATAGTTCTGAGCTATCAAAGCTTTCAAGGTCTCTGCTATATTCTCTTCCTCGTTGTAAGCAGGGACCAGAAAAGTTACTGGAGGCAAGTTAGAAGGTTCTGGATCCTTTTTTATTATATCTCTGTTGAATGTGTAGAGCGACAGCCACATAACAGATGAGAAAACCATGATTGCGAAAACCATAAGATATAGATAATCTATTGGTGTCACTGATTGCTACCTCTAACTGTAATTAGGGTTGCTTAACTTCATAAAATCATTATATCTTCCCAGGAAAAGAAATTTAGAGTTTTATTGCATGGTTTAGAGATTTCTAGTCTTATAGGGCGGCAGCTGGATTTTCGAGTCTCTCCTACATAGATGTTTCAACCATTCTTCATAATCTCTCTCAAGAATACTGTTGCGTAAGCACCTTTCGGCAGATCGAACCTTACAGTCATCTTGTTCTGAGCCATATTCAGATCGTCTTCGTCGATATCCACCACGTCGAAGTTTCTGAAGTCTGCGAATGCTCTTCTGTAGGTTCCTTCAGACCTTAGTTCAGGGAACTCTTGTAGTCTGAAGTCTTCTTGTGAAACGTCTTCTTCCTTAAGGATCTCTCTGACAAGATTTTCCGGCCTGTTATCCTTGAGGTCTGTCTTATAACCAACGAGAGGAATCTCATATTCGGGATCAAACCAATCATCTTCTATGAGCTGTGAGAGAACTCTGTTGTATACCCATGACTGATATGCATGGATGAAAAGCGTCTGAAGTCCTTCAGGAAGTCTTTTAATCGCTCCTTGATGGTCTCCAGGATTCTTTGTTAGATGGTATAGAAGTGCTTTTTCGTATCTGTACTGTTCGGGGAATTTTTCTGCCGCACCTTCGACCTCTCTTGTCTCCCATAGCTCTGTTCTAATCTTCCTTATGCTCTTGTATTCTTCGTCGTAAGGCTTTGCGATGTATGTCCATACTGCTTCTTCGTAGTCGCCTTGCAGAATCAGTCTTCCGACCTGATGCGTTATAGGTCTTGCAGATCCGAATCTTTGTCTTCCGAAGTAGTTGGGGAACTTTCCATCAAGTTCGTCAACTATTTTTAGTGACCTGTTTCTGAGATCTTCAATAGGTAGGTTGAGCTGTCTTACAGTTATCTCGAAACGGTTTGCATCTAGGTTTCCTAGTCCTATATATCCGTTTCTTCCTTCAACTTCTAGGTCAAACTCATCTGTGAATACCTGTCTTACTTCTGTTTCGTCTACTCCTTCTACTGAGATATACTGTTCTGTTACTGCTCTCTTGTCTTTGTTTCCTGCGTATCCTACCCTATCTTTTGATATGTGGAGCATGTTAGAAAGTTTGGAGACCGCTTCCATTGTAGTCATGTTCTGTTTTCTTAGTTTGACTATGAGATGGTCTCCGTCTTCATCAAAGTCGTGAGATGCTAGCTCTGTTACTATGAAATCTTTTACTTGTTCTTTTATCTCTCCTTTTGTTCCAGGAGTATCCGTGTAGTATTCCCATTCCATTCTTTCTTCGATCATTATTTTATCAGCTCAAGTTGTCCTGTTATATTGTCTATCTCCGACTCTTCTGCAGGGCCGATACTTACCGCGGTTTTTGTTCCGGGCTTGAGTTCGGTTCTTCCTGCATCCTTTACTAGGTGAGCCGGTAATTTATTATGTTTGGCTCTAGTGTGTAGCTCTCTCAGGCTTTCGTCACCTTTTGAAAGTATGACTTTTTTCTGTCCTTTTTCCGACCAGTTGTTTTTTACGTCTTTATCTGCTTTCTTATAGGCTTCTAGGGACGCATGACATGCTTGGGCCACGCTCTTCCCTTTAGACATTTCCAGGTCGGTATTTAAGACAATTGCCTGTTTATATTTCATATGCTTATGCTACATCATTACTGACTGAATTTTAAGTACTTACCGGTGATAACAAATCCGGGTTTGTTATATACGGATGGGTCCACCCAGATTCGAACTGGGGATCTTCGCCTTGTAAGGGCGACGTCATAACCAACTAGACCATGGACCCTATCTCTGTAAGTATAACACGGAACCTTGAATCTTATAAATAAAAAAGGTCAGATTTCCTGGACCAGAACAGGATCAAAAACCTCGTCTTCCCGAGAATAGTAGATATAATACACCAATTCATACTCATCTAAGCCTAAATCCTCCGGAGACTTCTCTATATCTATCAGCTTCTCTTCTTCAACCCTTTCTTCCTCTATACCGAAGTCAAAAAGAGTTTCTTCCAGACCCATATCTTCATCAACATAGCCCTTCTCTCTAAGTTTCTTCACAGAAGTTGTAACTCGTGAAAGAGTTATACCCAGCTCATCCATTATCTCGCTCTTGTTGTAGCCCTCAGATATCTTCTCCAAAACCTCTTCCTCTCTGTCCGATATCTCTTCTCTTTCAGCCTTAACATCTCCGTTGACGGCATCTATTAGAAATTCTTTGCCTTCATTCTTTACGCGGTAAAGAGGATAGTAAGCGGCCTCGTACTTTACCCCCTTCTCCGTTTCAAGCTCATCTATCCTCTTCTTAGGCTCGAACATCTTTATCTTCTCCTTCCGGACATACGTCTCGGAAGTCTGAGTTGTTCCTCCGTGTTTAGATTTACGTGTTCTCACATCCGTCATAACAGGATACTCGTTACCTAGAACAAAAGATACTCCGGGAGGAAGACTCTTTATCATAGACTCTACCTCAGAAGTAATGCCTTCAAAAGACTTGGATATAGCCTTCAAGTCGTTTGGGTTTGTAACTCTAAGTATAAACTGTGTGTTGCACTGTGAAAGCACGTTTTTGTCGATACGTGCCGGTCTCTGACTTATCACTCCTATACCGAGTCCGAACTTCCTGCCTTCTGAGGCTATCTTTCTCAGTATATCGCTTGAAAGCGCTTTACCGAAGCCTTTCTCAGGAGCGAAGTTGTGAGCCTCCTCTATAACCATTATGAAAGGCGGTATACGGTTCTCCTTTCTCAGGTCGAAAAGTCTCTTCGCCAAAGAGTAAGCTGTCATCTCCGCGGGATTAGGCTCCACAGCTCTCAGATTGACTATAGTGGCTTCTCCCGGAGTTAGAAGCTCTTCAAGATCTACAGGATCAGGAGTAAAAAGTCCTGACTGCTCTAGTTGCTCCATAGAGTTAAGCAGATTCCATTTAGCTGTTGAATCCTCGTGAGATACGGCATCCATTAAGTCATTCAAGGTATAATCCCCCTCCTTTTCTCTCAGCCTTTTCAAAGAGTTGTAAAGCACTCCCATCTGAGAGTTGGTCAGAGAGTCAGGTATAACATCTAGCAGCTCATTTTTCTCCATGTTAACGGAGGAGAAGCTTAGAGGTAACGCATCTTGGTTTATATCCGTGTTTGGGGAGTACTCCTTAATCTTGTAGTTCCTTGCGTTTTCAGGATTGTCATCGTTTGGTAAGCTTAGAGAGCTGTACTCTCCGTGAGGATCAATTATAAGTACAGGGAGATCTTTCTCAAGCATCTCTTCAATAAGTACTCCGGTGAGATAGCTGTTATGACATACTATTCCTCCTTTACCCGCTATAAAGTTGTGGTGTTCTCTAACAGTTAGATCGTAGACATACCCATTGTACTCTATTTCTTCTATAGACTCTATTTTGTCCCAAAGAACACCGGAATCAGCGAGTTTCGAGTATAGCTTGCTATCTAGCTTTTCAGAGATTTTCTTGAACTTCTGTCGGGATGGCCTCCTCTCGTTTCTTTCATAGAGCGAGATAAGTGTTGGATGAGAGTCTACACATTCTGAGAGATCACGCTGAGATAGTCCTACTTTTTTCCTTTCGTTTTTCAAGTACTCTCCATCTATAGGTATGATGTCTGTATTGGTGTTACCTTCTTTGGTTTCTATGTAATTTTCAAGCTTGTTATGTTTTCTTTCTATGCCGAACCCTATTTTTTCGGCAAATTTTGTCATGAAATCTACTCCGCTAATCGAGAGTTCGTAATAAACGTTGCCTTCATGATCGGAATTAGTTGCTCTTTTCTTTTTGCTACGTAGTCTTCCAACTATCCCGAATTCCAGTAGTAGGTAAGCTATATCGTTTATCAGCTGTTCGCTTGCAGAGGATATAGTGACCTCGTGGTCTTCTACGCAGCCCTCACAGTCAAATAAAGTCTGTAAAAACTGTCTTTTGTTCTCTTTTGATGCTTTATGTACGCAGTTAGGTACGTGTTTTCCCCGAGATTTAGAGAGCGGCGTATAACCTATCTCTTCCAGAAACTGTTTTAGCGGAGTTGAGTCTATGTATACTGCGTTCTCTCTCATTTCTGAGGCTTGGATGCCGAATAGTTTTTTGGAGAGTTGTTTGAACCCCTGTATTAATCTTTCGTCGTTGTTAGTGAATATTATTCTGTAGCTTCCCTCCGACTGCTGTTCTGCGCTTTCTGCTATCAACAGTGACAGAAATTCTGAGAGCTCAGAGCTGAATCTTTCCGGTATCCGGATTCCGTTTGAGTTAATCGAGGTCAAGAATCCGTCTGCTTCTTTAGGTCTATTGTCTCTGTATTTCCAGTTCTCTATAGTGCTTCGAGACTGATCGATCTCTAGTTCAATCTCTCCCAAACTAAGTCCTTTTTCTTCAAGCTCTTTATACCTCTTATAATTTTTAGCTCTTTCAAGTCTTTTCTCACTGATTTCATGACTTTCTGAGAGACTTTGCTCTGAGATACTGATGCTTTGGTCTTCAAAAGTTTCGATTTCTCTTGGAACAGCTATATGATTACCTTCTTCTATTTTTCCGGCTTCTTGGAATCCATAGCTGTTTTCTGCAACCATTAGAGGATGCTCTGGAGTCACCTCAACCTCTCTTCCTGACTCTGTCTTTATTACAAGTATTTTCTCTGCCTTCTTCCTGTAAGCGTAGAGTGCGTCCGCGTCAGTCTGCTTGTAATCTTCATCCAAAGCTTTTACTGAACAAGAATTTAGCTGTCGTAACTCTTCTTCCTCATCCTTTTTTAGGACCTGATCTGTTTCATCAAAGATCTGTTTTATAGGTTTTAGACACCCATCACTCATTAGAACATCAGTGTCTGGCATCACGCATTTCCCAGCTCCTGTCTGTGCTAAAACCGCGAAGTGTTTGTAGAAGTTCTCTTTGTTTACAAAAATATCTATATCTTCATTGGTCTCAAGGTTACCTATTCTAAGACCGTCCTGCTCCAAGCCCAGCGTGTCAGATATCAGTTCTTGGTCCGCTCGGTAGACTATCGAATCCGGTTCAATCACTCTTCTAGGAGCTTTGGTCAGTCCTTTGTCCCTGTAACCTATTATATTGGCATTGGCAATTGTCTCACCGTCAGGATGCTTCTTTACTTCTTCTACCTGTGCTAGTATCCATACATCGTTGCTTTTCACCGATATAAAATCAAACTTCTTCACTTCCTCAGTTGCTCGAAACTTGAATGTTGAGGTATCTACTTTTCCCTCTATTGTTCCCAGTTGCATTATTAGAAGGGATGGACCTGCAGCTTGATAAATTCTTCAACACAGTTGGACCGGTGATTTAAGAATCTGTCCTCCGTACATAGTTAATAGATGGATTTATCAGAGGATCTCGAACAGAAACTGAAATACCTAGGTCTAACAGCGGTAGTAATTATACTCTTAATCGGTTTCGGCAATCTTACAGCTTCCGAACCTGTAGAGGTAGGTCCCGTCGAGATAGATAATGAATGTGTAGGGTTTGATATCGGTATATGTCTCGGCATAAACCAAGAAACTCATACAACATACAACTACGATAACTATACACACCCTGAACCAGGTTCAGAAGACTACTATCGAAGAGCTGAAGCCGAACTGATGGTTCAAGCTTACAATATCTGTGATTCAGACACCCAAGAAATGGAGTGGCTTAGTGACGCAGAGTACGAAAATATGACGGGAGAAGAATGGTACGAGAAGGAAGAGATTGATCTATTGGGCTGTGAAAACACTTTCTACAGAGATATAGAAGACAGCGAAACAGACATATTCAACTGAATGTATTACAAAATTAACATAATTTTGCCTCATGAGCTTATTGTAATACACCTGTAATACATGACTGTCTAGGTTTTTTATAGCCACCAAGTTAAAAATCTTCCTCCCTTAAATCAGGGTTTAGAGAGGTTGTAAAAACAATGGCAGAACACGTTGAAAGAACATTTGTAGCTATCAAACCCGACGCAGTTAAGAGAGGGCTAGTAGGGGAAATAGTTACAACATTTGAAGACGCAGGATTCAAAATCGAAGGAATGAAGATGGTACAAGCGACAGACCAGCTGTTAGAACAGCATTACGAAGAGCACGTAGACAAACCATTCTACGATGGACTTGCAGAATACATGAAACAGGGACCTGTTGTGGCAATGGTTCTAGAAGGCGTACACGCAGCAGAAAACGTACGTAAAATAGTAGGAGACACATCCGCAAGAGATGCACACCCCGCAACGATCAGAGGGCGTTACGCACATATGTCAATGGATCACGCTGACGCAGAAGGACGCCATTATAAGAACATTATACACGCAGCAGAGCCAGGTGAACAGGAAAGAGAGATTGAAATCTGGTTCAACGAGGAGGAGCTACACGAATACTCTCACACACACGAGGAAGAAGTACGGTAGAAACCATATCTACTTCTCCCCTCATGTTCTTAACTTTATCCAGCTAAACTTCCAGTTATGAAACGTATCTACAGATCTGAGTCCGACAGGATTCTCGGAGGAGTATGTGGAGGACTGGGCGAAGCATTCGATATCGATCCAACCCTAATAAGGCTTCTACTTATAGTCCTGATCTTTACAGGCACATCACCGTTATTCTACCTAATAGCCTGGCTTATAGTGCCTACCGAATCAGAGATAAAATAAAGCTTGAAGACTTCTTGTAAAGGAGGTTGGAGATGGCGTCAGCACTCAAATAACAGATACTAAACTATCTGTGTCCCGCAGGGTTCGTCATCCGCCAACCCAAGCCTCTATTTTTATCTATAATTTTGGACCTCTTCCAAATCAAGTTCAAAGCCAGCTACTTCTTTCTCAAGCTCCCAGCTCTCTAAAACCTTAGAGTTATACTCTCCAATGAAGCCTACCTTCTTTTCTTCTAAGAATATATCTGCCGACCGGTTAGCTTTGAAGAAGGGTTTTTCGCTGGCTTTTACATTGAACCGTATTCCTAGATCTCGGCCTAGAACCTGCAACCTTTTTCTTGCATCGTTGAAGTCTACACCTTCATCTGATACTACATATGCCAGTTTCCTCTTGTTACTTGAACCTGTACTGGAATCATCGATTAAAGCCACATCTTCCGTCTCGAAGAACTCTTGAGGATAGCTATGATGTTTATTGTTGTTTAATACCTCCAACATTGATGGTGATAGCCAGTTCCTTAAAACAGAGTAGTCTCGGGTTAGAGGATTCTTCATTTCAACTATCTCTTGTTCTTCCTGTTCCATTCTATCGAAAAGTTTTTCCTTGCTTGAAAGGAAGTATGTATTAGCTTCTAAGGCTCCCGCAGAAGTCATTATCTGACGTACTATTGAGGAGAAATCTTCTATGCTTTTCTGCTCCCCTATCTGATCTACTTGAGGAAGCGCTGACTCTATATCATCATAGCCATATGCTATCACTACGTCCTCTATAAGATCATACTGGTGCATAATATCGGTTCTGTAGGCCGGTATCTCGACTCCTATCTCTTTACCTGCTTTTACGCCATAGTTCATCTTCTTCAGGAGTTCGCTTGCCTCCTCTCTTGACAAGTCTAAACCTGACACACTGTTCAGGTAGTCTAGTTCCAGCTCCATACGTGTTGGACTAAGATCTGGAAGCTCCTCTCCATCAACATTTACAGAGTCTACCCTTCCTCCTCTGTCAGCTAATGCTGTGACTATTATATTCAGGCATTTGTGTACAGCCTCCTTGTTTTTGCCGGTTACATCTACGAATATCTCTTTAGTCTTTTCATCGACTTCAGTCAGCTGATTATTGATTATAGGAGGGAAGCTGAGAACGTTTCCTCCCGAATCCTTAATTATAGGGTATTTTTCGTGGTCTTCAAGTATCCATGAGTACTCGATACCTTTCTCATGTTCTTCAACTATCTCCCCAAGCTGCATCTCCCTGTCTTTTCCTAGAGGAACCATGGAAACCTCTTCAGGCTTCACCGCAGTATATCTAAAGTTTGGTTCAAGCACCGATAGATCGTGCAGACCTATTGCAAGCTTGTCTCTACGTCTCCCCATGGTTTCATGGAGCTTTTCTTGTAGCTGAATCAGATTGTTTATCAGTTCTTCTGTAAGATCAACCTCTCTTACAACAGCTCCTCCTATATAGGGCCTCACTTCTTCGACAGACTTGTCAACTTCAAGCTCAATTTCACCTTCATTGACATGATAGCCTGGTAGACCTGTACTCAACCCGAAAAAGGCTTTGTAAGTTCTTGCCAGCCCTTCAACACTCAGTAGATCCGGTCTGTTAGGATAGGTTTCTACCTCCGCTTTATCCTGTTCTATACTGTGCCAGTGAGCACCAAGATATGATGCTTCCTTTAAGAGTTTCTCGTCATCAATGTCTTCTCCTAAAAGTTCTTTGAACTTGTCTTTGTTTATCTCTATATTCGGCATTTTATTCAGGCCTCCATACAGGTGTTTCTTCAAGTATCTCAATATCGTTTCTGTAAAGCTCTCGTATATCTTCTATCTCGGCAGCCTTCATAGCTATCCTTGGCACACCTAGACCCCAAGCGAGCACAGTTGCCTCGAAACCGAGTAAAGGCTTTACTACTTCTGGACGGAACATACCTGCTCCTCCTATCCCTAGCCATGCTTCATGTTCTTCATCCCATACCTGAGGCTCTATACTCATTTCTGTGTAAGGATAGTAAGAAGGTATCAGCCTCACGTTTTTGTGGCCTCTCTCTTCGGTTACGTTATACCCCATGCTTTCGAAGAACTCTTTCAAGTATCCTTTCAAGTTCTTGAAGTTAAGATTTTTACCTACAACGATTCCATCCGTCTGTATAAATCCTGCCAAGTGGGTTCTATCAACTGTTTCATTTCTAAAGTTCCTTCCTACTATAAACAGTTTTTTGGGAAGTTCTTCTTCACCTATGTCCATTTCATGAAGCCTTCTGGCCGAAACAGCTGTTGTATGTGTTCTCAAAACATTTTTTTCGGCCTCCTCTCTTTTCCATTCGCCTCCGTATCCTTTACTTCCTGTTTTCCAGCCGTTTTTATGGGTTTCTCCTATATGCTCAGTTTTATCTCCGTACTCAGAGAGATCTGCCTTTTCAGGGTTTTTGAGGAAGAATGTGTCGTGCATCTCTCTTGCTGGATGATCCTGAGGAGTATACAAAGCATCAAAGTTCAACAGGCTGGGAACTACAAAGTCTCCATCCATCTCCTCGAAACCCATCTCTATCCATGTCTGTCTTGCATAGTCTGTTATCTCTTTATAGAAATGTTTCTTACCAATCCTAGGCGTCTTAACTGATGCTTCAACATTAAATTTTTCAACTACATCATTAACATCTATTTTTTCTCCTTTGTCAGTTAGTACCAGAGTTCTTAGACTCTTAGTTTTTTCTTCTACTAGTCCTCTCTCTTTATCTCCTTCAGAAAAGTCTTGGTTTTCCAGTCTAACACTTACAGGATCTGTTCCTAAATTCTCTCTACCTTTTTCTGTTATCGAGATTTCTCCTTCGCTGATCTGGATCCACCCTTTTTCTCGTGCCTTTCCTAGAGCTACATCCAAGTTAAGGTCTTGAAGATCTGCTATCTCTTCAGAACTCTCCGCAACTCGTTGTATAAGCCTGTATTCTGGAGAACCCTCTGCAAGCACTTCTTCACCCTCCGAAGTCAGCTCGTACAGGAATTCGGTCTCTTTTTCAAGCTCTACCAAGTCTCTTTCTTGGAGTTCAAGCCCGGCCCTGTTAACCATTGACTGGTCGTATCCGTCTTTTTCAAACTTCTCTATAGACTTTGGGCTTTCCATTTTAAGCTCTTCTAAAACCTTGACTGCCTGTGTTGAGAGTTTCACACCGAGGTTTTAGACCTTTTAAACTTTAATAGTTAAGCCGAACTCTAGACCATCATCCTGTAAGCTACAGCTGTGGAGTAAGCTAGCGATAACAGTAGAAGCAGTAACCTACCTGTCTCCAATGATGCACCTATAGCCAGAAGTCCTATACCAAGCATCAAAAGCAGCATGTAATCTTCCCATAACTCTTTTCCAAAGTGTTCTCGGTACAGTGACGCAGACATCAGCGATCCCGCTATACCCGCCAGTATGAAACCGGAGATTTCAAACCCTGCATGAGGAACATAACACAGAAAAGAAGGGTTTGATAGCCCTGCATCACTCAAAGCTCCTTCGGCACAGGTGAAAAGTCCTTCACGTGACAAGGGCATCGTTGCTATCAGCTGACTGAAGAAAACACCCATCACAGATGCATTCCACGTAAGAACAAACGCTCCTGCAGAAGCTATTATTAGCGATACAAGAAATATCAGTAGGAAAAGCGTGATATTATTCGAAAATATTGATAAGAACAGCGAGTCCGCAAAAAAGTTGCCAGTTGCTTCTATACCCGACATATTTTCTGCAAACTGGTTTATCTGTAATTCAAACTTTTCAGGTTTTGTGTGGCCTAAATAAGCGAAAGCTAGTACCTGTCCCGCAAACAGCGAGAGGTACACCTTCAGTTCTTCTAGGTGAGAAGTCCCGGCTTTCTCCCTCTCCAAGAAGAACTGTGTTAAAGGATAGACTAGAGGTATAGATGCGAAAACGACAGTTGTAAGCCCTATCTGCGAGGGAAACAGAAGATTTGCTAGTATATATCCTGTTAGACTTGCCAAGACTCCTAAGAGAACTAAAAACTTGTATTCCTTTAATTTTTCTTCTCTGTAGATTAACTCAGGAAGCATTTCAAAACAAGTTTTCTAGACGCTTGTTAATTAGGTTTTCTAAAGTGTTATCTTTTTATCCCACATCCTTTGAGCCAGCTCTCCTTCATACATCATTTTCTCCACCAGTCTATCAGCATTCTCTTTTCTTTCTTGATGTTCTGAAAGGAACTCTGTCAACTCATCGATAAGCACCTGTTTAATCTCTCCTGTAAGCATTTCTCCACTAGAGTATTTTTCGGCTATCTCTTTCATTCTCTCATCATCCTCTAGGAGCAGGCTATGAAGCCACAGGTACGAGACATCTACTGAAAGATCTGCGCCTTCTTTTCTATGTTCTTCTAAGGTGTCTCCTCCTCCGGAGAACGCGTATTTCTTAACTTTTTCTTCTATCTCTTCTGCAGAGTCGTCAAGCATTATTGCTGTCTTCGGTTTAGAGCTAGACATTTTGCCCTCTGGTCCGGTTAGAGCCGGTATGAACTTTGAGTGGATTGCAGCCGTCTTCTCATGACCGAACTTTTCTGCTATATCTCTCTGTATACGCCAGTAAGGATCTTGGTCGATTGCTGCCGGTATCAGACATCTTTTGTCTTCAAAAAACGTTGGTAAACACTGGATTGCCGGCCAGAAATTCATGCCGATGTTGGTTGAGCCTTCAAATCCGAAGACTGATTGTGCTGTAGAATTGTTTATCTTCCCTGCTATTTTAACAGCTGCATCGTACATGTTACCCATGTATTCGCGGTTTCTGAAGATAAACGTCTTGTCAGGATCGAACCCTACTGCTGCTATCTCTCTGATATTGTGTTCTGCGTTTTCTTCTATCTCCTCAAAGCTCATTCCACGGTCCCAGTGCTTCTCATCATCTGTAACCTGGATGTAAACATTGACATCAAACTGTTGTTGAATCCATTTCGTGATATAGAAGGATATAATATGACCTATATGCATCTTTCCTGAAGGACCTATCCCTGTGTATAGGAAGAAGTCTTCGCCCTCCTCATAGTCCTCTAAAACCTTATCCATATCTCTGTGTGAGAAGATAAAGTCTCTCTTCAGGTAGAGGTGGTTTTCCCCTGCGTTTTCAACTATTCTATTTTTTAACTCTTCATCGACTTTTTCTGTACCGAACTTTTCAATCAGTCTATGGTAGTCTACATTTCCTTCAACGTCCCAGGGGGTTACCTCAAACTCTTCTTCAGGCATATATAATGAATCAACAGACGTTCTTTTATTCTCTACGAATCAATCTGACTTATTTTTTCGGCCTTAAAACCCAGCATCCCCTTGTAGCCTTCTGTAGACATCAGCACAGGATAGAAATCTCTTTCAGCCTCTAGTTCCCTATCGGCGTTGCTAGCGTATACCTCTCCTTCTCTAACTCTCTCAAAGTTCTCGGCCAAGAACTCGTAGTCTCCTTCAACAGTCTCTTCATACCGATAATACTCCGGCTCTGACAGCACGTAATCATCATCTATTACGCCATGAGCTGCTAAGAAGTTTTTGATTATACTATAAGCGTTTTCAATTGCTTGGTCCGACTTCTGAAAACCTGATTCAACAATAATGCCGTTTACGAACTCTGTTAATGTGCCTGAACCATCTTCGAACAGTACTGCTTTATTGACTCCTGTTGACTCGACAAGCTCTCTATCAGTTTCGCGGAAACTTTTCATAGTTGCGAAAGGCTTCGGATAAGAACGAGTTGAATGTATATCTAGAACTGTTAGGTCTTCAAGCTCCTCCAATAGTTCAGCCGCCAATCTTTCCTCATACATGTCAGATTCTCTGTCTCCTGGAAAGCTACGGTTCAGGTCTGCCTCTATAAAACGTTTATCTTCTTCCAGAGCTTTCTCATTTGCTATAATAAACTTCACAGGCTTTTTCAAGTCGTGTTCTTCGTTGAGAAACTTTTCGATAGCTTTTTTACCACATGGCTCGTCTCCATGCACTAAACCTACTACCGCGAACTCTGGCTTTCCTTCTCCTAACTGTTCAACTCTCATAAACATTTCTTCACGTCTTACAAGTTTATGAATACTTCTCCAGTGATTTTACAGCCGGAAGCTCTTCTCCCGACATGAATCTTACGAATGCTCCTCCAGCTATGGACACATGGGAGAAATCGTCTAGACTGTGTCCAAACCTTTGCACCAGCGAGGATGTATGTCCTCCTCCTAGAACGGTGAAACCCTCAGATTCGGCGATAGCTTCTACTATCTTTCTTGTACCGTTACCGTGCCCTTGGTCAAAGGCTCCCATAGGTCCTTTCATAAGCACTGTTTCCGCGTTTTTTATCTCTTCTGCATAGTTTGAGGCTGTTTCTCTTCCTATGTCCCACACCATTTCCTCTCCACCTATTTTTCCAGGTTTTTTAGAACTTTGACCTGTTTCTACGTCCACAGGAACGATTATCTTATCGCCGTGGTTATCTAGCAGCCTTTCCAGTGTTTCTTTTTCCTCATCTAAACCGTTCTTCTCTATCCACTCTCTCTTTTCTCCAAGATTGTTACCCTTTATAATTAGAGATAGTTCTCCCGGTATACCTCCTAAAAGAATTTTATCTGTTTTTTCAACCAGTTCTTCGATAACCCCTATTATATCAGATGGTTTTTCTCCTCCAAGAACTAGAAGTGGTTCTTCTAGCTCTTCACGTATCTTTCTACAGTTTTCTAACTCTTGTTGCATTACCCTTCCAGCTATAGATTCCAAAAGCGGCTCAAAACCCATAACCGAAGCATGGGCTCTATGAGCTACTGAAAAGGCATCGTTCACATAAAGATCTGCTTTCTCTGCCAGATTTTCGATGAATAGATCCTTACTGTGTTGTTCAGAGCTTGCTGATTCCAGCTCCTCAGAAAGCAGACGTATATTCTCAAGTAGAGCTACCTCCCCTTTCTCAAGATTTTCAAACTCTTCATCTAGTTCACTACCGAAAAAAGAGTTTATGAAAACCGTGTCTTGACCTAGTTCCTCAGAAACCATTTCAACATGCTCCTCTAGCGATATAAAGTCGTCTCTCTCTGGTCTTCCCTGATGGGCTACAACTAACGTCTTTGCTCCTCTATCAGAAAGCTCCTGTATAGTTTCCATGTAACGGTCGAAACGTACTGTCTTGTTCGGATGACCGTCCTCCACAGGCAGATTGATATCAGTCCTAAGTATGACTTTACGACCTTTAACATCCACATCATCCAAAGTATTCATAACTGTATAAGGGTTTTAGACCATGGTTTTTACCGGTTCCGTTTATAGAACATGCTTAAAAACTTTCTTCGTACATTCTTAATCAGAAGTACAATGCCAATCAAGGGTGGATGTTTTGGACCGGCTCAACCGGTTCAACGATAAATTTTCGAACTTTCAAAACCTTTCTAGTTCTCACTATAAAAAATTCCTTGAGAGTTGATTTCTTATGGAAGATTTAACAAGAAAAATTTCTGAGCTGTCTAAAAGAAGAGGATTTTTCTCACAGACTGCTGAAGCCTATGGAGGAGTTGCAGGATTCCAAACATTTGGTCCTGAAGGAGCTGAACTAAAACGTAACATAGAAAACAGCTGGAGAAACAAATTCTCCGATTCTTTGGGACACAGAGAAATAGAAGCACCTACAATAATGCCTGAAGCAGTTTTCGAAGCTTCAGGACATTTAGAAACCTTTGATGACATGATTATAGAATGTCCTGAGTGCGGAACCTCTTCTAGAGCTGACCATATAGTCGAAGATAATACGGGGATAGGTGAAGCAGAAGGATTCTCAACCGACAAGATAGAGGAGATTATCAGAGAAAACAGCCTAAAATGTCCGAACTGTGAAGAAGATCTATCAGACATACCGGTTGAAGACTTCAACCTGATGTTCAAGACTAGTATAGGACCCGGATCAGGACAGAAAGGATATCTAAGACCTGAGACAGCTCAGGGAATTTTCGTCGAGTTCCCCAGATTCAAAGAGTACATGAGGAACCAGCTACCGTTCGGTATAACACAGATAGGTAAGTCCTATAGAAACGAAATCTCGCCACGGAAAGGTCTAGTCAGGGTCAGAGAGCTCACACAAGCCGAACTTGAACATTTCATTGATCCTGAAGAAGACAGACCTCCTATCTCTGACGTAGAGGATATCGAGCTGAAACTCTACTCCAGAGAAGCACAAAACAAAGATAAGAGAGGTGAGGAAATGACAGTAAAGGAAGCTGTTGAACAGGACGTCATCAAATCAGATTGGATAGCCTACTATCTAGGTTTAGCTACAGAATGGTACAGAAGCATAGGTGTCGACATGGAACGTTTCCGTTTTAGACAGCATCAGAACGACGAACTCTCTCATTACGCATCCGACTGCTGGGATGCGGAAAGTCAAGTCGACGGAGACTGGATAGAAATAACCGGTTTCGCGTACAGAGGCTGCTACGACCTTAAGAAACACGATGAGTACAGCGAAGAAGACTATACTGTCTTCAAAGAATACGATGAGCCGATCGAGAAAAAGGTGACAGAAGCAGATCCAGATATGGGTTTCCTGGGACCCGAATACGGCAACAAAGCAGCTCAAATTGCTGAGAAAATTCAGGAGAAAGCCAAGAAAAGTCCGGAGGAATTCCAAGGAGAGACTGTAGAGGCCAAACTGGAAAACAAGAGCTTTGAGATACCTACAGAAAAATGTAATTTTGAAAGAAAAACAGTGACTAAAACCGGAGAACACATTATCCCTCATGTCGTAGAACCTTCATTCGGTATCGACAGAATGGTTTACACAGTTTTAGCTCATGCTTATGACGAGGACGAGGTTGACAACGAGAAGAGAACCGTCTTGCGTTTAACAGAGGAAGTTGCTCCTACAGAAGTAGCTGTATTCCCTTTAATGGATAAAGACGGTTTAGGCGAGAAAGCTAGGGAGATAGCTTCCCAACTGAGAGATGAAGGTTTTTCAGTCAAATATGACGATACCGGGAATATCGGTAAACGGTACAGAAGACAGGATGAAGTTGGTACACCTTACTGCATAACAGTCGACTACGAGACTCTCGAAGATGACCCGGAAACGGTTACAGTAAGAGATAGAGACTCTACAGAGCAGGAAAGAGTAGAGGTTTCAGAGCTCTCAGAGTTTCTATAATAGCTTCTCTCCTTTTTCTTCTTGTTCTGAATCCGTTATGATAAAAATGTGGTTGAGGAAGTTTCCGTATGACGGAGTGTTCAAAATGTGGTAAGGAAGATATGAGCTTTAAATGCCGCTACTGTGGCGAAAAGTTCTGTTCCGAACACCGTCTACCAGAAAACCATGACTGTCAAGGACTTGAGAAGTCTATTGAAAAGGAGAAAGAAGAGAACGATAAATGGTTTAAAGAGAAAGAAGTGAAGAATACTCCTCCAAAGAGAAACCATAAACCGTCTATAGCTAAAGATATTTTCAATACTTTCCGGAACAGCCACACACTTTCTATAATACTTTTCACATCATTCATATATCTCTTACAGCTATCTCTAGGGCCTACCCCTGCGGACAATATTGTATATGAAAATTTCGCGCTTCAGTCAGATCTATCCGAGCTAGCGCAGGTTCCCTGGAGCATCGTATCAGTGATGTTTCTACATGGAAGCGAGTTACACTTGTTTGCCAACATGATCACTCTCTACTTTTTCGGGACCGCATTAGAGAGACTGATAGGCAGCAAGAGGTTCATTAAGTTCTATTTTGCTTCAGGCATAGTGGCAAGTATGGCTTTTGTAGTTTTCAGAAACTTTCTAAACTTGATTCATGACAACCCAGAACTTCTAGGTTCAGCAGTAGGAGCATCAGGCGCAGTAGTTGCGGTATTTGCTGCTGTAGCAATGCTTTATCCTAAAGCCGATATACTTCTGTTCTTTATAATACCTATGAAGATTAAGACAGGTTTGTACGCCTTTGGAGCTTTCGAAACATTCAACGTCTTATTAAGAGTCTTAGGAGTACAGGTTTGGCCTTTCGCATCATCAGCACACCTAGCAGGGCTACTGGTAGGAGTTTACTTTGGTAAGAAACTTCAGGAAAGATATGCTAGAAAAGCCTCAGTTTTCAACCCCTTGGAAGTTTAGAGAGAGTAGAAAGGATTTAAGGCTAGTTATACCCAAAATCTTTACGTTCTGTGTCAACAGGCTCTACAATATAGCTTCCGAAATGGATAGGAGTAAAGTCATAGACTCCGCCATATGTTATTCTGTCATCAACCTCTGGAGGAACGTCTGTGAGCACTATAGAACCTCTCTCATAAACCTCTCTTTTACGTTCAGATATACTTTGAGGATCCACCGCCTCCAGCCGGATATCATAGACCTCTTCAGGCCAAGAACTGGCTTCAAAGGCTCTTACCGTTACTTCTTCTCCTTCTTCCAGAAAAAGATCCACTTGAGAAAGAGCATCTACACTCATCTCTCCTTCTACTTCTTCACCTAGTTTGGTGAAGTCTTTTCTGTACTCGTTGACAGGCTTCTTTTCGAGAGTTGTCGTCTTAAGTGTCTGGCTCAAGGCACGTAAATCATCTATTTGCTCTATATCCATTCCCAAATCGTTCCAAAAGTCCCATCTACGTTTGTTTATATTAGGGGAGTCCAGAGGATACGACAAACTTCTGTAAGCCATGTTAAATTAGTTATAGAACCATCCATAAAAATTTAAGGTGTCACACGCCCGACTTGGTAGTAGGTAACTTCTCTTTCTGAGTCAACTACTGCCCAAAGCATTTTTGCACGGATGTTCTGTGCTAGACGTACAGCTCGGGACATTTCTTGGTAGTTCTGATTGTAGTTTTCAGGAACAGCATGTACAATCCATTTTGTGTGTTCTCTATCTTCTTTAGGCCCGTCCTTGTACGGATTTACTCCTCGCGGATATACACGAAAATGGGTTCCGAATTTAAACCCTGTCTTAACGATGTAACCTCTCTCACGTAGATCAGAGTATACTGCATACTTGTGGTCAAACTCTTCGTCTTTCCCTGAGAAAGTTTGGAAGGCCTGGTCTCTACTTAGCTTCTCACCGTCCTCGGTTAGGTCGAGCTCTCCTCTTTCATATAAGTGCATAGCTTCAACTAGTGAAAGCTCGAGGTAATTCTCCTCAACGTACTTTCCATAGTAGAGTTCATCATGGACTTTCTCTGCGTCTTCCCCGTCCCAGATCTTTATAGAGGTCTCTGTGATTTCGGCTTTGACCATAAACAGGAAAGTTAACACCTATTCTTTTTATTGTATTAGAAGTCTTCTAGACCGCTCTGGCTATTCTCCTTCAGAATCCTCTCAGCCGTACTCCAAGATTTACGTGTTTCTGGCGGCAGCTCTCCCTTTTCTTCAACAAATCTTTCCAAGAACTTTATGGTTGGTTTGTCATGAGGGTAACCTGATTTGAAGTCGTAGCCATACTTCTCCTGAAGCCTCTTGATATGCCGTTCACGAGCAGATTTGGCTACAATTGAGGCTGCAGAGACTATTGGATAGGTATCATCTGCCTCGTGTTCTGCCACAAACTCAATATCTTGGAACCTACGAGGTAGCTCTTTCTTCATCTTTCTAATGAAACGGTCTCCGTCAGGCTCCGGCAAATCAACGAAGACTTTATCGGGATCTGCTCTTTCAATCACATCTACAAATGCCTGTAGCTCAATTTCGTTTATCGACATTATCTCTCGGAGCTCATCTATTTCAGAAGCTTCTACCTCCTTAAGAAAAGTATCTCCATAGTTTTCCAGTACTTCATCTATTGAATCTCTTTTAACGTTAGAAAGTTTCTTAGAGTCTTTAACTCCTAGTTCTTCAACTTTTTCTAAATCGCTTTCTTCTGCCATGAAGCCTCCAATAAACATACTTCCTATTACGGGACCTCTGCCAGCCTCATCTACTCCAAGCACCTTTACCATAGAAACCTGTATGACATCTCCGATGTTTTTATCCTTTCCCCGGAAAACCTGGAACATAGTTTAAAAGATTCACCGCACAGATTCATTCATACGCTTCAGACAAGAAGCATAACTGTTAACCAGTTGAAAACCGATTTGACTGATTCAAAACCAGTCAGACATGTTAAAATTAGGTTGAAGCGGGGTGGAGCAGCCAGGAGTGCTCGTCGGGCTCATAACCCGGAGGTCCGTGGTTCAAATCCACGCCCCGCTAACTAAGTTAATTTCTATTGTTAATCACACAATTTTAATGAGTTAAAATCTCTGAGAACCTCTTTAATCCCTAATGGTATTCAGAGCACTGATACCTTAACTTAATTAAATGGCTGTATCCCTGTACTTGTGTATGGGGAAGGGTAGTGATCAGAGAAACAGAAATGACTGTAAGAGGATATAGATGAAGAAGTTAGGAAATGTTCTAATTGAGGTTATGCAGGATCTTTCAAGCGTTTCGACAAACGGCTCAGCCCATGTTGAGATTAATGAAAACCTCTGTAAACCTGAAAGGTTTGAACAGCTCTTCAAATACTTCTCTCGGGGAACAATACTTGAAAGGATTGATCTAAAGGTAGATCCTATGTCAAGCCGTTTAGAGTGTGTATGCGGATACTCTGAAAAAGTAAATTCGGAGCATAACGGTTATGGCCGATGCCCGTCCTGCGGACAGTTTGCAAACGTTGAGGACAAAGAGTATCAACTCCTAGATCCGCATCCTGACAAGACTCAACCGCGTCAGAGCATTCGCTTCTGAAAGCCTCCATTCTAACTAAGCTGCCAAAAGTTATCGATCTAGCTCCAAAAACTCTAATACTAATATTAAACAAAATATTAATATAATGAAGATATTTGTAACAGGAGGAACAGGTTTTGTAGGATCCCATCTTGCACACAGACTAGCTTATTCAGGACATAACGTAACTGTAGGAGGGCTTAACCCCGAAAAAACTGTCCTAGACCTACCTCCTAACGTAGAAGCTATTAAATGTGACGTGACGGATCCGGATACTTTGAACTTCGAGGAGTTCGATACCGTCATCCATCTTGTAGGTCTTTCGCCTCTCAAAAAGCCTTCTGTACCATACGAGAAAGTACATTTTGAAGGAACAGAAAATGTGCTGGAAGAATGCCGTTCTTCGGACATCTCTCGTTACATACATATGAGTGCATTGGGAGCCGAAACAGATGCGGATACTGCTTATCTTAGAACTAAAGGCGAAGCGGAGAGACAGGTTAAAGACTCTGAACTCGACTGGACAGTCTTCCGGCCCTCGGTAATATTCGGCGAAGGAGGACAGTTTCTAAACTTTACAGAAAGCCTTCTGACACCATATCTAACCTTCCTTCCCGGAGGAGGTAGAAACCGGTTTCAACCTATCTACGTCGAGGACATAGCAGACCTCTTTTTAGAAGCTGTTGAAGATGAGAAACACATAGATCAGGCCTACAATATAGGAGGTCCTGAAGTCTTAACATTGGCAGAGATATCTAAGACAGTTGAAAAACAGAAAGGAAGAGGTCTGAAAGTACTGCCTGTACCGCTGATAGCAGTGAAGTATGGATTGACCTTGTCTGAACATCTGGACTTTGTGCCCTTTGGTCTGGACCAGTACCACTCTCTCAAAATCGATAACACAGTCCAAGACAACAGTTTAGAACAGTTCCACAAGAACATGGGCGAACTTATAACAGTAAGAGAGTATTTAGAAGGTAACGAATGACCTCTCTATACCTCTTTGCTGCTCTAGCATTATTGTTAATCGGTATTGTAGGAAGTATTGTACCGTCTCTACCAGGACCATTATTCTCAGTCATAGGCGTTTTTCTGTACTGGTGGAGCACCGGTTACAGCACGCCAGGACCCATACTTTTTGGTGTAATCATATTTACAGGAATATTTGCTATCGCGGTTGATTACATCGCAACATATATAGGAGCTGATAAATCAGGAGCATCTCAGAAAACAGCTTTGATGGCAGGCATAGCAGCAGGACTACTTTTCCTCTTCACCGGGCCTTTCGGCATAATAATTGGGGTAGCAGGAGTAGTATTCTTAAGAGAGATAATGTTAGGAAAAGATTCTGAAAAAGCTTTTCAATCAAGCATAACAACCACTATGGCTTTATTGAGTTCTATATTCGCTAAGGTAGCCCTAACCTTTGTTATGCTACTCTTATTTCTATTATCACTAACCATATAGCAGGAAGAATTTTTCAGCTTTGAAGAGGTAATCTAAAAGAAGGTTCATACACTTATCTAAATCTAGCTATGGATAGAGATGAATTTGAGATGTCTGCCAACCTCTGTTTTGTCTTTGATGAAGACGAAGTACTTCTAATCAAAAAGAAGAGAGGTCTTGGAGAAGGACTTTACAACGCTCCAGGAGGGAAAATAGAAGAAGGTGAATCCTCAAAAGAGGCCACCAAAAGAGAGGTTAAAGAAGAAACTAGGTTGGAGATAGAGAAACTTGAGAAAGTAGGAGAACTACAGTTTTATTTCGGAGACAAGCCTTTCATGGATGTAGATGTATTCCGGACAAGCCAGTACAAAGGCGAACCTCGAGAGACAGAAGAAGCTAATCCCGAATGGTTCAAAACAGACGAAATACCGCTCGGCAAGATGTGGCCAGATGACAGGTACTGGATACCTCTAATGTTGGACAATAAACAGTTTGAAGGAGTCTTCTACTTTGATAAGAACGGAAATAAAATTTTAGAGCATGAACTGGAAGAAACAAGTTATTAAAAACGAGAATCGTG
>LKMN01000002.1 GCA_001563875.1 Nanohaloarchaea archaeon B1-Br10_U2g1 | reverse complement strand
TAGCCTCCGGCAGGATCAACCGGAATTGCTCCATCGAAATGGAGGGTTGTGACGGGTCGAAGATTTTCAAGAAAATCTTCTCAAGCGGAACCATCCATAGGTTCCATCACACACCGCACACAATTGAATGTGTGCAGCTACATAGTGTTGAAAGTGTAATACACTTTCGAATGAAAGTACATAGAATGTACTTTCGGGTCCGTCTCTCCTACATCACGTAAAAAGTATTACGCTCATCTTGGCCCTCTCAGGCTTTCACCCGGACACTCTCGTGAACGGGTAACAAAACAGTCTGTGTTAAATCTTATAAATGGTTAGACTGGTCTCGCGGACTTCATAGAATGATCTCTCTGTCCGCATCCATACAATCAGCTCAAAACTTTAAATAGGGTTCGATTATCTGGTGTAGTCCTTCCATTTCTCAAACGCATCTTCCTGGTGGTCGGGCATGACTTCGAAGACAAGTATGCCGTCGAAGCCAGAGTCATCGATATCTTGGCAGAATCTCTCCATATCCATATCTCCCTCTCCGAACGGAAGACCGTCTTTAGTCCAGCTTGAGTCGCATAGATGGATTAGCTCTATGCATTCTATATTTGTCTCCAAGAAACTTCTGAAATCTTCTGAGCTGTGATCTCCAAGAAAGAAATGAGCGGTGTCAAGAACCAGTTCGTGGCCCTGTTCTACTATACCTTTCTCCAGAAACGTTTTGCTTACACCCGGATTGTTTTCATAGCCGTAAGACGATTTTATATTCAGCTTCTCCAGCTCAGGTATATGTGTATGGTGAAGGAACTGGGAGTGAAACACGAGATATGCATTGAGCTCTGAGGCCAGGTAGTCGGCAAGCTTCAGATATCCTCTGTTGTCCAGACTCACATGAGGTGTATGAACGGATACAGCCTCTACATCTGATTTTTTAACGTTTTCAACAGTTTCCTCTATCTGGTCCAGATGTTTCTTCTCGAGGTAGAGCTCTACATGTTCAAAACCTCTTTCTGCCGCGTATCTAAGCTCTTCTTTTTCCGGCGGACATTTACCAGCTACTATCATAACACTGTTAACTCGTTTCTCCTTAAAAAGAACGCGTACTAGGCGAGGGTCTGGAACCACCGGCTCTTATTCCATGGACTCACTAGAGCTAACCAGCTTCTTGGCTGCTATCACGTAGGCTGCCTCTCGTCCATACAACTCTTTCTCCTTCCTCACATCCTCGAACTGTCTGTAGGCTTCCTGTAAACTTTTCTTTAGCTTCTCCAGGACTTCTTCCTTCTTCCAGTACTCTCCTGTACGGTTCTGAACCCATTCGTAGTATGAAGCGGTCACTCCTCCCGAGTTCGCAAGTATGTCCGGCACCATCTCTATACCTTTCTCTTCCAGAACCTTGTCGGCCTCTCTAGTCGTAGGTCCGTTCGCTATCTCCACGATATAATCTGCTTTAACGCGTTCAACGTTCTCCTTGTTTATTACTCCGGCTATCGCTCCAGGAACTAGGAAGTCTACGTCAAGCTCTAGCACCTCCTCTGGTTCAAGTCTCTCTCCGGCAAGACAGACTTCTCCATGATCTCTCCGGCACTCTACAAGATTGCTGTGGTCTAAACCGTTTTCGTCATAGGCAGTTCCCGAGCTATCAGAGACAGCGACCACCTTCACTCCAATCTCTTCCAGCTTTCTTACTGCGGGAGCTGCAGCGTTTCCAAAGCCTTGGACTGCAGCGGTAGGGTCTTCAAGATTTTCCCGTTCCATTATATCTTCTATTATATATGCTGCGCCGTAGCCGGTAGCTTCTTTCCTTCCTTTGCTTCCGAACAACTCTACAGGTTTACCTGTTATTACGGCTGGTTTCAGCTCTCTTTCGTCTTGGCTGTACTCATCCATCATCCATGCCATATGTCGGGCAGAAGTATTCATGTCGGGAGCAGGTATATCTTTGTTCTCTCCTATTAATTCGGCTACTGAATCTATGTATCGCCGGGAGAGACGTTCCTCCTCTGATTTTGAGAGCTCGCCGGTATCAACCGCTACGCCTCCTTTACCGCCTCCAAACGGAAGACCGGCTACAGCACATTTCAGAGACATCCATATAGACAAAGCTTTAACCTCGTCCTCTGTAACGTTCTCTGAGAACCTTATACCTCCTTTCGCAGGCCCTCTCAATGTTGAATGCTGTGAACGGTATCCTTTGAACATCTTTGTTTTCCCGGAGTCAAGCTTTACAGGAAAGTTAACCTCTACAAAACGTTCAGGGCTTTTTAAACGCCTGTAGTATTCTTCCTTTCCTATCGATTTGAGTGCTTCTCTAAGGTTCTCCCTGGCGTCTTCAAGCTCTGACATTGTAGAGAAATTTGTAGTCTTTCTACTTAAAGACGGAAGTAGACTGTTGAGTACAGGTCAAATTAACTAAAAGGTTGTTCCATAAAAGAAAGTATACTATGGATTTTGATGTAGAAAAGTTCAAGGAAAGAAGATACCTGTTTTCTCTAACATTACTTGTTTTTGTTGTTGCAGCTACTACTGCTGTGGTGTTAACGGATGAAGGCGGTGATAGTTACTCTGTATGGGACTGTACATTTACGGATAAGGACACATGTATCCAGACCGAGATAACAGAGTACCAAGACTGTGAAGAAGGAGATACAAACTGTGAGTACACAAGTGAAGGTATTGAAGAGGTCTCAATGTTTACAGACCAGGTCAACTATGTTAAAGCACCTATGACTGATGAGGAGTACAGTGTTGAATCTCTGGATGTAGGAGATAATGCTGCATGGGACGCAGAGTTCCTAGATAACGGTACGTTCCTCTACACCGAGCTTGACGGAAAACTTGTTCACCACGACGGTGAGAACGAGATAGACTCTGCAGAAGTAGGGACGGAGAAGTTCGGGAATACAGGTCTATTAGGAGTAGCTGCCGATCCAGAGTTTGAAGAGAACCGTTATGTATACCTATACTACTACAAAGGAGAGTGGCAGGAGTTAGATCCTGATCCTTCCGAAGACGTAGATCCTATATACAACAGAGTCTCCCGTTTCACCTATGAAAACGGCGAACTAACCGATGAAGAAGTACTGATAGATGATATAGATGGAAGCTCCGGACATTCCGGAGGAAGAATAGATATAGACCCTGAAGGGTACCTCTACGTCACTACAGGCGATTCAGAGTTTCTTAAGTCCGACTATGAGGAACTGTACGGTAAAGCACAGGAACCAGATTTCTTAGGAGGAAAGGTCTTGAGAACAACGCTTGACGGAGAAATACCTGAAACCAATCCTAAAGACAGTTACGTATACGCCAAAGGCTTGAGAAACCCTCAAGGAATAGATTTCCATCCGGAAACAGGAGATCCATACGTTTCGATGCACGGACCATGGAGATATGATGAGGTAAACAGGATAGAGCCTGGGGCTAACTACGGCTGGCCTGCAGAAAGATGTGGAGAGCCCTACGAAGAAACAGTTGAGGCTGAAAACACTACAGATCCGGTCTACTGTTTCGATGAATGGACTCTAGCTCCCTCAGGAACAACTTTCGTCGACGATAAAAAACATCCTTGGTACGGATACTACTTCGTAACAGGACTTAGAGGAAGCATGGTTTATGCAATCGACTTAGATGGTGAAGAAACGGAAGGCGAAGTGTTCTACATAAGGGAAACGGAAGAAATCGACAACCGGCTAAGGAACGTAGAGTTCCATGAAGGCTCCCTTTACCTGTTCGGAGACGGCTACGGTGTTGGAAAGTTAACTCCTGAAGAATAATTGTTGAGTGGGCGGGGGGTGTGCACCTCCAAAGAACTGTTCAGATTATTATGATAGGGCTAATTAGCAAACTTGTAAATATAACTCTGATTCAGCTTCGGGTTCTTGGCGAATTTAATCGAACCAAACATTTATATGTTGTCACGAATAAGTAACATGTATGGAATCGGTTCGTGAAAAACTAAATGAAAGAGCAAATTCTACTGATAATGAGGGTTTTCACGAAATATCAGACGAAGTAAGTTCAAACTGGGGCTTATACACTCGGGAATTAGAAGAAACGACGCTAAAACACGGCACTGACACGACAAACTTTGAAGATATAGTAGAGGAGGGATTAGTTCCTGGAAAAGAAAATGATGCTGAAACAGGAGAGTTATCAAACCACGAAGATGTCTGTTTTTCCACTTCATATTCAATCGCATTGAGATATGCAGAGGTTACAGAAGCTAATGACTATCTTCGAAATCCGGAGTTGGAAAATGTGAATGTAGGCACTTTGGAGTCTCCAATGGTTGTTGAAATTCCTCTTAGAAGTTTTGACAGTATAAAAATAGATAGCAAAAATGTTAATGCAATAAGGGAAACATTAGGAGCAGATCTTAATCGTTATCACGCATCAGTGGTGTCGGAGGCATGTGAACAAGGCCCTAACGACGAATATCCGCTAAGTGAGTTTTTTGACTACGACGAGGACGGAATAATAGCTGATGTAGAAGATGGGGATGAGAGTGCTCAGGAAGCTGGCTACTCTCTCTTAAACGATGAAAAAATAAATCCTGAAATTTTGATGAAGTACGGATTTTTTGAGCACCTAGACCATAATGAGCTAGATGCTTCATTCCTCAACGAAGTATGTACGAGTTATGTTCCTGAAGAAGAAATGAGTATCTACATACCAAAAAGTGAGTTGAAGGAATATAGGCAAAGAGCAAAGGAAGATAACTTGGATATTAAAATAGGTTCATTGGAAGGAAGAGCTTTAGTACATGAAGCGCGTATGGAAGAGAAATATGAGGAAAGCGGATGCATAAGCTATACAAGACCGGAAGATGGAAAATATGGTATTAATGTAATTAAATCGGATGAGGAGCATGTCTCTCATAACTCTTCGCCTGATGTAATTCATATGTCAAGACTGGATGGAGAGCCAATCTACCCGACAGCTTAACTATATCAATCGATTTTGAGAGTAGATTAGAAGACTTTCATAAACGTTCTGAAAAACCATTCTTGTTAAAACAGTTACGAGGTTTGGTAGGTATCTGAAATAATTTCTGAGAAGGGTTTGGGAAAAACAGTCTGTAATAGGGCGGAGGGCGGGATTCGAACCCGCGTCCCGACCGCCACAAGGTCGGAGTATGGACCAGCTAACCTACCTCCACCGATGTAAAAACTTATACTGTATAAAACCTTTTTAACTGAACTGTATGGTTTTGTCAGTGGGTGTTCGTGTCATCATCTCGATTTTCTCGATCAGACATTACTAACTTTCTCATCATCTAAGAACGATTTTAACGGCCGAGTTTCATAAACTGTACCGTAAACTTATTTAGTGCTCCAGATATTGAGGTTAATTATATGTTATCTCAAGCAGTATTTCAGGCAGCTATAATAGTTCTAGGTCTTGCAGGACTCGGAATATCGATATATCTACATTATCAGAAAAAAACTACCGTAGAAGGCATGGCCTGTCCTATGGACGGTTCGTGTGAAGATGTTATAACAAGTAAATACTCCAAGTTTCTAGGTTTCGATGTAGAAATACTCGGAATACTCTACTACAGTATAATAGTAGTTGCTTACAGTATATTCGTTTTAACGCCGCAGGTAACTCCCAGCTGGTTTGTCTTCGGTGTAATTATGTCAAGTATTATAGCTGTACTTTTCTCGGCTTACCTGACATATATACAGGGAGTGACGTTGAAGATGTGGTGTACTTGGTGTCTAGTATCGGCCTCGATATCACTAGGAATACTTGTGGTTGCAGTACCTGCAGCAACAGTAGGTCTGACAGCGCTGATGGCACAGTACTCCGGAATACTGTTCTGGGCAGCAATAATAGCTGCGGCGTCCGGATTAGGTACAGCACTTTCGTACAACACGCTGCTATTTGACTCTCTAAGAGACTTTGAAATCTCGGAGATCCAAGCCAAAACACTAAACACTGTAAACCAGTTAACATGGGCAGCACTTGCAGCAGTAGTTGTGTCGGGCGCAGCACTTGCAATAGGAGATTCCTCACTTCTAACAGAGGCATCTTTCATCGGTGCAGCGCTTGCAGCAGGATTCCTGATTCTGAACGACTCTGTTCACAGTCTCTATGTATCAGAGAAGATAACAGATGTAAGATACAGAGAGGGCGACGAAGAAGTTCCTTACAACCTAGATAAATATGTGGTGGTGCTTGCAGCAACATCGCTTTACTCCTGGGCATCACTACTACTGATCCAGCTTACAGAAAATCCTTTGGAGCCAGGAGAAGTCGTAGCTCTATACCTTCTAGGCCTAATGATTGTCTCTCTGTTTGGAGTAGCTCTGAACAGAGTTATGAAGCTTAGAGCGGACGACGACCTACCTGAATGGAGTCCTCTACACTGATGAACGTAGTCGTTGTTGGAGGAGCAAAAGGCATAGGTAAAGAGACGGCTCTTAGACTGGAAGACCATAACGTAACCGTTATAGATAGGGACCCGGGGTCTCTACAAAAGCTTCCGGAGAGGTTAGAAAAGATAGAGCTGGATATAACAGACAGAAACCAGGTAAAAAAAGTATTTTCAGATAGAGAAGTCGATGTGCTTGTAAACTGTGCAGGAGTACAGAAACAAGGTGCTGTAGAAGACGCTCCTGTAAAAGAGTTCGAGGAACATATTGAAACAAACTTCATCGGTACCGTAAACACGGTTAAAGCAGCCTTACCAGGCTTAAAGGAAAAAAGTGGTAAGATAGTCAACGTTTCCTCTATAGCAGGGAAAGTAGCTTTACCATACTTGTCCGGCTACTCTGCCAGCAAGTTCGCGGTCGAAGGTTTTACGGACTCGTTGAGACGTGAGCTAGAGGATGTATCAGTCGTTCTGGTGGAGCCAGGAAGGGTGAAAACAGGCTTCAACCAGAGAGGTGTGGACAACCTAGAAAAGTTCGTGGAGTACTCAGAACATTCTGACGAGTACAGGGAGAAACTTGGGACTGAAAGAAAAGGCTTGGAGCCCGGAAAAGCAGGAAAGAAGCTTGCAAAAATAGTTGAGAAAGGCGGAAAACCTAGGTATACTATTACAAGAGAGGCGTGGCTGCTGGATAAGATTCTTCTAAAACTTCCTGACAGTCTTCAAGATCTTATAGTAGAAAAGGTCTAGAACTTACAGAAAAGTTTCCTGATTTGGCAGAAGTTCAGTACAGGATTACTTGACGTCCTGTAAAACATTCTCCATCTTTTGCGCAAGACTGAAATCTTCGAGTTCGTTAGGCTCCTGCTCTAGAACAGCATATCCCTTGTTGTTGTAACGAGGTATGAGATGCCAGTGGACGTGGTTAGTCTCATCCATGTAAACCAGATAAACTTTTTCTACGTCTAAAACCTTCATCATTGCGTCTCTGACGTCGTCTACAGTATCCATTAGATGTTCGTAATTTCCACGTGAAAGCAGGTTCAGGTCGTCAACGCTCTTTTTCCATACAACAACGGAATGTCCTTCAGCTTTAGGGTAGTTCGCTAGACAGGAATAGAGGAGGTCGTCCTCGTAAAAGATTGCTTTCTCGAAAGGTTCAGGCAGCTCGCCCATGAAATTGGTTCAGTTAACAAGTATAAGAAAATGGATGGTGTCTTAATGTAAAGATCCGAGAGACGAAACACTTTAAATTCTTTACTACTATTTGGTCAACAATACAAACTGAGAGGTCGTATGAGATGATGTCAGATAAAGTAACTCCTTACCAAAGGTTCAAGCTCGAACCTATAGAGGAGACAGAAGAAGAATACAGAGAAGAACTAGAGGAACATCAACTAGATAGATATCAGGAAGAAGTTGTAGACTATCTACTAGAGAAACAAGACGAGCAAATGAAAAAAGAGTTGCTTGAAATTGTCAGTAAGAACAATAACGAAAAGAGAGAAGGATTGAAGGATCTTGTAGATAGAGAACTACTGTACAAGAGAGAGTCCCAAGGAATGTCTCTGGACAGCTTTCCGTCTAATGCAAGCCCATACGGACTCAACTTCGAAGAAGCCATAGACGAATGGTATGATAACTGGTCTCTCTGGTAGTCCTCTACAAGTCGGTGGGAAGTAACGGTAGAAATATCTGATGCGAGAGCGAGGATTCGAACCCCGGAACTCCTACGAGACAGCGCCCTCAACGCTGCACCTTTGACCACTTGGTTACCCTCGCTTAACTGTTGTTTACGGGTTGGATAATTATTTTTATAACAGGTTGAGTAAGGTGTTCGAACTTTATTGGTAGCTTATTTTTAATCTTAAGATTGTTCTCCTGTATTAGTGGGATTTGAGGATATAGAGTATGTTGATGTAGGTACCTACGATGCCGCTACAAACATGGCTATAGAGGAACTAGTTCTGGAAAGAACACGTAGTGAGAAGGAGAGTTATCTCAGGGTTATGGGTTTTGAAGAACCTTCATTTGTGCTTGCGCGTAGAACTCCTTACAAGGATATAGAAAAGGCTGTAGAGTCAGGTTTTGATTATACCCGGTGTGAAACCGCTGGATCTACCATACCGTGTCTGGAGAATGGTTTAGCTTATAGTGTGAGTGTGCCCACAAGCTACAGTGATAAGGACCAGTTCTTCAAAGATGTTGTCGGACAGGAGTTGAGAGAAGTTCTGTCCGGTCTAGGGTTTGAGGAAGATCTTCTTGAGGTTGAGAAAAAGTACTCGGCAATACGTTACGGTAAAAGAGAACAGCTGAACAAGACTGTTGTCGGTAACAGTTTATGGAGAAAGAACGGATCAATACTCTGTCACGGAGTGATTTGTTTGGATTCATGGGATACACAGCTTTTAGAACAGAATATGTCGCTAAGAGAGGATGAAGCCGAGTTCATAGAAAGTCTTCCCTCCGTAAAAACTGAAACCGGCAAAGCTGACAGATATGAGGTTACAGATATTCTTATCGACAGGTTCGCTGGAGACAACTTCGAATACCTCAACCCTGTAGAAGAATACTCTGAAAGAGTTGAAGAATTAGTGGAGACAAAGTACGGTAATGAATCATGGATTAAACGTTCTGATCAGTGTCTTGATGAAAATAAAGGACACTGCTTTGTTGAAAGAGATGAGAAAGGATTCTACTGACTTAGAAACTCTTCAAGCAGTTCTGCAACTTCTCCGGGTTTCTCCTGTAACATGAGATGAGAAGAGTCTATCTTTTTCAGAGGACAGTCTAAAAGATTTGCGAGCTCCCTTGACTTATCCATTGTTATCGCTCCGTCATTCTCTCCAGCTACAACAGTTTTAGGCTCTTCGATCTCACTGACTTCCTCTCTTACATCGTACTCTAGCATCGATCCCAGAGAATAGATTATCTCTGTATCATTAGCGTGTACGAGTTCTCTAAGAACCATGCTTTTAAGTTCAGGGTGCTCGGTTTCCGGAGCATAGTTTTCAACAATTAGTTCTGCCCATGTGGTTCTGTTGATTGATCCGAACTTTTCGAGGAAGAAACGAGGAGACTTGTTCTCAGGTTCTGGTGTGGAAGCAGAGGTTCCTACAAGGAAGAGGCCGGAAAAATTGTCGTAAATCGTTGTATATGTTAATGCAACCATTCCGCCCATAGAGTGACCGATTAAAACAGGGTTATCAATATCTAAGGTGTCCAGAAGTTTTTCTAGATCTTCTGCCAGTGTTTCAAAACTGAACGTTGTGCACCGTGAATTACCGTGACATCTGAGATCGTAGAAAATTCGTGGATTATCTAGGTCTAGATTTTTGTCAACCATTTTCCAAGATTTATGAGATCCTAACCATCCGTGTATGAATACTAGAGGACGTCCTTCACCCTTCATTTTTTCATAGAATATCTCGTCTCCTACTTTGGGCATATAGAACCGAGAGATTTACTAAAGTATAATAGTTCCGCTAATTTTACAGTACTCTATGGGAAAGGCTTCGGTAAAAGTTCCGGACGGTAAACTGGTGAACGTTGAAACAGAGGGCGAAAACAGTTTTCAAGATGTCAAAATAAGAGGAGATTTCTTTATCGAACCTCCAGAAGCACTCCAAGAACTAGAGAACAGTCTAAAGGGTTTAAATAAAGGTTGCAGTAAGGAAAGGATGGTTGAAAAACTGGAAACTGTTGAAGCCGAACTAATAGGTTTCTCGAGAAAAGATATAGCGGAAGCAGTTAAACAGTCTGTAGGTGACGAAAAATGAAATGGAGAGTTATAAACGAAGGCAAATACTCTGAACCAATGCATCAGGCGATAGAGGAAGTTTTAACCAATAAAATAGATGAAGGAGAAATACAACCTACTCTAAGGTTCTGGTACCGAGAAAACACGAGTATACCTATGGGAAGATTCCAGTCATACCGTGATGAGGTACAGCAAGATTATGTAGACGAGAATGGTATAGAAGTCGTTAGAAGAATTACAGGAGGAGGTGCAATGTTCTCAGAACCTGGAAACGTTATCACCTACTCGATATATGTCCCTAGAGACGAAGTGGACGGAGACATAGAGAAAAGCTACCAAGAGCTTGACAAGTTTGCGGTAAGAGCACTTAACGAGCTTGGAGTAGCGGCAGAGTACAAGCCTTTAAATGATATAGAGCATCCGGAAGGCAAACTTGGGGGAGCAGCTCAAACACGTAAAGGAAACGCGGTTCTACACCACACTATGATGAGCTACGATTTAAACACTAAGAGAATGCTCAAAGCACTAAGAATAGGTAAAGAAAAAGTATCTGATAAAGCCATTAAATCAGCAGAGAAAAGAGTTTCAAGGATCTCCGACCATACAGACCATTCTCGAGAGGAAGTAGTACAGAAACTTATTGAGAAATTTACAGAGAATAAGAACTGGGAAGAAGGCTCTCTCACACAAGAAGAGATAGAAGAGGCTAAAAAACTAGCAGAGAACAAGTTTTCCACGGAAGAATGGAACAAGCAGCTTTAATGAGATGAACGGAGTCTCATATTGACCAGTCCTTAGTAGTCAGGATTCTTCTCTTCAACGTCTTTCAGAGAGTTTTCATGACGCGCCATAAGAAACAGAAGATCGCTAAGCCTGTTAATATAGGTCAAAACCTCTTCCCTTACCTGTTCCTTTTCATCAAGTGCCACTATACGTCTTTCTGCTCTTCGGGCTACACTTCTGCCGTGGTGTAAGTGAGCTGCGGACTCACAGCCACCTGCCAGGATAAAGTCCCTTAGAGGAGGACATTCTCTCTGGTAGTAATCACAGCGGTCTTCTAATCTATCAACATCTTCCTGGGTTATCTTGGTATCTGGCTCACGGTTAGCAAGCTCTGCCTGTAGTATATGTAGCTCGTTTTGGATTTTTTCAACTCCGTCTTGTTTACCATATACTGCACAGAGACCTAGGATAGAGTTCAGCTCATCTAAAGTTCCATAAGCGTCAATCCTTTCAGAGTTTTTTGAAACACGCTCTCCTGAAGACAAGTCAGTCCTACCTCTATCACCTCTACCTGTATAGACCATAGAGAAACTCAGTTCTAGAGACTTTATACATTTTGAGATTTAGATCTATATGTGAGGCTTTACGAGTACGAGGCTAAGAAACTACTTGATAGATACGGGCTTGAAACTCCGGGTAAAGAAGGAGAAAGCTTTGTAGTAAAGGCACAGGTATTAACCGAGAACAGGAAGAAACATGGCGGTATAAAGTTTGCGGACAGCAGGAAAGACGCGGAAAAGATTGCTGAAGAAATGAAAGGCTCCTCTATCAAAGGCTATAATGTAGAAGATGTCCTTATAGAGGAAAAAATAGAGCATGAAAACGAGCTATATCTAGCCGTTCTATACGATACAGATGTTAGGAAACCGGTAATTGTATTCGGTAGAGAAGGAGGAACCGGTGTCGAGAAGAGAGAGGTTGAAAGGCTTGAGATTGAAGAACTAGAGAGACATAGAATCAGACAGTTTCTGAACCAAATAAAAGTAGATAATAAAGATCTCAGAAAGCTTTCAGACACAGTTTACCGTGCATGTAAATGTTTCTTTGAGGAAGATGCTCGTATGATAGAGATAAATCCCTTAGCAAAGACAGAAGAAGGCTTCAAGGTTCTGGACGCAATGATGGACCTCGATAGTGATGCAGCTTACCGTCACAGCCGGGAATTCCCGGAACGCTCAGAGTTTCCGCGTGAAAAAACGGAAAGAGAGGTAGAAGCAGAAAAAATAGATGAGAATGATCACAGAGGTATAGCAGGAAAATATACTGAGCTAGAAGGCAATATAGGTATGATGTTGGCGGGAGGCGGGGCATCGCTAACTAATATGGATGCTTTGATACAGTATGGCGGAAAACCAGCTAACTATACAGAGTACGGCGGAAACCCTCCAACGGAGAAGATATACCGTCTTTCAAAGATTATAATCTCTAGACAAGGTCTGAAAGGTTTATGGCATGTAGGAGGTACAGCCAACAACACCGATATACACAGGACGATGAAAGGGTTCTGTCAAGCTCTCAGAGAAGAAGAGCCGGATTATCCTATAGTTGTAAGAAGAGATGGGCCAAACGCAGACAAAGCATTCAAACTTTTACGTAAAACCCGAGAAGAGCTAGATCTTAATATGAAACTTTACAGGAACGACACAACTATGACTGAGACTGCTGAAACATTGATGAGGATGATAAAAAATGAGTAAAATACCGGTTTTCGATATAGGGGACACGTTAATGCCGTGTTACAGACTTCAAAACGAGACAGTAAAAGAAGTAGTTGAAGAGAATGGAGGTGAACCTCCAGAGTTCGACGTAAACAACTTTAGAATATACAACACTTCTGACGTGAGAAGATACCTCGATAAAAACGGTGTAGGAGCCAGCGCTGAAAAGATAGTCAAACGTTACAAAAATAAGGAAGAAAATTTCCTGAAACGGAACAATGTCTTCAGGTTCCTGAAAAACTGTTCCAAAGAGTTTGGAGAAATAGGGTTCATAAGCGACAACTCTATTAAAGGAAAGAAATGGTTTCGGAGGCTTTTAGAGGAAAACAAAGTTCCTTACAACGGTTTTGTGGTTTCAGAGGAGGTTGGAGTTGAAAAGCCTGATAAGGAAATATTCCAAGCTTTCTTGGAGAAGAGAAAAGAACACTCAGAAAAATTTGTCTACTTCGGAAACAATGTAGTTCGTGATAAAGCGGCTCAAGATGTAGGAATGAATTTTGTATGGGTAAGAGGATACAATACTTTCGGAACAGAATATGACAAAGTCTCAATAAAGGTTCCAACGGTTAAATCTGTAAGAAACTCAATTCAAAAACTGGAGGAGAAAAAGGTTGAGTATACTGGCTGAAGAAGATATACGTCTACTTGTTCAAGGAATAACAGGAAGAGAGGCAAGAGAAAAGGTGCCGGAAATGCAAGAATACGGGACCGAGGTAGTTGCAGGCGTCACTCCGGGTAAAGCAGGGCAAGAAGTTGAAGGTGTGCCTGTTTACAACACGGTCCGGGAGGCCTTAGACAGCCATCCGGAGATCAATGCCTCACTTATCTATGTTCCAAATTTTGCCGCAAAAGATGCAGCACTGGAAGCAATAGAAAACGAAATACCTTTAATCAATATAATAACGGAGAGAATACCGGTCAAAGACACCTGGGAAATATACAGAAGAGCACAGGAAAAAGAGGTCCGGGTGGTTGGTCCTTCGTCAATAGGGATAATATCTCCAGGAAAGACAAAGATCGGCCCGATAGGCGGCTCTGAACCTGAGAAAGTTTACAAGCCTGGAAAGATCGGTGTAATCTCCAAAAGCGGGGGAATGACGACAGAAACCGCCTGGGTTTTAAGACAGAAAGGATACGGCATATCAACAGCCATAGGTCTTGGAGGAGATGTAATCTCAGGCACTACGTTTGAAGATGCGCTAAAACTGTTTGAAGACGATGACCGGACTGAAGCGGTAGTAATGTATGGAGAGCTCGGAGGCACATACGAAGAAAAAGCTGCAGAGCTTCTTGAAGCTGGAAAGTTCACAAAGCCCTTAGTCTGTTTTATCGCAGGAGAGTTCACGGAAGAGTTACCCTCAAGAAGTTACGGCCATGCCGGAGCCATAATCAGAGGAGACAGAGGAAACCCAAGCAACAAGAAAAAAGCCTTAGAAAGTGCTGGGGCACATGTAGTTGATCTCCATCACAGGATAGGCAGTAGTTTAGAGAAGATCTTGGATTAATCTCTGTTTAGTCTGTCTCTGAAGGATTTTAGAAGTTCTTCATCCTGGTCTTCCCATTTCATCGGCCTTCTAGCCTGTAAATCTCCATGCTCTTCACCCTCTTCCAGTCCCTTACTATGTGAGAGACCTACTTCAGTACCGTAATAAATTATTGTAGGCTGACCAAGATCTAGCTGTAGCTCTAAAGCTTCAACTAGCTTATCTTTATCGTCTTCAAACCTGTAGAGAAACCGGTTCATATCATGGTTATCCAAGAAGACAGGTAGATAGAAGTTGTCAGGAAATCTTGAGTAATGAAGCTTCAACGCCGTTTTAACAACTTTTTTGGTAATTTTGGAGTTGTATCGTACGTACCTATCTATCAGTCTTTTAGCTCTAAAGTCTAGTAAACCATCCATCAAGCCTATGTAGCTTTTCTGGTGGAAAGTTGGTGGAGCGCCGACAAACTGCTGTACAAACCATTTAAATCGCTTATACGAGGTAAGAAGTGTTTCAAGCTCTCTATACTTGATACCTCTCATCCATACCTCTCCGATAAAAGTTCTGTCAGGATACTCTTGTTTTAGACGTGTGTGGAATTCTTCCCAGAAATTGTTACTAGGTCCTTCTACATGGTCGAGCCTGTAACCGTCCAATCCTTTATCTAGCCAGTACTCTGCAGCTTTGATGATATGTTCTCGAGCTTCAGTATTATCCAAATTTATCTTAGGTAACTCTTCAAACTCTAGGAAACAGAGATAGTTGTCCGGCCAGTCATTCCAGTAAAACCAGTCATGATATTCGCTGTCTAGGTTTTCCTGCGCTTCTACAAAGTAAGGATGTTTATGCGATAAATGGTTAGGAACAAAGTCTGCGATAACTTCAATATCTCTACTATGAGCCTCTTCAATAATGTTTTCCAAATCCTCTTCTGTTCCAAAATTGGGATCAACACTGAAGAAATCTGTTATATGGTATCCGTGGTAGGCACTGGTCTCGTAAAAAGGTGAAAGCCAGATAACATCAACACGTAGATCTTCCAAATAATCCAGTTTATTATAGACACCTTCTAAACTACCTCCAAGAAACTCTGGTTCGTCCCAGCCTTCTTCAGATTCGAAACCGGCAAAACGATCGATAAAAACTTGGTAAACCACAGTATTCTTGTCCCATACCACTGAAGAAAACTAAGGCCTATCTTGGTTAAATATTTACGGACAAGGTTCTCAAGAAAATAGTATGAGCTGGGAAACATCTGTTTCTTCTGAAGGAGAGGACGCGGTAATCAGAGGAAAACCCTTGGAAGACGTAATGGATATGGATTTCTCTGACGCAATATGGCTGATACTAAAAGGTGAAAAACCTTCAGAAAAGGAGTCAGAGCTTTTCAACACTATACTTTCGTCATCGATCGATCACGGTATAGGCAATCCTAGTACGGTCTCTGCCAGAACCGTTCAGAGCGGGGGCAACGAGATGAATACGAGCGTGGCCGCAGGAATACTGGCGTTAGGTAATTCACATGGCGGAGCCATAGAGGAGGCTATGCAGATACTTAGCGATAACAGATCACCGGAAAAAATAGTTGAGACCTATCTAGAGAATGAAAACCGTATACCAGGTATAGGGCATAAGATTTACCGAGAAGAGGATCCAAGAGCAACTAAGATACTAGAGGAGGCAGATAATCTCGGTCTATCCGGAGAGGCAACGGAAAAGATGACTAGAATAAGAGATAGGTTCGCTGAGCAAAAAACCGATCTTGTCTTAAATGTTGATGGAGCCATTGCCGCCGTCATGACTGATATGGGCTGGGAGCCAGAACTAGGCAAAGGATTCTTCATAATTGCAAGGACTCCGGGAATAGTAGCTCATGTAAGAGAGGAGATGGATGAAAAACCTTTCAGAAGGCAGAAAGGCGAGTACGTAGGTGACGAGTAATGGAGTATGAGGAGTTCGAATCAGAGCTAGGTGATGTGGCCGTTACAAGAGACCATGTTGAAAGAGAGAGTAGAGATTCTGAAGACTGGGATAAGATAACCGAAAACTTCTCTTCCGAAGAGCTGGTCGATAAAATCCATTTCTCTAAGATTGAAGATCTAAAGTACCAGCCCGAGTCTATCTTCCCATACATACTTTTCAAGATAGATGGAACATGGAAACGGATGTTCTTCCGAGATGGAGACCGGCCTGAAGAATGTTTCAAACTCTTAGAGTACCGTTGGAAGGCTTTCAGACAGATATACAGGTAGGTTTTATTTAGAAGCTGTACAATTCTCTTTTACATGGTAAGCGTACTAAGCAATATAATCGACAGGTTCACGCACGACGACAAAGTAAGTATCGAAGGAATGGATCTAGAAGATCTTAGGGAACAGAGATCAGAACTGAAAGCTGATCTAGAGTTAAAAAGAGATAAACACGAAGGTCTTGCTGAAAAAAGACGTCAAAAATTCGGAAGACTTAGAAACTCGAATGATGAGCTTCTTGAGGAGGAATTAGCAGAAGATATAGCCGCAATCGAAGACGAAATGGCTATATACCATAACGAACACGCCCAGCTGATGGAGGCTTTAAGAGTTTTAAACGGTCTAATAGGGGTTAAACGGAAACAGAACCTGATGGAAGACCGCGGTATAGTAGAACAGATAGAAGAGATGGACAGGGAACAGCTGGTCGATACTTTGAAACGTGAAGACGTACAGGAAATGATCAGAAGAGAGAAATGGGAGGATCTGGAAGACGTATTCAGAGGAGACTTAAGACCCAAGTTTTCCGGTAATGAAAGAGTTAGAGAGATTATAGATGCGGCCAAGAACTCTGAAGATCCTGTTGACAACGCGTTGAGACGTAGGGATAAGGAGAAAAACAGGGATATACACTAGTTTCTATCCATTTTTCTCAATTATTCTTTCTACACAGGTTAATCAAAGATAAAAGGTTGTAATGTAGTATAAGTATCATGAGTCTGTCAGATAGGCCTTTAACTAAAAAAATCCCTCCGCTGGAGTTTAGAGATGGAGAGACTCCTGCTATCGACCCTGACACCTTCTATAACCATCTACTAAGACATGGATACAGTCCTGTCAAGACTAAAAACGGTACTGTTGAAGTAAGAGGTTCTAAGAACTCTAGAAAAATGGGTATAGAGATAGATGGATCTCAAAACACGTTTATCGAACTAGATATGGACAACATTAACTACCAGGAGCCTGTCTACCAGAGCATCTTTGAAGAGCTCATAGAGAGGGAGAGGAGACTTAACCAGGCTGTAGAGCTGTTCGTATACGGATCTGAAGAGGAAGACGTCTATAAAAGCCTTCCGTCTATGGCAGATGAAGGAGAGGACACAGAGCTCAAAACTTTGAAAGAAGAGTTTCAAAGGCTTGGAGAAGATATCAGAGATATTTCAGAGAAGTACTATGACAAGGAAACAAAGATATCGCATATGTTAATGCCTTACAGCTCTATGTTTGAACTCCATACAGGTCAGACTCTGGAAGACAGTCCTAAAGGAGCTATACCGGTAGGTAAGTCTTCAAAAAGAGAAAATAAAGATAGAAACCAGCACTACCTAAACAGGTATCTTGAAGAAGTTCTAAAAACCTCTCTCAAGGAGTATGAAGGCGAAGAGCAGAACGAACAGTACCTGAGAGATCTCTGGCTAAAACTCTAGAAATACCTGAATTATAGAAATTTAAATTAGATGCGGCCGCCGGGATTTGAACCCGGGTCGTCGGCTCGAAAGGCCGAAATGATTAGCCGGACTACACCACGGCCGCCTTGTAGAAATTATTGTAACCTCTAACACTTTTAAGGGTACTCTAAACCCTTAGGTATAACTTGCCTTCAAGAGATTTTACGGTTCCATCTATCTCTTGTTGACCTTCATCCAGTTCTGAGTCTGAACGTACTATTACCCAGTCGTCCTTACCTGTTAAAGCATAGAGCTTGCTATTAGATACTTCTCTACGGAATTTAAGCTCTCCTGAAATTGTTACCTCTTTGTTGAGGAATTTCTCATTCAGGTCCTCTGGATGTAAAACGCTTTTTGAGGTCTGAGTTGCAGCTTCATTATCTGTTTTGCCTACCCCAGCATTTTCTTCTGTAGATTTACTTACATCCTTACTGTATCCTAGCTCGTCTTCTACGTATTTCAAGCGAGACTCTAAGCTGTTAACTCTGTTAGTCGTTTCATCAACCTTGTGATCTATTGAGTCTAATATGTTCCTTAAGTCGGAGATCTCTTCAGATTCTTTGTTATCCTGTATTTTAGATTCTATATTTGACTTCATTTTTTTCAGTTCGTTACTGTCTGCTTTACTAGAAAGTTCTTTCTTTAGATTCCTCTTTTCTTCTTTCAGATCAGCTAAATCTTTTTCAAGTTCTTTGAACACTCCTTTCTCATTCTCTTCTATGCTCTTAATTTTCTCTTGGAGCTGGTTCTGTGCTTCGTCTATTCTATCTGTATTTTGGCTTGAAAGTTTCTTTACAGACTCCAGTTTTTCTCTGTTTCCTTCAACTTTTTCGTTAACCTGATCTAGATCTTCAACTTTCCTGTCGGTGGTTTGGAGGGAGGACCGAATGTTCTCTATCTCTTTATTGATCTCGTTCTGATATGATTTACGTGTTTCTTTTTCGTCTTCCAGCTCATCTTCAAGATCACTGGCTACTTGCTCAAGTCTATCGTCTATCCTAGTAAAATCTTCTATGCTCTTCCCGAACTCTTGTCTTAGTTGCTCTAGATCTTCAGAATCGGCTTTGTTTCTTAGGCTTTTTTCCACATCTCCGATTACATTCTCAAATTCGTTTTCGTGTTCTAAGAGATCATTTTCTAGCTCTTTTAGATCTTCAAAATTGTGTTTTAGGTCCTCTAATCCGGTTTCTAGTCTTTCAAATTTCTTGAGACTAACCTTAGATCCTAATTCTTCTTTTAGGCTATTCTCTAGCTCAGATACTGTATTTTCGAAGTTCTTCCTATCTACTTTGCTCTCAACTTTGTTTCTGATAGGTCCTAAGCTCTCTTCAATTTGTCCAAGAAGCTTTTTTTCTAACTTATCTCTTTTTGAGTTTATTTTATCGACCTGTTCCCTTTGCTTGTCCAGAAGGGTTTCACGCAGGTCTTGGAGACTGCTTTTAAGATGCTCTATGTCCTCGCTGTTGATTTCGGTTTGCTCAACTTTTTCCGTATTCTGTTCGGTAAGTTCTTTTATCGATTCTAGGGTCTGGGAATGCTCCTCTGTTCTCTCTTCAAGCCATTTTACATCAAGCTCTGCTTCCTCATAGACAGATTCCAGATCTTTTCTAACCTCTTTGATAGACCTGTTTAAATCATCTTCAAGTCTTTCTAAGTCCTCTTCTTCCAGAGTGTCTATCCTGTTTCTTAGTTCCTCTGTAGAGCTTTCTATCTGCTTATTCAGGTTTTCGTCCAGCCGCTCAATTTTCTGATCTATCTCGTTATTACCCTCTTCCATCTGGTTTAACTGCTCTTTCTGAGCTTCAATCCTACTATTCTGGTTCTCTAGAGAATCTTTAAGTTCTTGCTCTATAGTGTCGACTCTCTTATTCAGACCTTCATCTAACTCGTCAAGACGTCTCCTAACGTCTTCAAGCTCCTCTCTATCTATATGCTCAATCCATTCTTTTAGGCTGTCAAACTCGTCATCTAGAGAATCTAGTCTAAGAGCTATCTCTTCTTTTTGGTTATGTAGCTCAGATCGTAAACCTTCTATGGCCTCCTGTCTTTCATTTCTTATATCCTTTACTCTATTATTTATGGCGCTCTTATGATCTTCCAACTGTTCTTGGAGATTGTTTAGAGCCTCTTCATGGTCTTTTAACCTTTTTTTGTTATCTTTAACGCTGTTTCTTAATTTTTCTTCCTCTCTTTGAATTTTGGAGCTGGTTTCAGTGACTTTATCTCTTAGATCCTCCAACGCTTCCTGTTGCGCCTTCGCAGCCTCTAACCTACTAATTTCGTTATTCAAATCTTCAGTCTTTTCCTCTATATTGTTCTTTAAAGCCTCCTCGCTCTTATTCAACTTCTTGATACGTTCCTCTGTTGATTCGTCAAGTCTGTTAAGGCTAGATTTAAGGTTTGATTCAATCTGTTCTGACTGGTTTGAGAGCTCATTTTTCAACGACTGCTCAGTATGCTCTAACTCGGTAAATACCTCTTGAGTTCTATCCTCCAGCTCGGATGAAGTAACGTCTCTCAATTTTGCCTGTTCTTCTTCCAGAAACTTGGAAATGCTTCTTACCGTCTCTTCAATCATCTCTTCTCTTACTTCTTCAAGTATCTCCAAGAAACGTTCGTGATCGTTCGCTCTATAACTCTCAAAGGCTTGACGCCACTCTTCCTCGGTTTCTTGAAGTTTCTCATTCAAGGCATTCTCCATCTCCTCAGTAACCCGCTTCTTTTCCTGTTCCTGAAGCTCCTTTAACTGCTTCTCGAAGTCGGAATCTTCGCCTCGCAGCTTACTTAGAATGTCCTTCATCTATAGTTGAGAATGAGGTTGGCTCCCTTAAAAATAATTCCTCGAGTAAGATAGAAAAAGAAACGGTTCCCTAGAATATGAATGTATGAGAGATGACTGCGTCTTCTGTAAGATAATCGACGGAAAATTGCCTTGTCACCGAGTTTACGAAGATGAAAATATCTTGGCATTCCTAGATAATGAGCCGGTGTCTAAAGGACACACACTCGTCATACCTAAGAAGCATGTGGAGAATATTTTTGAGGCGGAAGAGATGAGCTATCTCTGGAAGGTCTTAGTTAATGTTTCAAACAGTGTCAAGGACACGTTCGAAGCGGAGGGAGTGAACATAACGCAGAACAATGGTTCTATTGCGGGACAGGAAGTATTTCACCTACACTTCCATGTAACACCGCGTTATACGGGAGAAGAGGTTAAGCTAGAGTACGACCGGTCAGAGCTGGAAAATGGCGAGGAGATAGCTGAGAAACTGAGGTCTGAAATATGATAGAGGTCTCAGGAAATATTATAATTGAGGAGGGCAGGTTGCTGCTACTTTACAGGGAAGATGAAGAACATTGGGAGGTCCCTGGAGGAAAAGTCAAGGAAAAAGAGTCTCCGACAGAAGCAGCTGTGAGAGAAGCCGAAGAAGAGATAGAGGTAAGAGTTGAGCTTGAGAAACCGTTTTACAGTGGAGAGTTCCATCATAAAGATCAAATATATCTATGGCATGGATATATAGCTCATTTAAACGGTGATCCTGAGATTAAAGAAGATAGGTCTACGGATATGAAATGGTTTACCTCTGAGGATTTAGAAGATGTAGAAGTAGCGCCTAATCTAAAGATGATTGAACCTTCGCTAAGAAGAATATTAGAATAATTATAAGGAAAAAAGAGGATTTATGTTATTTTGTGTTCTCCAACTTCGTCTATACTGTCTACGTGTGTAAGGAAGATTGTTCTACAACAGTACTTTTCGATCCCTAGGTCGTCGAGAACCTCTTTCTCATCTTCACCGTCTTCGACTCTTTCCTGGTACTCTTCCCATTTATCTCCGATTACCTTTCCACAGCTTAAACATCTAACAGGAAACTGCAATTAAATCACCTGTAAGACTTCTGCTGTTTGTGTCGGGCACCTTTGCTCGACTGTGAAGGTTTTCTTGTCTCGGTTCTTCTTGGATCTTCGACCATCATGTTTCTGTCGTAGTCTCTGAAATCTCTTTCAAGGTCGTCGCTTCCTGTGTGTTCGACAAGACCTCTGGCTATCGCCATTCTTATAGCTTCTGCCTGACTGCTTTTTCCTCCACCGTTTACAGAGACATTTATCTCTAGATCTCCTACTATTTCTTCTCCTGCTATTACGAGAGGTTCCTTAATGTTTCTTTGCTGCATCTCCGGCCATGTGTTAAGTGGCTGGGAGTCAATTCTAAGTGTTCCTTCTCCTTCTTTCACTGTAGCACGTGCCTTAGCTGTTTTTCTTTTTCCGTTTGTATGTGTTGGCATCTATTTTTCACCTCTTGGTGTCCAGCCTATGAACTTTGATACTTCGCCAAGTTTTACATAGTTCCTGTTCTTTAAGTCGTCTCCCTGTTTGACTTCAACTTCTTCAACGTCTTCCTCTAGCTTTAGAGGAACTCCTAAGTAGGTTTTCACGTTTGAGAATGCGTCTCTACCGGCTTCTTTGTTGGTTGGGAGCATTCCTCTTACCGTTCTTTTCAGTATTTTGTCAGGTCTTTTCGGGTAGTGAGGTCCGGTATGTCTCCCGCCTCTTTCGTATTTCTGTTTGTAGTCTTCAAAGACTTTTTCTTTGTCTCCAGAGATAACTGATTTCTCGGAGTTTACTACGTGTACTTCTTCACCTTTCTTTGCTTCTCGAGCTATCTTAGATGCTAGTCTTCCGATCACTCTGTTTTCTGCGTTTATAATCATTTTACTATTTTCACCTCGGATCCTTCAGGGTTGTCTTCTACAAGATCTTCGATAAACATGAAATCGCCTTCTTCTTTTATCTTGTTCTTCGCGGATCTTGATGCTTTGAAGGCTGCAACTTTTACCTCTTTAGTGATTCTTCCGGATCCTAGAACTTTTCCGGGTACAATTACGGTGTCTCCTTCTTCAGCTATCCTTTCTATATCTGAAAGGTTTACTTCCGGTCTTTTCCGGTTTACTTTTCCAAGGTTTTCAGCTACTTCGTTCCAGACAGCTGCGTCCTGTTTCTGGAGAAGCTCTATAGTATTCAAAAGTACTGGGTTGGTTGGGTCTGCTTTTTTATCCATTTTGATCTACCTCGCGGCATAAAGCCACTACAGGCTGTGACTACAAAAACGAAGTTAATCTTTATAAATCAGGTTTCTGTTTATAGAACATTTAAACTACGATACAGAGATTTCCTTTAATTTCCTCTACTTCTCCTTTCAGTATTCTGTTGCCTTCAGGGATTTTGTCAACCGATCTCACAATTATCTGGTCTCCGCCCGCAGAAAGTTTGTAAAAGTGGTGTTTAGAGGTTTCCTTTCTATGGTCGAGTTTACCTCTTATTCGGATTTCTTCTCCCTCTAGACTACTGTTTACTTCTTCAGGTAGAAGTGTAGAGTTCTTGGAACTTGTTGTGTCTTCGCTCTCTTTAGAGGAAAGATCTTTGTCTTCAATGGTTCCAGATTCTTCGTCTTCTAATTCTACATCTTTCTCATCATCTGTTACTGTTTCCTTTACGGTTTCAGAGGTTTCTTGAACAGATTCAACACTTTCATTATTGATGATATTTATCTTGCTTTCTAGGTCCGCTAATTTTTCCTGTATTTGGCCTATTCTCTCTTCAATATCTTTGGGGCTCTTCCCGGGAGAGGTTTCTTCTGACCTCACCTTGTTTTCCAGTTTTTCCAGCCTCTCGCTCCTATCTTCGAACTTCAAGTTTATTGTTTCAAGACTTTTCTCGAACTCTTCAAGCTTCTTATCGGATGTCTCAAAATTCTGTTTCAGTTCTTCTATATTGGAATTTATTGAGGTGTCCTCAAGTTCGGATATCTTCTCTGATATCTCTTCTAAATCTTCGTTGAAGATAGATGTATTGAATTTGATTTCTTCTTCAAGATCGCTTTTAACATCGCTAATTTCCTTTCGAAGACTTTCTCTGTCTTCCTCAGCATTTTTTAACTCTTTACTGGAGCTCTCTTGTATATTTTCAATTTTCTGTTCAGTATCGCTTATACGCGTCCTGTTTTCAGATATTTTGTCCTCAAGACTTTGCTCTGCATCTATGAGTCGCTGCTCAAGCTTCTGTTCGAGGTCCTCAGTTTCAGAATTTATAAGCTCCTTTATGTCGCCTACAACCTGTCTTAGAACTACTTTCTGAGCTTCCTCCATGGCCTTGGTCCGTAAATTTTGTTGTTGCATCTGATACTTTGCAAAGACCTGGTTCAGCTCTTCCTTCTGGTCTTCAAGGGCTTCGTCAATAGACTGTTCAAGGTCCTCACTGTTTGTTTGCTCGTCTTCACCGGATGAAACCCGTGAAAAAGCTTTTTTCTCGCCCATTAAATTAATTCTTAGGTTCTCCGAGTTAAAAAACTGTAGTATTGTACAAGTTTTTTTGCCGGGGAAGAGATTTGAACTCTTGAACCCCTGCGGGACAGGATCTTAAGTCCTGCGCCTTTGGCCACTTGGCTACCCCGGCTATAGTTAAGATGAGGGTATAGAGTTTTTTAAACAGAAACGTTGGTCTAAGTTAAAATTAAATGGAAAGATAGATGGGTAAAGACGGTTTACTCTAGTAGTTCGGTTTTACGAACTTCGAGCTCTCTGAAAGGATAGATCTTGTTTACCTTGTCTCTAGCTTCTGTCTGGATCTTGTCTAGGAAGATGTTCTCCATGAACTCGTTGTAAGACTGTTCTGAAGCCTTCTCTTCGATGACTTCTTTAATCTCTTTTCTTGCGTCTCTCATTGCTTTTCCTGAAGCCTTTTTCACAGTTGCTCCCACAACTTTGACTCTTACTTTTCTTCCGTCGGATGTCTCGAAGTCTTCTACGAGATCCATACGGTTGCTTCTTTTTCTTATCATTCTTGAGACGAACTCGGAGGAGCAAGCCATTCCTTTGATTTCTGTGAAAGCGTTGTTACCTTCTACATCGTTTACAACAAATTCTACATCAACGTAGTACTTGTCTGCGTCCTCCATTATTTCTGTAAGACTTTCTTTGACAGTTCTTCCCATTACCTGGGAGTCTTTTTCTGCCGGCGTCTCTGCTATAGTATCAACACTGAATATATCGGGTACCTTGAGTTCGTACCAGTTTTTCTGAATAACTGCCTTAGCCATAGAACCTAACCTCGAATCAAAACTTTATAAACAATAGGTCTATTCCTGTGACGATTAGATAACCAATATATGAATTACCGGTTATTCTGTCGTTATGACTGAGCATGAACTCTTCCCTGTCTATGAGAAAGAGGTTCCGAGGTCGCACAGCGATATCTTGGATTATGTAGGGGAAGACTATCCGGAGCTAGAATACAGCTACAATAAGATGCTGGCTATTCCTGTTGCCTCCGCAGGTTTTGCAGGAGCTCTTAACTATGGGCTGGAAAACTTTGGGGTCCTTGAATCTTCCCATGAGCCAGGCATGTCTATGCCGGCATTTGCCTTAGCCGGGTTTGCTGCAGGACTTTACGGAAGCTACAAGCTTATAGAGCACGGTTTCTCTGATGTTTCAGAGAGAAGAAGGCTTTGGAGTCAGGCCCAAAAACTGGAGGAGTCGAACTCAAGCTTTGAGGAAGAACTAAAGACGTATGACTATGTTGTGGTTGAAGACGAGTTTCTGTCAGAAGAGCCTGTTAAACGCCCGGGTTATGTGGCTGCAGGTCTTTATAGAGAGGCCGTTGAGGGTTCAGATCTACAGCAGTTCGTAGAGGAGATAGAAGACAACCATACAGATATAGATATACAGATAAGTCTTGTTGAAGAGGACAACGTCGTCAGAAGCTTTTATCTCGATGAAGATCTGAGGAACATTGAAGATATTGAGTCTGTTTTCGAGGGCTCAGATTTTGTTTCTCTAGAAGAGTACTGCTGAACAATATTAACGAGCTACCTCAGAGCTTAACTGTTCTATAAACTCTTCTTTGTTCGTCTGAGGAAACTTTGCTCCTGCAGCTACATTGTGTCCTCCTCCTTCGCCGTCAATCTCTTCGCATATACTTTCTATGATCTCTCCTAGATTCAGTCCTTCGTCTACCGCTGTCTTTGTGGCTCTACAGGAGGCCTTTATCTTGTCTTTCTCGGTTTCCGCAACACCAACTATAACAGGTACATCCCCGAAGAAGCCATTACTCATCGAAATAGTTGTAACGGTTCCAATAAAGTCATCCTCAATCTTGTCTTTCCCATCAATAACTCCTATACCGTCTTCATAGATTACATCGGTATTGTCTTTGTTGTCTTCTACATATCGGAGAGCAGAAGAAATTTTACGACCATATTTCCGGGATATTTTCTTTGCGGCTTTCAAATCGTTTTCTAGAAGGATCTTGACTCCGGTTTTAGGCTCTCCAAGCCTTCCGCATGCGTTGATTATTGTTGAGTATTCGTCTATTCCGTGGCCGTTGTCAAGCATGTAGACAGGGTTGACAAGTTTTCCAGCATCGAATCCTTGGGTTATCAGGCCGTGAATAATCTTTTTTTCCTCCTCTTCCGTCAGATCTGAGAGCGTTTTGAAGCTCCCGTTTTCTCGTATATCGACTCCTGTAGACTTTAAGAACTGGATTGAGCCAGACTCATTGTTGCTGATACCTTCGAGGTAAGGATCGGAAGTATACATAAGTGCTTTGTGTAACGGCTTTGTGCTTTTTCCATACAGGTCCAGTCCCTGTCTTTTATCGATAAGTCCGTGTTCTTCAGCTCTCTCTAGAAGTTCCTTGTTCAGCCCTAGGAACTCACCTTCCTGTTTCTGTACGTCTCCGGTAGCTCCTATAAGTGCGTAAGTTACTAGGTCATAGTTTTCCTCTGATACTGCTTCAGCAAGAAGGTAGGTCATTCCTGCTGCGGAAATAGCTTCTCCTCCGTCATGACCGAGGAAATGAGGGTTAAGATGTATGAAGTCTCCCTCTATCTGTGGTTCGTGGTGATCTGAAACTATTACTTCTTTGTCGGTTTCTTCAATTATCAGTTTCTGTATATGTTTTGACTGTCCTGATCCTATGTCAACAAACAGCAGAAGCTCTTCCTCTTCTTCTGCTAACCTTCTAACGTCTTCCTCGTACAGCTGCTTTAAGATTTCGTATTCGAACTCTTTTCCAAGTCTTTCAAGTATTTCGTGTGCTATAGCTGTTGAGCAGATTCCATCAGCGTCGTACTGACCGATTAAACGGATTTTGCCTTCAAAATTTTCCAGTTTTTCCGCTGCAGGCTTTGCTTCGTTAAGAATATCTTCTACCAAAGTTTAGATCACTATTCTCTCTATCCGGATTCTCATCTTTTATTCATTTTGATTTATTTCAGAGAAATCTTGTTATAAAAGAAGGTAGTTATGGTGGTTTTTTGATGTTCTGTTATATATACTTATTTTTATGTGGTTCAGGACTCTTTAAACAATGTAAAGGTGTTTTCAAAGGTGCAAAATGAAGTTAACGGTTCATCAGAGTATATACTGGTCCAAAAAGGTTCAAGAGATACTAATCCCCGGGACGTGAAGAACTGGCTTGATAAAGCTGAAAAGGAGACGGGTAAGGAGATTGAGGAAGGAAGAGCTTACCAAGGTGTTCTACAGGAAGCTGCAAAACTCGGTAGCTTTGTGAATAGAGATTATAGGGAGGTATCTTATGTCTGCCATGCTATTCTAGTGGACCACAACGGGTTTAGTGAAAGAGGAAAGTGGCGTTTGTACGAATGGTCTAACGAGATCGAAGCTCTCTACCCCGAGATTGATGACCAGCCAGAATACTATGTGGTTGCAGGTACGTTTGAGGGTTCTACGGAGGCGGGCCCTAGAGAACAGTCCTCAAGGTTCAACTATGAGAACTCCTTATCCGTAAAGAACGTACAAGAACATCTCTTGAATAGAGATAAGCTTCCTGAAGAGCTTCTTAGAGATTATAAAGAAACTTTAGATAGAAATAAAGAGTTGTAAAAGAGAGGTCTTACTCTCGGCTGTACTTCCAGTTTTCAGGAATGTTCCCTTCATCTCTGTGGTACTGTGCAAGCCTTCGAATCCTTGCTTCTGTCAGCTCCAGACTTCTTTCTGCGTCTCTGTCTTTAGGATTCTCTTCAAGATGTTCTTGAATTGACTCTGCTTTCTCCACTAGATTGGAAAGATCTTCTGGAACGTTAAGTTCCAGTCCTTCTTCTTCCAGAATTTCTGTAACTGTTTTGTCTGTTATCTGTTTTACGCTAGGGATTCCGTACTGGTCTCTAAGTTTCAAACCTATCTGAGAAGGATCGTTGTCGTCTCTTCTAAGTTTCACGACGAGATCAACTACTTCATCTTCATCGTAGTCAACCCATCTAGGAGTCTTCTTGTTTACAGGTTTAGCTGATCCAGAACTTCCTCGTCCGTCAGAATGCATTTTTGCCATTGTTTGATTCACCTACTGATCCGGTTCAAGCCTTGTCGACCTCACCGGTCTAAGATACAGGTACGAGACGAAATCTTTTAAATCAACAGACTACTTGTAACGGCCTCGTTTTTCAACTTCACTGAGCTGACTCATAACTTCTTCGTATTCCTCATAACTACTGTAGCCGTCTAAAAAGTGGCGCCAAACAGTTTCTGCCTTTTCAGGATGTGAGCTGTTCAAAACCTGTTTGAGGAGATGTATATCTACAGCTTTATCTTCAACCCTGTCAGATCTGAACGAGAGACCGAAATCTATCAGGTAGACGTCTTCGTTTACTAAGACGTTGCTGGTGGTCAGGTCGCCGTGTATAATATCTGCTGAATGAAGGTAGGCAACGTTTTTACCGAGTTCTTCCGCTTTTCCAGCTTTTTCTTCCAAAATATCTCTTAACGTGTTGCCTGAGATTTTCTGCATTTCAAGCACGTTTTCCCCGGTTTTCTCTGTCTCCGGTGCATTAACCCCGTGTTTGATGGCGTGGTCGATAATTCTTTTCTCAGAACTGGTTCTCTCCCTTCTTATCTCGCTATCTATATCAGGGTGACGGTATTTTTTCGGTAGACGGGTCTTAACAACTCGGTCTTCTCTAATCTCTATTGTAGCTTCTGCACCCTTTAATTCGATCATCTCTACACCTAGTTTGACTCTAGATAGTTTCTTATGTCTAACATGTACTTCCTCCTCAGTTTTTCTTTGTAGTTTACATCGTTTAATGTACCGATCAAGTGTTCTGTTATCTGGTCTACAGCAGCAACCTCGGGAACGTTTACATATATAACATCTTTCTTCTGTAGCAGCTCCCGTGCCTTATCTAGCTCTTGCTCGGTTAATATCTTATCCGCATCTGTTTCAAGCTCGGCAACTTTTTGAGACACTTTGCTGAATGGAGGTGTGGAGATAATTAGTTTGGCTCTCTCGTACTCTGCTTGGGTCCATATCTCTTCTTGGAAGGCGTTTCCATAAATGTAGTTGTACTTTTTCTTCTTGATTTCATCGATTTTTTCTGGATCGTTCTCTAAAATTATGAAGGGCTCGTCCTCTTTATCTAGAAGTCTAGCTATTTTCTTCCCTTGTATGTCGTATCCTAAAAGAATTGTGTGGTCTTCAAGTCTCTCCTTTATACTGATTTTCTGGCTAGAGGTGTCGGTGAGCGGGAAGTTGTATTTTTTCAATCTTGTGAAAAGCTCTTGTTCGTGCTGAGTAGTATAGCTTGAGGTTACCATTGTGATAGTTGCCGCCAGTATTACTGCCTGGTAAAGTTCGCTGATAATGCTTCCTACGAGATAGAGTTGTATAACAAGTATAAGCACTAGCTCGCTGATTTGGTCAGTACTTGTTGCTGTAGCAAAACTTGTACGTGAGTCGTATCCTAGATAAGTAAGTATCACTGAGGTTAGGTAAGGCTGGATAAAGATTGTTAGAAAAACTAGGAGCAGGGTCAAGAATAGCACGTTTAGATTAGGGAGCGTCAATAATGCGCCCAGAGTTACAAAGAATATTGCTGAGAAAAAGTCTTTTAAACTAGAAATAGCATCAAGAATCTCTAAGTTATAAGGATATCTGGCTACCGCTACACCGGCTGCAAAGCTTCCTACGATCATAGAAAGTCCTAAATATTCTGAAACCGCTATGAAACCGGTTAATATAGTTATGCTTATCAACATTAGAAGCTCGTTTGAACTCTCTGCCTGGCTAGCAATAAATTCCATTAAGTATCTTCGAACCAAGAATCCGGCCAGTAGAATACTTGCGCCATAAAACAGGGTTGTTGATACTGTTGATACATCGAAGGCCGTGCTACTAAGGATTATTATTGCAAGAATAGCAATCAAATCCTGGACTAAATTCATAGATTCTGTTAGTCGGCCATGTATGAGTTTAAAGTCAATTTCCTTCTCTAAGAGCTCTATTCCGACTAAGCTTGAGCTTAAAGCTGCTGCTAGAGCAAAAATGGTTGCGTGGAAAATATCTAAACCCATTATAAGACCGGACAGAAGCCCTACAAGCCCTATTACTACAACTTGGATTAGCACGGCTATATGAGAGTCTACAGCAACGTCTCTAATCTTCTCAGGGTCGAACTTTAACCCGAATAAGAATACTAAAAACGCTATGCCGAGCTGAACAAGAGTAAAAAGCTGTTCTTGTTCTGTTATGAAGTATCCAGACATTATGCCTGCTATTATATAGGCAGGTATTGCGGGATGACCTGTTCTTTTAGCTATAAACAGTGTTAAGGATGACGCTACAAATATTAGTGTGAGTGTGTTGATAATATCTACCATTTTTCTTTTTCACTCCACCTTATTCGTTCTTTATCGGTTTCTGTCATTTCTAGGAAGAGAGACTTGTCCTCTAGGTAAGCTTCTAGATATTCGACTATCTGATCTGATGCGATTTCCGATTTCAGTAGTACATAATGTGCTCCGGCTTCGTAAAGTTCTGCCGCCTCTTCAAATCTTCTGGCTTTAACAAATAGAGCTGCATCAGGGCTTTCAATAGCGATCTTCTTGTTTATCTCGTACTCAGGACTTAGAGAAAATACAAGGTCTGCTCTTTTCACTCCTGCAGTCTTTCTTATCTCGCTGTGCTGTATATCGCCGTATATGTAGTCTATATCGTCTCTAGACTCTAGTTGCGCCGTATTATCGCTGTTTCTGTCAACTACCACTATATCTTTATCAGATTCTTTTAGTATAGAAATTACCTGTTTAGAAATCTGGTTGTATCCTACGATAACTATGTGGTTATCCAGTGTTCTGAGCTCTACATCTTTCTTATGTTCGGCTTCAAACCTCTTCAGATAAGGCGCAGCTTTCTGGTAAATCTCCTGGTTATACTGGATTAAGTAAGATGATGTAGACATAGTCAGTAAAGCCATAAGTGACAGGTAGCCTAGTATATCGTTACCAACATAGTCTTGACTAACCGCTAAGGCTCCTACAACTAATGAGAACTCGGAAACCTGTGTCATGTTCAAGCTTCCTAAAAAGCTGGTTTTTGGTGTAAAATGCTGCCTATCAATAAGATAGAACATTATTAGGAAATTACCAACCATGAGGATTATAGATGCTACTATGGCTTCTTGCCAGTAAGCGAAAAGATTATCTCGGTTTATAGTCAGCGCTATACTTGAGAAAAATATCACCATGAAGAAGTCGGTTAAGGGCCTTACACGTTCCTTAAGCTCCTCTCTATAAGGTATCTGTCCCAGGCCTAGCCCTGCTAAGAACGCGCCTACCTCTACAGATAGATCCAGTGCTAAGGCCAGAGATATGAAAAGGAAAGCCCATGTAATTCCGTGAATGAATAATGTGTGTTTATTCGATGCAGATATCCGGAATAATCCGGGCAGGATGTATTTTGAAGATGCAAGACTTAGCACAGTTATCATGCCCATTAGAAGGAAAATTTTTCCTAATGTAAGTCCAATGCCTGCAAGATCGGGGTTCGAGAATATGTCTGCCGCAAGCAGAGCTAATATAATCACTAAGTAGATATCTTGAAGTATCAGCACTCCGACATCGATTTTTCCTGGTAAACTAGTTATTTCGTCTTTATCTGTTAACAATTTGACAATTACGGGAGTAGCTCCGAAAACAGTACATAGAGCAATGATTATAGTTTCCATAATTGTGAAGCCTAAAAATAAAGGTATTATGAAGGCTAGAGAGGTTTGTAAAACAGTTTGCCATATTGCAATACTGGTTACAGGGCGTAAAATATCTTTTATTTCCTTCAAGTTCATCTCAATTCCCAGTAAGAAGAGTAAGAGCCCCAAACCAAGTTCAGACATAAGATAGGTTAGTTCTGATTCTCCTACTACTCCGAAGACTACAGGTCCCAAAACCAGACCGGTCAGAATATAGGCGATTATAGTAGGTTGTTTCGTCTTTTTAGCAAATATGCCTAGCAAAGTTGCTGTCGCTATTAGAAGTGCAAAATCAGTTACTAATGCCGTTATCCCTGCTGTCATTCTTTAACACGTCTGCAATTTGTTCCTTGCTTATAGGGCCTTTACGATGTATCTTAATTTCTTCTACCTGTATCTCTACTATGGTAGACGTAGGTTTCTGCTCTAAGAGCCCTGTATCTATAACGTAGTCTGCACTTGTTTTTAATTCTTCAGAGATATCTCCAACAGAATAACTTGTATCTTCTCCAGAAATATTGGCGCTTGTAGCGGTTATAGGTCCGTTTTCAGCAAGTTTTCTTGCTATAGGACTGGAAGATATACGGAAAACAAATTTCTCGTTTAGAACATCGGGTACAGAATCTTTTTTCTCTGTAACAAGTGTTAAAGGACCGGGCATAAACTCTTTCACAATGTTTCTCTCCTTTTCTGAAAGCTCTGAATACCTCTCAGCGGTCTCTAAGCTGTCTACTATTACAGTTAATCCTTTGTCTCTCGGGCGATTTTTCGCCTCAAAAACTTTTCGTACAGCTTCCGAGTTCATTGCATCTGCAGCTATGCCGTAAGCTGTCTCTGTCGGATAAATTACTATTCCGCCTTCTTGAATCACTTTTTTTGCTTTATCTAGATCCATTCTACTTCTACCTCGTCAGGTCTCCAGTTAGGCTTCTTTGTAGACTCTTCTATCCTTGTTTTACTTCCGGCCTTAAGTTCTAGAAGTCCTTGTTCCGCTATCATGACTCCATTGTCCATACAGTACTCTTTAGGTGGGAAGTAAGCTTTAGCTCCTCGTTGTTCGCACATTGTTCTCACCATTTCTCTTAACCGGGAGTTCATAGCTACCCCTCCTGTCAGTAGTGCTTCTTCTGAGTCTTCTTGACTCATCGCTCTCTCAAGAGCCTCAACCACTACGGCGTATGCGTGCTCTTGGAAGCTGTTTGCTAAAACCTGGTCCTCTAGGTCTCCAACCGTTCTCTGTGTCTCTGTCACTATACCCGAGAATGAAAAGTCCATACCTTTAACGGGATATGAAAGCTCCACGATTTCATCTGTCTGTTCTGCGAGTCTTTCAATCTCTGGTCCTCCAGGATGAGGATATCCCATTGTTCTAGCTAGCTTGTCCAATGCATTTCCTAATGCAATGTCTTGTGTCTCTCCTATTACTCGGTACCGGCCTTTACGGTAGTCTATTATCTGGCTGTTCCCTCCGGATACGTACAGGGTTGTCGGGTTGTCCGCTTTCGTAGTCCTAGTACCTATAGAAATGTGTGAGAGACAGTGGTTCACACCTATAAGAGGGATACCGTGTTTTTCTGCTAAACTTCTCGCGATTACAGCTCCCGTATCAAGACACTGAGGGATACCAGGTCCTTGTGAGAACGCTATTCCGTCAACCTCAGAGATATCTATACCAGCTTCCTGTTCGGCATTGTTAAGAAGCTCCAAAGCATGTTGATAATGGTGTTCCGCAGCCTTCCTAGGATGTATGCCTCCTTGGTCTGGTTCAAACATTGATTTCTGGCTGGCAAGACAGTCCCATTTCTTATTAACTCCTACTTTTTCCTCTCTGACTATACCAATCCCTAAAGTATGGGCTGTAGACTCAATTCCAAGGACTATCATTATAGAAATACAGTTAAATAGTGAAAAGTTTAAACACGAAGGTTATTCGTGTTTTGTGTATCCGCATTTACCGCAGCTTTTACGGTCTTCGTGTTCGGCTAGGAAGGAGCTGCATCTTGGGCATTTTTCTCCTTCATAGCTTCCATCTTCACTGTACTTCTCGTGTCGAGAAACCTTCTCATGTTTAGCCATATTATTCACCTACTGGCTTTCAAGCCAATCGATTAAGGTTGTACGGTTTTTGTTAGCTTTTTCTGCTTCAATAGCTGCCTTGTAGTCAGGGCTTTCCATCTCTCCTAGTGCTTCTTTAGCTTCTGTAATGGTTCCTGAGACGATTTCTTCGTATTCTGCTGTTACTTCTACTTCTTCTCCTTGTTCTTCTGCAGGATCTTTCTCGACTTCTTCATCGTACTCGAACTCTTCGTAAACGTTTAGAGTTGCTTCCGATGTGTTACTTCCGTAACCTGTGTAGATGCTTAGAACTTCGATTTCATCGGCTCCAAGATCTTGTTCTGCTGCCAGTCGGTCAACGATATCCTCTTCGCTTGGTGTTGGTTCTCCATCGTGACTGACTTTTAGTTTTACTTTTCTCCTCTCTAATAGAGGGTTCTCTCTTACAGATACAATTTCAGTTTCCATAATATTTTTACCTCGTTCTTATAGCGTATTTTCCAGGTGTTTTAATCTCCAGTTTTTCAGCTATCTCAGAGTCTTCAGAGTCGTAAATAACTACTAGCCCGCTCCAAGATGTTGAAAGATCGTTGTTCTTACATACAGGGCACTCGTCAGAGTCCTCTACAATTCTGTTACATTCCTTACACGCTTTTTCGGCCATTCAAATTTTCACCTTATTCAGTTTCTGCCTCTTCGGCTTCTTCTTGTTCTTCTTCGTATTTTTCAATCCATTCCTGTTTTCCTAGACCTGGCTGTCTCATTGTCAGGTTTACTTTGTTGGTATCCTGTTTGTCGAGTGAGACCGCGATTATTCTTGTTGTGAGTACGTCCCCGATTTCCAGTGTGAACTGTTCTTCGTCGGATACAAGCATTGCGTTCTCTTCATCGTAGTTAACGTAGTCGTCCATTACCTGGCTGACGTGGCATAGACCGTCGAAAGGACCGATTCTTACGAATGCTCCGAACTCTGTTATATCGACTACCTCTCCGTTTACGACTTCGTGTAGCTCTGGTTCGTATACTATAGCTTCGTACTCTACATCGTAGTGTACTCCTGCATCTTCCGGCTCTATATCGCCTCCTTCGATACTGTTAACTTTTTCTACAGCTATTACTACTCCTATCTCAGAGTTTATTGTTCCCTCTACTTCTGATTCGAGTCCTGCTTTAACGCTGTCCTCTACATCTTCACCGAAGTGCTGAGGCGGCACCCGGACCTTGTCTTCTATTGTCAGCCTTTTGTACATATTTTCTCGACCTAGAACTAATTACAGGATTCTTCGCAAGTTTTAAATTGTGTTTGTTTTTATAGTCTGGAGAAGGGTTTAGCCGAGGTCGTGCTCTCGGCCTTTAACAACTTCTAGATGGCTTCTTGACCTTATGATCATCACAGGATTGTTTCTGTCCAGTACTCTCTGTTTCAGCTCTTTGTCGTTAGTAGCCACAATGTATTCGTCAGAAAGCTTTACAAGAAGATCATCGACACTGCCTTCTCCTTCGGTCTCCAAGACTTTGATTCCTTGTGTATCAATAAGCTTTTCCACTAAGTCGCCGTATTTACCTGACTTAATGCTTTTGGACTCTTCAACAGCGTCGTCTATAGTGTATATCTCTGCAAAAGGATACAGCTCCTCTATATCCTCAAAAAGACTGATCGATAGCTGGAAAGGAGCTACCAAAAAGTTGGTGTCAAGTATTATTTCCTTAGTCATAACGTACTGTTAAAGCTCAAGCTTCAAGAAGTATTAAATAAACTCCACGTCACTCCAAAACTTATGGTTAGACATGATTACAAGGCCTCGTGCCTGAAAAGGATAGAGATAACAGATAGTTCAGAGATAGTTGAAAGCGGACATAGACCTCAGGTAGGGGATGTTGTAGCAGTAAAGATAACAGAGAAAAAAGGCGACTACAACGAACTGGATCTCCCTGGAGGAGAGCTCGTAGAGATTGAAGAGGGAGATATAGTCCTTGGAACGTTTGGAAACCGGGCAGGAGTCAAAGGATATATTGGAGAAGTGCCTGATGAAGTCAGTGAAGGCGATCGAATAGATTTCATAGGCTCGGGAGGCGTTTTCGGAGACTGTTTAAGCGCTGCAAAGAATTTAGGAGAGCCATGTGAGGCAGAGTTTCTTGGATACGTCTCACAGGACGAAAAGATCTTGAACATGAAAGATTATGGTATTGAAAGAGTTGAAGAGATTGAAGGAGAGCCAAGACTGGTGGGCGTTGTCTCGACCAGGATGGATGCAGGAAAGACAACACTGGCTACGAAGATAATTGAAAACCTTTCAGAGGAGTATGAAGTTGGTTCCTTGAAACTTACTGGTTCCGCAAGAGAAAGAGACCGAGTAAGCATGTTTGAATCCGGTTCAGAGATATCACTGGATTTTGTTGATGCAGGACTGCCTTCAACTGTAGATGATCCTGAGATAGTTATATCCTCTGCTAAAGGCTTGATCAACCATGCTTGGAACGAAGATCTTGACTTCATAGTTATAGAGTTTGGTGCAGGGCTGATCAGTAACTACCATGTCCAAGAAGTTCTAAGAGATCTAGATGTAAAGAACTCAATATTCAGTATTTGTGGTGTAAGCTTAGATGTTATGGGAGCATACGGCCTAAAAAAGGTTTTAACTGATCTGGATTACGAGCTCTCGTTTATGTCAGGACCGATTACTGATACGACCGTTGGGAAAGATACTGTAGAAGATTATGTAGGGGTTCCGGCTTTGAACGCTTTCTCAGAGGAGGAGATGACTGAGGCTAAAGAGATACTGGCTCAAAGCTTTGAGGAGTTTACCGCTCCGCGGCCTTCTTTTTGATAAAAGCCATTATCTTTTTGGCCATATCAACTTCCAAAACTTCTTCTGTTCCTTCGACGCCGGGCGAAGCGTTTACCTCTCCAAGATAAATTTCGCCGGTTTTCTCATCCTCAATTATGTCTATTCCTGCGATGTCCAGGCCGCAGAGTCTTGCAGCGTTTATGGCAGATTCTTTCATTTCTTCAGAAGGTTCAAAGGATTCTCTGTTGCCTCCTGCAGATATATTTGAACGGAACTCTTCTTCTCCTCCAACCCTTTTGTATGCGAATGTTTCGTCTCCTACTACCGTTATACGTATGTCTTCGCCAGGATTGTCAATATACTCCTGTACACAGATTTCCTGTTCGAAAAGTGTTAAAGCATCAGTTATGGGTCCTATATCGGATTCAGAGTTTGCTTTGATTACTCCTTTCCCTCCATAACCTGATATTATCTTGATTATGTTGGGGTATCCTAATGTTTCTCCTGCTCTTTCGGTTTCTTCTGTTGAAAGAGTGTAGATTGAATCGGGGACAGGCAGACCTGACTCTCCTAGGACCTTCATCATATGGAACTTGTTAGAGGCTATTGCTAGAGCTTCCGATTCAAGCTGGGTGTATACATTGTTCTCATCCAGTATTTCAGGTAGATGTTCGCCGTACATCAAGTCGTTTCCTAGAAGCCTTAGGTATACGGCATCGAACTCACATAGATCGGTGTTCTTGTACATTAAATGAGCGCCATCTCCATCATAAACCGTTCTCACACCTTCTAGAGGAACGCCGAGAACTTTGTCGAAGTACTCTTTACCTTTCTCTATGAAGTACTGGTGTTGTGCTGACTTGCTTCCGTATATTACTGCACACTTAATCTTGATCACCTTCTAACATTGATGCAACTCTTCCATAAACGTTTTTACCGCTCTCTTCTCTGAATCTTTCGAGCTGAGGATCGTTTTTAACATCCATGACCTCTGTACCGTTTAATCTTAAACTACATATCTTAAGGCCTATAGCTGAGACAGCATCTTTTACAACCTCTTTCTGCTTGTCTGAAAGACTGTGGTACTTTCCGGTTACTACTTCTTCGGAGCTCCAAGGATTATCCTCTAGCTTTAGAGAGATAATATCTCCGTCTATATACAGTATATCGAAAACATCTTCTTCGGAATACTCTTGGATTACTACAAAGCTTTCTCCGTGTTCGGTATTTTCACAGAACTTCTTAAGATTCTCAAAATTATCAAATATCTTTGTCTCCTCAAGATCTAGATTCCTGTATTTTTTAGTTACAACCGGGAACTCAACCTCTTTTTCGATCTCGGTGAGACCTTTCTCTGTCGAGATACTTGTCTGAACAGGGGTTTTAACCTCTTTTTCTGAAAGTACCTGTAGTAGGTAAGGCTTTTTTACAGGTATGAATACAGAGGTATTCAGATTACAGTGTATCTCTTTGAGAGAAAGTGTCTCCATCAAGACTCTTGAGAACTGTACAGCCTTTGACTCTGGCTGGATATAGACAGCGTCCCAGGTCTCTATATCTTCTCCGTTTATCAAGACCTCGCTGCCACCGTTCATAGTTATCATGGTGTCTGCGAGAGATTTTTCCTCTACCTCCTCAAAGTGTTCCTCAAACATCTCTGTCTCGAAGTCTTTACCTAGTATCAGTGTCTTCATCTTCTTCCCCTCCGTCAGGCTTCCATACCCTTCCAACTTTTTCATCCTTCTCCCACTTCTCTATGTAGTCCTGAAGATCTTCCGGTAGAACATTCTTCAGTATTCTGCCCTGTCTCAGGATTCTACGGAGCTGAAGCTCCATGTTCTTATTTATATGGTCGTACAGGTTCTCGTCCGAGTAAATAAGGTCCTCTTTGATTCTCCAGTACGCGGTTGTATCCTCTGGAGCCAGTACGATATATCCTCTGGTACGGCCTTCGAACTCTCCCATAGCTTCCAGCATCTCCGAGCTGTCCGCGTAGTATACCCCGCCTGAAACAGTGTTGGCGCTAGGATCAACTACCAGTAGCTCATCTCCTTCTACGGCCACACATAGGCTGTAATGCGCTGTATCTGCCTGAGGGAAAAGTACCGGCTTCGCAAAGTTAGGTATTATTAGAGCTCCGTCGTTAAACCAGGTCTTGAACTCGTCTGATAGATCCGTTATCTTGTCGTACTCTACGTAAGCACCTCTAACTTCTTCGTCAGTCAAGTTCTCTACAACCTCTATTAATTCGTCCGGCATTGTTCCAACCCCTTTCTCTGTACCGGCCATATCTCCTATCTCCTGCTGGTTGAAACGGTATCCGAAGATGTTTAACGCCATCTCTGCGGATGCAGGACCGCAGTAAGAAGGATCTTGGGCTGTGAAGTATCTCTTGATATCTTCTAAGGTGTTTAGATCTCCTTTGGTTCTCTTGAACTTGAGATCTGCATTCATAATGTTCTTGTTCTGTGTCACAAGATTGTATCCTTCTCCGGTACCTATTTCGGTGCTGAAAAGATCTACGCTACGTATCTCACCAGAATCTTCCTCAAGATACACTTTCTCTCCAGGTTTGACTAGTCTTGAACTCTTTAGGTAGATACCTGCTGCGAAGTTTGCTATAAGATCTTTAAAACCGTATATGAGTAGTCCTGCTACTAGGAACGCTGCTGCCCATGATGAGGCTGTAATAAGTTCTCTTACAAAGCTGTCTCCTACCCCAAGCTGGTCTAGCGCCACTTGGAGAAGCAGTAGGTATAGGAAAGCCTTGAAGAAACCTGTTATAATTCTAATTCCGTTGTAGGAGACTCCTAACTCTCTGAAGTAGTTTTGAACTCCCATCGTTCTTAGGAAGTTCTCTCCAGCACGTGTAACTATCTGTATCGTTAGTATTCCAAGGACTGCGATAAGCATCGCTGAAAGCAGGTTTGGTGCAAACTCGGCTGCCTGCTCAACTACTGAACCTGTTATGCCTGTATTTAGGTAAAGTAGAGCTACTGATATGGCGGATGCATCTATGATATACCCTACATATTTCAGTCCTTCCTGTCTTCTCCTTAACTCCTTTTTTGTGATGCCTTCTCTTGCTACCCAGACCCTTCTACCGACCGTCTTAACAAATTTCGTGAGTAGATGGCCTAGAACCAAAATTGAAAGAGTAACTAGTATTTGTACCGTGGCTTGATCTCTGCTTATAAAATCAATTAAAGGAGTTAGAAAGTCTACCATAACCATCATTCACGTTCTACAGTATAAAAAACCCGGTAGCCTACTGTGTAGACACAATTTTGCCGTGGCCAATAAGCCTCCATCTAGAGCCTATCTGCCTCGAAATCGCGATTCGGTCTCCTTCCTCGGCACAGACGGGTGCTTTAAGGTTGAGTTCAACGGTTTTACCTAGACCTGTTACTATCCCTGCGGACTTACCTGTTCCAACGTTAAGCATCAAAGGTTCTTTCTTCTTGATATTCTCAATCTCCTTCTCGTCTTCTGAACCAACAAGTCTCTCCATAAGCTCTACCTCAACCTCTATCTCATCTAAAGTATCAGGAAGCTTGTCTTCAACGCCCAAAACGTTTCCAGATAATCCATCGGACTTAGCCAGAGCAGGATCCAGTTCTGTCTCTACAGCCAGTAATCCCCCTGGACTTCCTTTCTCTACTGGTTTTCCTCCTTGTAGTATACTTCTTACCTTTGTCTTAACAGGCTTCCATTTTCCGCCGATACGTACTCCGGGCCTTACCTCAATTTTATCTCCTACTTCTAACTCTCCTTTAACAAGGCTTCCGCCGATTACGCCGCCGTTCAGATCTTCTGTCTTAGTTCCGGGCTTGTTTATATCGAATGAACGCGCTAACAACATCTTCGGGTCCGCATCTCTATCTCTGTCTGGTGTAGATATCTCTTCATCTACAGCTTCCAGAAGAGCATCGATGTTAATCTCCTGTTGTGCTGATATAGGTACTATAGGAGCGTCTTCGGCAACAGAACCTTTCAAGAACTCTTTTATCTGTCTGTAATTGTCTTTAGCTTCTTCTTTAGAAACTTTATCGATCTTGTTCTGTACAACTACTATATTCTCAACTCCTGCAATATTTAGAGCCGCTAAATGCTCTCTTGTCTGAGGTTGAGGACACTCTTCATCTGCAGCGACTAGAAGTATTGCTCCGTCCATTATTGCTGCTCCTGAAAGCACGTTGGCCATCAGTGTTTCGTGTCCTGGAGCGTCTACCAGAGAAATAGTTCTCTCGGCGTCACCTTCTTCTTTTACGTTGAGGTTTCCGTCACTATCTCTGTAATAGGTTATATCGGCGTAACCTAGTCTTATGGTGATGCCTCTTTTCAGTTCTTCAGAGTGTTCGTCGGTCCATTTACCGGATAATGCGTTCGTTAAAGTTGTTTTTCCGTGGTCGACGTGTCCTACTAGTCCGATGTTGGCCTCAGGTATCTCAGTCATTATAGTTTTAACTCCTTTTTACAGGGTTGAAAAGGTTTTTACTCCTCTTCCTCTTCTGATAGAAGATCTTCTACAGATTCATTTCCTTCTTCTACAACTTTGGTGTTTAGCTGTTCTATTTCGTCGGAGACTGTGTTTCCTCTAACGGTTTTTCTCTTTCTAACGTTTTCTTCCTCGTCTATTCCGGATCCTTTTTTGAGTAGTATACTTCTTCTACCTGTTCCTTCGATACTTTCTCTCATAGGGAACCCTTGTTTGTCGCTTCCACCGGTTATCTCAAGTTTGTAGCCGTCTAAGCCTACTATTCCTCCTTCAAAGCTGTCTCCAATCTTCTTTCCAACTACTTTTGAGCTTTCTTCTAGTTCGATTTGGTGTGTTTTACCGTCTGTATCTCCTACTGTAATCTTCATTATTAGTTTCACCTTTGCTCAGTCAGTTTTCGTTCCGAGCAGTTCGGAGATGCGTATACAAACTTTATAAACATCTTTCGTCTCGAACACCCTTTTTATTCAGAGAAATTCTAAGCCGTAGTTATGAGGAGCTCGGTAATTCTGAGGATTGTAGGTGCTTTCCTCCAGATTTTCGCTGTTTTAGTAGCTCTGCCAATAATAGTCGGTGTTTACTATGGAGAAAGTCTGGCTCAGATCTCGGGATTTATAGTTGCCTCCGTCTCCTCTTTAGTGCTGGGATATTCAATCTATATGTCTGGTAAACAGGGTGAAAGCTCTAGAAATCCGGATATATCCGAGGCGATGTTTGCCACGGTTCTTGGATGGGTGCTTGCGGTTGTATTCGGAGCAATACCATTTCTAACACACTTAAATATAATAGATGCGGTCTTTGAGGCTACAGCCGGTCTCACAACTACAGGAATATCTATAGTTTTAGCACCAGAGACCTTACCAAGTTCAATACTTTTCTGGAGATCTTTCATGCAGTGGATAGGAGGTTTAGGGATACTAACATTCTTCATAGTGGTTATTAGAGAGTCTGGTGCTGCAACAAGAAGTCTTTACTCTGCCGAGTCCCATAAAACAGATGCAGGTTCTATAAGACCTTCTCTGACAAAATCCATAGCTGACTTATGGAGAGTTTACGGTTTCATAACTGCCTTGTTTGCAGGTATCTACGTGCTGCTTGGTATGCCGGCATTCGATTCTGTTCTACATTCTTTCTCCGGAATTTCGACAGGAGGGTTTTCTACAATGGGTGAAAGCATAGCAGGATTCAACTCTACTCCTATAGAAGCTGCTACAATTCTCTTAATGTTTCTGGGAGGTGTTAACTTCGTACTTCTTTACAGGTTCCTTAGAACGGATTACGGATCATTCCTTAGAAGCGCAGAGTTCAAGCTCTACTTCAAGGTTTTCCTAGTTATGTCTGTGCTTACCTGTTTTGAGCTGATTCGTCAGGGCTTTACACCGGAGAGAGCGGTTTTTGATGGAGTTTTCACGTCTGCAGCAGTGGTTTCCTCAACAGGACACTCAACTATAACACTTACATCGCTTACAGTTGGCTTACAGGCAGCATTCATAGGCGTAATGTTTGTAGGAGGCTCTCTTGGATCGACTTCAGGAGGTTTCAAGATTTTCCGTTTGAAAGCTATGATAGAGCTTCTCAGAACACATTTGAGATCATACAAGCTTCCTAAGTCGGCTATTAACGAGGTGAAGATAGACGGAGAGATACTGGACAGCTCTATGATAAGAACGATCTCAGTACTGTTCTTCAGCTGGGTATCCATAATCTTCTTAGGAACGCTTATCGTGCTTTACGCCGAGGGCACAAATCTTATGGCGGCGTTGTCAGGGACGGTTTCCGCGGCAGGGAACATGGGACCGGTCTACATGGAGGGTAGTGAAATGGTTGATCTCTCCGCTGTCACCAAGTTTACATGGATTATAGTCATGATTGCGGGAAGACTTGAGATGATACCGCTTCTGGCAATATTTAATAGCGAGCTGTTCAAAGACTCTGAATAGAGATGTACATAATCGTATCAGGGATAACCACTCTTGGAAGAAGGCTTGTCAAACAGCTTGAGGACAGGCATGACGTAGTGGTTATAGATGAGGATCAGGATAAATGTGAAAGATTGTACGCGTCTTCAGGAGCAACAGTGATAAACAAAGATCCTGCAACCCTTTCCGCTTTAGAGGATGCGGGAGTAACCGAGGCCGACGCGCTTATATCTGTTTTAAACAATGATAACGAGAACATGGTTGTCTGTTCCTTAGCGAAGAAGTACGGCGTTCCTAAAGTTATATCCAAGGTTGTCAACGACGAGTATATGGAGGCCTTTGAACTGATAGAGGCCGAAACTATAGCGCATACAGGTCTGATGCTTTCAGAGTTTATGAGCAGTATAGAGCATCCCTACCTTGTGAAGCTTGCTAACCTTTCGGAGGAAAACGAGGTTGTAAAGGCTTCTGTAAGGAAGAACTCTGATCTTAGAGGTAAAACTGTCGACGAGATAACAGGAGAAGACTCTTTTCCTGAACGTTTCAAGATCGTATCTATACTTCAGGGAGGTAAGACTATAACCAAGGATATGAACGTAGGTCTTGATGTAGGGGACAACCTTCTTCTGGTAGGTCCTTCGGACAGAAAAGAACAGCTCAATAAGTACTTCAAACACCAGTAATAACTGTAAAAGCTTAGCACCCAATTCTTCATACGTGACTGCTGTAGTTTGGATCCGGAGATCGCTTCGAGAAGAAGACAACACCGCTTTAGTACAGGCTTCAGAAGAGTATGAGGAGGTTGTACCTTTCTACGTTGTTGATGACAGCTACTTCGAAAACGCTGACCTAGGTTATCCTCGTGTAAAGTTCTGGAGAGACTCTGTACAGAGACTTAGACAGAATCTACAGGACAAAGGAAAAGACCTAGTTCTAAGAAAAGGTAAACCTGTAGAACAGGTTGGAAAAATCGTGGAAGAGCTGAACCCAGAAAAAATTTACTTCAATAGAGACTACTCGCCTTACTCGAAGAGAAGAGACAGAGAAGTCAGAGAAAACCTTTCCGTAGAAGTTGAAACCTTCAAAGATAACGTAATGTTTGAGAAGAGAGAGATACTAACCAACTCCGGAGACCCTTACAAGGTATACAGCTACTACGCAAAGAAATGGTTTGACAAGCAGAAAAGAAGACCGCAAAAACCCTCCAAATATGCTGTACCGGACGTAGAGTCTGATCAACTTCCTTCGCTTCAAGAGCTAGGATTTGAAGATCCAGGAATGAATGTATGGGAAGGAGGCCGAAAAAAAGGCTTAGAGCGTATGGAGAGGTTCAAAGAGAAAATCTCTGATTACGACTCGGACAGAGACTACGCATGGAAGGACTCTACCAGCAAGCTATCGCCGCATCTAAAGTTTGGAACAGTAAGCATCAGAGAGGTGTTCTGGATGGCTGAAAGAATGAAGGCGAGGAATCCGGACTCTGAGGGACCCAAAACATGGCAAGAGGAACTGGCCTGGAGAGACTTCTACCTGCAGCTGCTATGGAACTATCCCGAAACCGTGAACCAGCCCTTCCAAAAACAGTACCAAGATATCGAATGGAGAACGAAGAAACAGGCGTCGGAAGACTGGAAAAGATTTGTGAACGGTAAAACAGGTTTTCCGTTTGTTGACGCAGGAATGAGACAGTTAAAAGAAACAGGCTGGATGCACAACCGGCTTAGAATGGTTACAACTAGTTTTGCATGTAAGGATTTGTGGCTAGACTGGAGAGATCTACACAGCTACTTCAGTAGAGTGTTCGTAGACGCGGAGCTAGCTTCAATGGTGGGAGGAATACAGTGGGCATACAGTATAGGTACCGATGCACAGCCATACTTCCGGGTTTTCAATCCTTGGACACAGGGAGAAAGATACGATCCTGACGGGAAGTATATACGGAGATGGGTTCCGGAGCTGGGAGACGTACCAAAAGAGCATATCCATAAACCGTTTGAAATGCCTGAAGAGATACAGGAAGAGTCCGGATGCGAGATAGGAGAAGACTATCCAAGACCTATAGTTGACCACTCCCAACAGAGAGAGAAATCTATCCAGAGATTCGAAGATGTCAGAGAATAACATAACTGTATTTCAAGGCTCAATGTCTATTTCCGTCCTATGAAGAAGGCTCTACTGGTTCTGATACCGATTTTTTTAATGTCGGTCGCCGCGGAAGCAAGCTTTGAAGACGCCGCAGACTCAATAGTTCTGGTCAACCAAGGAGACCACGAGTTCGGATCCGGAGTAATCTATGAAGACTATATCATAACTTCTTACCATGTTGTTGAGGACTCAGAAGATTTAGAGGTAGCTTTCAGTACAGGAGAGACTGTTGAGGCCGACAACCTAGCGGGAGAAAGCTCTACCGATCTAGCCTTGCTGGAGGCAGATATACCTGAGCAGTTACAACCGTTGGAGCTTGCTGATGAAACAACGGTAAACCAAGAAGTAGCAGCTATAGGTTATCCATACGCGTCCGAACTCGATATAACAGAAGGAAAAGTACTAGAAACAGGAGTAACCTTAGAGCTTCAACAAGAGAACAAAGTATTTACAGACATGGTTTTCACAGATGCAGAGATTCGGCCAGGAAACAGTGGCGGACCTCTAGTAGATCAAGAAGACGATATACATGGAATAGTCACTGCAAAATCGTCTGAAGGAGGATACACTACATCTCTGAACGACCTGGAACAGTTCCTTCAAAGCCAAAACCGGTGAACCTGAAACAGGGAAGAAAAAAGCCTGTCCTCACCGAAAAATTTACTTAAACATTCGAATCCCATCGAATAAATAGTGATTGACCATTCTCAACCGTAAAGCATTACGACTTACAACATTTCTCATAATCACCACGCTATTACTAGGACTAGGATCTGCAGAAGATGAACTTGAGTGGATAGAGCCTGAAGACGGAGAATTCATTCCTGATACTCCTGATTTCAATATTTCAGATCCAGCAGGAGTAATTGAAGAAGAGGGTGACGAGAACGAAGAGATAAACGTGACTTTCAGTGAAGACAATGAAACTTGGGAGGAGATAAGTGTTGAACAGATTGATGAGGATGGCTACGTCACACCTACATGGGAAGATACTGAATCTTCCGGAGAATATTATCTTAACGCAACCAATATCAACAATACAGACAGGAATCAAACAATAGAGGTTACCCTTGACAAAACAGGGCCCGTAATTGATTCTAAAAGTCCTAGCAACGGTGAATACATATCGGATGATTCTCCGACAGTCGAAGCGGAGTTTGAGGATGACCGTTCTGGAGTCCATTACACTAACTTAACGGTCTATGAGGACAGTGATAGAGAAGACCTGGTTGACTATACCTTTGGAGAGACAGATAATCCGGAACTCGATACCGACCTTAATGATACAGAAACCTACTATGTTGAATGGTGGGTTAACGACACTTTGGGAAACGATAGAGGTAACTGGGAGGATGAGGAATGGGATGACGAATGGAGTTTCACAGTAACAACCAGTTTCGAAGGGGATGAAGATGTCGACTTTGATCCAAGTGGAGGCTTATACACTGAAGACGAGTTTGAAGACGACTACAATGAAGAACTTGAGATAACTGTGTATGAGACAGGTGATGAGGTATCTGAAAAAGAAGTTATATGTAAAGATGATTCAGATGATGAGATTGATAGCGACGGTTTCGAAAGCTTAGATGGTGAAGATGAAGTAGAGTTCTACTGTGATGTTGATATGTCGGATTACGGTGATTCTACCGTAGATATCTACGTAGAGGTCTGTGATGAGGCCGGTCACTGCGAGGAAAGTGATTCCGAAGAATATACTTTTGACGGTAGTCCTCCAACAGTCTTGGATCTTGATACGGTATCAGGACACTATATTTTCAATGATGAGTTTGAGGTAGAGTTTGAGGCTTTGGATGATACTTCCGGAGTAGATCAGGTAGAGTACTACTTTGATTTTGATGGTGCAGGTGACGGAACGAGGTCAAGCGAGTCTGACGGAACAATAAGTCTAGATATAGATCCTTCAGAACTTGATGATGGTGAACACACACTATATGTTAGAGCGCAAGACAATCTAGGTCAGTGGAGCACACCACAGAATCTAGACTTTGAGTACTATCCTGATGATGGTCCTGAAGTAGAGATAGATACTCCTGAACAGTTTGAGGTAGAAGCGGGAAGTACAGGAGATTTTGACTTAAGTGTTGAAAACACAGGAATGTTCATAATAGAAGATCTGGAGATTGAAGGTCATGTTGAGGATATATTCAACCAGTCCGAAACTGTTTCACATCTTGATAATGGTAGTGTGGTGTCCTTGACTTGGGAGATTGAAACTGAGGATGAAGATTTAGGTTCTCATGATTTAGAGATATCCTCTGAAGGTCCTTCATACAGTGCTGAGTCGGAGCTTTTGGTAACTGCGAACGAGGACCAGAAACAGGAGATTGATCAACAGTTCTCAGGTCACGATCAAAGTCTTGACGCTCTGAGATCTAATATTACAGAGCTTGAAGAGGACGGCCTCTCTGAAGAGAGATCTGAAGAAGCAGAGGCAGCTATGGCATCCTTTGAAGAGAGAATGGATGAAGCTGAAAGAGCTATTGAAGATGGTGAGTACTATAAGGCTGATGAAGCACTTTCAGGTATAAGCTCTGACTTCTCAGAGGCAGAACAGACCTATGAAGAGGTCAGATCAGATCATATTTCCTCCCAGCGTACAAGAATGTTGATGGTATTGCTGGTCCTAATTGGAGTAGGTGGTATAGGTGCTGTAGGATTTTTCGCCTACAGTGAGGAGTATGACTTTGATCTTGAAAGCGTTGTCGATTCAGATATCTCCGTAAACTCTTTGGAAGGTATTGAGAGCCGTGTAAACGCTGTTCTGAAGAATGAAGATGAGGCTGAAGAGTTCTCTTGGGACGGTTTTAGGGATTAGAGGCAGCGTTTGGTGTCTCTAAACTTTTCCTTGAACAACCCTTTGTCTCTTGAGGTCTGTATTATCTGTCTTATCTCGTCTGAGAAGTCCTCATCTTTTGCGGCTTTGGCTACTGCGTCTTCTATAAGTATATTGATTTGAGGGTCATCCTCAAGTTTTTCTACCACATTTTTGTCTGCCCTTTTTCCTTTTAGATACTGGCTTACGGCGGGTTGTGTAACTGCGAGTTTCTGAGAGATATCTCTCTGGGTGAGACCGTAGTCTGTGCTCAGAGAGACTGCCAGTATCTTTCTTATGGCGGGAAGTATGTTTTCTGCGACAACTTCGGATTCGAACCTCATTCTTCCTTTTACCTCTATAAGCTTTTTCAGAACCTACTTTTTATAACGCTGTTATAAATTTTACGAGAGCTCAGTGAAACCATTTCTAAGAGATAAAGGCCAATCAGTTCAACCTAAAGATAATAACAAAATCAGTAAGAATACGAGATAGAAAGAGGTTTTGAAACCCTCTTTTCTAGTGGTCTGCTTGTTGTACTTCGCGAGACAGATGTTCTACATCTGCTGCTAGAGCATCAAGCTTGCGTGAAACTCTTTCCTTCTCTTTGATAATGTTTTCAACCTTCTCGTACTTTCTTGACGCTCTGTCAAGATCGTACTTCTCTACATAAGCGGACTCGGTGTTCATCATCCTCTCAATTATCTCATCAGCAATCTCGCCCAGTAAAAGGTTTAAACCGTAGTACACTTCGCTTCGGACGTACTGTCCGTCATCTGCTTTTTCTCTAACCATCCTTTTTACTCTTGCATGAGTGAAAGGTAGTTCAGATACCTCGACTTCATCTGGTATGTTTACCATGTTATCACGTAAAAATTGTCGGTTTAGAAGCTTTTAAGGGTTTCCAACCGCCAGCTATAAAACCAAGGCATGACAATAAGGAGGTGTGACATCAGAACTTGTAGCTCTAGACCTAGCTCTGAATATTATCCTTAAGACTTTACTGGTAGTGATACTGGTCTTCACGCTTCTGATGCTGAGAAATATCGATAAGACAATAAGGTCTCTAGAGAAATCTGCAGAGTCGCTAGAGCATACTGCGGAAACGGTTGAAGATCTAACAACTATCGCACGTATACTGCCTTTCGTCGGAGGTAAAAATAAATGAACGACTTCTTGAACGCTATAAACTCTGACGGCAACGATGAGAAAGAGTCCAGCAGTGAAAGGTATGAGAAGCTGAAGAAGGAAGAGGCAGGTACTGAAGACAAGTCAATGGCCGAGAAAAGGTTTCAAGAAATAAAGAAAGAGGCCAAAGAAGAGTTCGTACGCCGTCAAGAAGAAAGAGCTCAAGAGGAGACAGAACAGGAAGAGGATGACGAAGACGACGTCTTTATAACTCACTGAACAACTTGTTTTTAATGTAATGCAGTTCGACAAGGTTCCTTCCATAGCCAAGCATCTATCTCTAGTATTCATGCTTACCTGGTTGGGAAGCAACACTGTATGGATGTTTCTGCCGATATTCTTTGAGAAACATATAGCTAACGTATTCTTAGTAGGGGTACTTACTTCCCTACCGCCTTTGCTGGCGCTGTTTCTGGATATACCTATGGGTAACCTAGTCCAGAGAGCTGGAGAGAAAGTAGTGATATTTGTAGGGCTAGTTCTACAGCTGATGCCTGGTCTCTTCTACTTGACAGGTGCACCTCTGTTTATTGTGGTTGGAAGAGCGTTTGAAGGAATAGTCAAGTCAATGATATGGAACGGGGGCTGGAGCATGTCTCTAAAAAGTGGTGATGAAGACAATGAGTCAGAAACCCAGTCGGTGTTCTTGCTAGGCGCTAACCTTGCTGCAGTTGTAGGACCTATGATAGGAGGTTTTCTGATAGCTTCTAGAGGGTTTGACGTAACCTTTGCTTTATGGATATTGACGGCCTGGCTTGCTGTGCTAGTTTTCTATCTATACATAGGTTTGGAAGGTAAGAGAGGATTTTTTGACTCTATGGAAGATCTATTAAATAGAAAAACATATGCTAACGATCTACAGCACCTTGAAGACAACTGGCATAATATCAAGTTTCCTCTGCTGCTTATTTTTCTCTACTCAATAATATTCACCTTTTTCTGGTTGGCCGTACCTCTGCTTTTGGACGATATAGGCGCTAGTTATGAGTTAATGGGTATAGTATTCGGATTTGCAGCTCTTCCAAGCGTATTCCAGTTCCTATTCGCTAGATGGGCTGATAAGGTAGGATGGTTAAGAACGGTGTCAATTCTATCTCTGCTTTTAGTTCCTGTACTTGTCTTAATGGGATTAACAACCAGTATATACGCTGTTGCAGTGTTCTTCCTTGTTGCAAGGTTACTTTCTGACGGTATTTCGCCAGCATTACACGCATTCTTTGACTCCAGAGCTCCTGAGGAAATTGAGGGAGAGCTGACAGGTTTTTGGGAGTTTTCTAAGCATATAGGTCAGGCTGCAGGACCTATAATGGCAGGAACTATAGCTTCGGTCTGGAGTATCAATGTTTCCTTCTTTGGCGCTGCTTTCGTGGCTGCTCTAATATTTGTTATTACTCTGGTTGCTTCGAGGAACTAGATCTTTTTCAGCTTGGGGAACTTGAAAAGTCCTGCCTCACGTGACACGCCTACTGCCTTCAGGTTGTCTTTGTCTGTTCTGTTCTTTATTATCGGTGATAGAAGCTGGTTCTCCGGAACTTCGTTTATTCCTGTACCTTTTGAAATGTTTGAGAACGCGGGAAGTACGGTAATTCTCTCGTCTTCAGCTGTTTTGCCATACAAGAAGCAAGGTATCTTCTCTCTAACACCTATGTCGTCCTTGAGTATAAGAGCAGGATGTTCATGACCTATAACAATTTTATCAAAACCATCTGTTTGCAGTTCTTCTATCTCTCTGTCTCCATGTATAAACAGTGTCCTGTTCTCTAGATGGTGATCCTTTAGTTCTATACCGAACTTTTTTAGAGTTGATTCTAGAAAGGTGTCGTGGTTCCCTTTGACGACTATTACTTCTTTGAAGAGATTTTCTAAGAACTTTAGAAGCTTTTCTATCTCTCTTGTCTCGGAGTAGCGTGTCTTGAACTCATTCTTCATGTCTCCGTTAATAAGTATCCTTGAAGCTTCTGTAAGGTCTCTCGCCTCTTCAATATCTTCTTTGATACCTTTCAGTTGGTGTCTAGGGACGTAGTTGCCGTCAGAGGTCATAGTTCCCTCTAAACCGAGGTGTAGATCGGAGACGATTAAGATATCTGTATCCGGCTGGTATAGACAGGGCAAACTGTCAACGGTTTCAAAACCGTGTATATTCATGAAGATATATTCGGATAGTAATCTTTTTGTTTAACTGTTCAACGCTCTCCAAACTTTTAGAAAAGAGTCGAATACTTCCTCTTCTGTAGATATTTTGACGTACTTGGCGTTGTAACGGTTAGTTAACTCCTCTATATTAGAGGTGTGTTCCTCTAAATCTTTCCTATAATCTTTACGAGTCTTTTTTGATAGGTAAGTTCTGATGCGGGAATCTGACTCAGGATCTAGAAGAATTTTATCTCCTTGAAGGTCAGGATCTAACTCCTGTGCGGCTAAAGTATTCACTAGTATAGTCTCGGTGTCTTTCAGTCTTTTAAGAGCGGATTCGATCTGTTCTAAGTCAGTGAGGAAGTCTGAGAAGATAATAACGGCCGATTTGTTCCGAATACGTTTACTGTACTCGGTTATACATTCTTCTATAAGACTATCAGGCGTCTTCCGAAGATTGTTCAGTGTTTCAACCATAGCAGCCAGATTAGGATTTCTTCTTGCCGAGGAAATATCTGTAATAGTTTCTGAGAAGACCGAGTAACGGAAACGGTCGTTAGTGTTCGAAGCCATGTAAGCGGTCGCTAAACCGAGCTTGGCTGCATAATCGTACTTATTGTTCTCTCCGTAATCCATAGAGCTTGAACGGTCTACAAGGATATGTAATGTAAGACTTTTCTCCTGCTCGAAACGTTTGATATAGAACTGTTCTGTACGTGCATACGCTTTCCAGTCCATCTTACGTATGTCGTCACCGGGCACATACTTCTTATGGTCCTCAAAGATCATTCCCTGACCGGAGAAGTTGCTTTTCTGTTGCCCTTCATTTATCTCTGAGGAGTTCTTCTTCAGAACTAGGTTGAACCGGTCTAACTGGTCTATGAAATCTATCTCTATCATACGTTGCTGATTATCTCCTCTACAACATCGTCGGTAGAAAGACCTTCCTTCTCGGCTTTGAAGTTAAGTCCTATACGATGCCTCAAAACAGGTTTGGCCATGGAGTCAATATCTCTGGCAGAGACATAGTTCCGACCCTCTATTAATGCGTTCGCTTTCGAGGTCAGCACAAGGCTCATGGATGCTCTTGGAGAGGCCCCAAAGTCAAGTTTGTCGTTCTTACGGGTTTCGGCTACTATCTCAACGGCTCTCTCACGTATATCGTCGGCTATAGGGACACTACGGGTGAACTCTTGAAGCTTGATGAGAGATGGCTTGGAAAGAACTGTCTCAAGTTTCGGGGAGTAATCAAGCTCTGAGGTGAAACGGTCTACTATCTCTTCTTCATCCTCTCTCGGTGGGTAGTCAAGTCTCAGTTTCATGAGGAATCGATCTGTCTGGGCTTCAGGGAGAGGATAAGTACCTTCCTGGTCTATAGGGTTCTGTGTTGCGATCACGAAGAAAGGTTTCTCCAGCTCATAGGAGGTATTACCTGCGGTAACCTGTTTCTCTTCCATGGCCTCGAGAAGCGCTGCCTGTGTTTTAGGCGTGGCCCTGTTTATCTCATCTGCAAGAACCATATTAGCGAAGATAGGTCCTTCTTGAAACTTGAACTCTTTACCGTCAGCATTATCGTTTATAATCTGTGTTCCTGTTATGTCTGTAGGCATCAGGTCAGGAGTGTTCTGTATACGTGAGAATTCAAGTCCTAAAACTTCCGAAAGGGTTCTGGTCATTTTCGTCTTCCCTAGACCGGGGTACGATTCGAGTAAAACGTTTCCGTCACAAAGTATGGATATAAGAGTGTTCTTCAGCACTTCATCCTGCCCTACTATTACTTTTCCGGTCTCTTCAATCACTTGATTAAGTTTCTCATTTGCTCTATCATACTTTCCCGCTTCATCTCTAGCCTTCAACTTCATACAGGAATCTGTGACTTCTAGATTTAAATCGGTTTAATCTCAGCGGAACTCTCTAATCTCAAGCATATATTCCTTAGCTAGATCAATATCTTCGTCTGTCTCAGGTCCCGATACCTCCATGAAGACATCTTCTTCGTCAAGCTCGCGGTAAGATGGTTCTGATTCAGATGCATTTCCTTCTCCTTCTATCTCAAAGTCTACTACGCTTCCAGGTTCTCCTATGTCCTCAGGATCTCCAAAAATATCTGTACTGTTCTGCAGCTCAAATTCTTCGTCCGGTTCGTCTCCCACAAACTCTTGAACTGACTCCATACCTGGCAAGACTTCTCCTCCATTTGCCTGTACATGGAAACCTGCTACGCCGGACAAAACAGTAAGAAAACTTAGTATACCTACTGCTATAGATTTTTGTATTATTATTTTGCTAGGAACAATGCTTTCAGAAGTGACTGATCGTGATCTTTCAAGCAAGTCATCAAAGAGAGCCTGGGAAACTATGTTGTTCGAGTCTAGGTTGTCTCTAGCAGTTCTTAGCACTTCTTGTAGCTCCGGATTTTTCTCTTCGTAAATCTCCAATCGGTAATTTTTCGTCCTGTATGCCAGATCTATCAGGAAAAATACCAGTGTCAGAGCTGCTAAAGCCTCTATATTTGAGAAGCCTTCAATAAGCTGTAGTGAAAACAGGAAAAGAGTTAAGTTAACCGTTAAAAAGAATATTATTGAGTCTAAACTAGCCTGTAAAACATTTACTTTTATAAACTCTCTCTTAAGCCTTTTCAGAAGCTTTTCAACACGCATTAATTCTCACCTTCGTATGTGTGACCCCATTCAGAACATTCCTGGCTTCCGTTCTCAATCTCGTTGTTGCTGTTCTCACAGATATCTCCCAAGGTGCTGTTCACTCTGGTAAGATCTATCTCAATCTCCTCTTTTTCCTCTGAAATATTCTCCTTCTCCTCCTCAAGAACAGATAAATCTGTCTCTAAACCATCTATATCTATTTCAAGACTATCTACCTCGCTTTCCAGGCTTTCAGATTCGTCAATAAAGTTCTGTAGATCGTCCTCTGTGTCTGAGAGATCGTCTTCTAGGTTTGAACGGTCTTCCTCCAGACTGTTTATCTCCTCCGATTTATCATCGATCTCATCATGCAGCTCCTGATTGTCTGAAAGAACAGTATCAAGCTGGTCTTGGTATATGACTGATAATCCAGCAAGCAGGGAAAGCACTAGGACGGTAGTAACCAGCAAAAATGGATTAAGTTGTCTTTTAAGCATAGGAGTTCTCAAACGGTTTTCACCTTATTTCTTACCTCTATACTTTCTGTATCCTACCTCTGATAAAAAGATAACCAGTATCAGAAGTAGCAGGTAGCCGGTTAAAGATTTTTCAGTTGTTACTTCTCTTTCAGCGTGAGTCTCTAGGTCTGATACTATATCCTCTTCGTCACCCGGCTCGTAGATGTGTCCGCCGGTCCTTGATATGATATCCTTATTTTCCTCGTTGTAGCCTATACGCTCTATCTGCTTGTTGTAATTGTAAGAGTATGTCTTCCCTTCAAAATTATGGAAACCTGTGCTCTTGGGCTCAATTTCTCCTGTATAGAGATTATCTCCTTCTCTTGTTAGTTTTTCAAAGTTTTCAGAAGACCTTACATCTACAGTCTCTCCTTCCCGAGCTGACTCTATGTTGAGCCATTCCTCTCTATTTCTTTCAGGGTCTCCAACTGTCCAGCTTAAAGTTCTGGTAACTAGAGATGGTTCCTGTGACATAAGATTGCTGAGGTCTGGATCATCTCCGGTGAAAGAGGCCACTCTCCCAACTCCATAGTTCCAGGTAGTGAGGAATGGTTCTCCGTCCGCAGAAGCAACTAGTCTATCTGAACCGGTCTTAGGTTCTACAGGATTAAAGCCTAGTACTTGCGCTGAGACTTCAAGATTTTCGGTTATGAAATGTGTTGAATCAAGTACTCCTAACTCTCCGGTTCCTGTCTCAGCTCCTCCGGCATCAAACATGAAATTAAGTTGTGAGGACTCTTCTGCGTCCATGTAGGTTCCGCCTCCAAGATTTGAAAGCTCTCTTAAGAACTCTTCGTTTGTGTCCTCCCCTACTCCTACAGTTATCAACTGCTGAGAGAGTCGGGAAGCTATATCACTGGCTTTTTCATAAGTATTCTCTTCCTCTCCTAGTGGATGTATTATACCGTCACTTATCATTATTATATTGCCTTCCTCGTCGCCTAGGGCGTCTTCAGCTCCTTTCAAACCTTTATGGTGGAAGGTATTGCCTTCGGTCTCTATCCTGCTTATATCTTCTTTCAAGTTTTCGCGGTTGTATACAAGAGGTTCAGGCTCACTGATTAGGTAAGCTTCTTGTTGATATGCTACAGCACCTACCTCATTATTTCCGGGAAGCTGATCTACAAGGGCGTACGCAATATCTATGGACTCTTCGATGTTTCCTGTAGGACCTTCTGTACCTGTGGTGTGAGATGCATCAATTACAAGCATTATCTGTGCTCCGTCAGTATCCTGATCCTCTCCTGTGGGGGATACCGGTAAGATGTCGTAATCTTCCTCGAGATCTCCGGTATGTACAAGTCCGTTACCTTCTGCAACGTAGTCGACTAGCTCTGTCTCATCGAAATCCTGTTTGGCAATAACACTGTGGTAGTCCGAGAGGTCTTCAGGCAGACTCGAAGTATGCTCGACGTTATAAAATGTTTCGAGCTGTTCTCCTAAAGAGCCTCGTTCTCCAAGTATCAGTGTTTCAGGTTTTTCTCTTACATCTACCGCTTTGTAGTATTTTTGGTTGCTGTTGAAGTATCCATCATAATCTATCTCAGCCTCTATCGTCTGCACGCCCTCGTTTTCAAAGCTTTCCTCGAAAGACCATCTTCCTTCATCTGTGTCTTCAAGGCCTACAGGCTCTCCGTTAACTTTTACTGAAGGTTCAAGCTCCGAGTCAACCGTAGAGTATGTCTCTACCTTGTAACGGTTGTCGGCCCCTGGAACTGTTGAGTCAGGTCCGTTTATACTGACGGATATATCGTCCTTGGTATCAGTCTTCAGCAGATTTAGGGTTGCGTTTCTTTCGTTAATCTTGTCTTCTAAACCTTCTAGGCTTTGGTCTGACTGTAGATCGGTCTTAAGCAGGTAGTTCCCGTTCCTCTCAATATTTCTGACTATTCCGTCCTTGAGGTTAGAGCTGTTTCCCGAAGCTATTACACGGCTGGTTTTCTCGACGTCCTCAAACTCTAGTTCTGGATCTTCAAGGATTTCTGTCGACATTGAACGGTCCTCTAAAACTTCGAGCTCGGGATCTTCTGTCAGCTGAGAAGAGGTTTCTATGAAAGGATAGGTTAAAGCTAAAACTATAAGGCTAAACGTAAGTATCTTTGAAGCCCATAAACCTTCTTTAAATCTTTTATCTGCCTTTAAGCCCGCATAGAGCATAGGTAGCACTCCTAAAAGCAGAATCAGTACTTCAGGTCTCTCAAATCCTATCATCTTCCTATATCTCACCTATATATCTTAGGTAGATTATTTCTCCCAAGATTAAAAGCCCTATAAGTAGGATTACAAGGTTTTGAACTTCTTCTTCGGTCATCTCTTCATCTCCTGTCTCGGCTTCAATACTTGGTTCCTGGTAGTCTGACTCATCTATACTCTCAAGATTCGCAGCATAAACCCTGTCATCTGCTTCATAGAATCCCGTCTCTGTTAACTCGGTGAGTCCTTCCTCCTCATCTCCTGAGGCAGTCTCGATAGATGAGTGGTCTATCTCGTCCCCTGTCTGGAGGTTCAGCTCCTCTAAAGAAGGCTGATCAACAAGATCTCTCAGAACGGTCTGCCACATGAGAGGGTAGTTGAGTCTGTTACGGAAATCTTTATCGTTAATGTTGTAGAAAAATACTTCTCCGTCGCCATAGCCAGCTTTAACCAGTGATTCCTCTGGTTCGGCGTAAGATTCGCCATCTGTCTTATTTGTGTCTAGGATAGTTGTCTCTAAACTTGTTATATGAGGTTCATAGATCTCAACCGGTGTTTCCTTTATGTCATAGGAACTCTCTACCGGTAAAGAATCGAAACCGGTGTCGAATACAGTTTCATGGCCAAAGACAACTAGTGAAGAGCCTTCCTCTACCTGCTCCTCGATTTCGTTGACAGTCTCTGAGAGGATATTCTCTGTCTCTCCTACCATGTATATATCTGCGTCCATATCATTGTCTAGAGGAGGACTCTCTGTCTCCATCTCTACAAAGTCGATGAGATCAAACGCAGTCTCTAGATAAGGATTTTCTTCATCAGATATGAAAAGTACGTCGTATACCTCCCTCTCCGGTACTGATATGTAAGCGGTATTATCCGGAGCGAATCCGTCTGAGTCAAGTGATAAGACATTTTCTCCGGGCGAGGTTGAGAAGGTTACTGTCTCAACAGCTCTTGGTTCGACGGACTGAACGGTTTCTTCCCCATCTTTCTCTATAGTTATCTCTCTTTCAGTATCCTCAAAGTTCATTATGTCTAGAGAGCTTTCTTCCTCACCAGGATCAACATCTACTATACCCCAAGAGTTATCGGGTTCTGGTTCAAAGATTTGGACGTCTCTGCCGTCGTTTCTAAGGTCTTCTACAACTTCCTCAGGAGGTCTCTGATCCTGTGAATGCTGTAAATCGCTGGCTACAACCATATCTCCGTCATACATAGAGGCCAGTTCCAACGCCCTGGCAGGGTCTCCGGGCAGATGAGTTGGCTCTACGTCATTAATATGGGAGCTGACCTGGGTTGACGAAGAATCTTCAGCTAAAACTTCGGTACCACTATCTGCCAATATCAGGGTGTTTGAAGAACCTTTATTTTCCTCTATAAAATCTTTAGCATTATCCATCTGATTTGCCATGCTGGCTGATCTATCTAAAATAATAACTGCGTTTTCAGAAGATTCCTCTGTCTCAAGAAATGGTTGAGCCATTGCAACAGCTAATAAAGAGATAATAAGAATGTGTAATAAAAGCAGATTGTTTCTCTGTAGCTTTCTAAAGGCTTTGCTAGCTTTACCCTCTCTTTTATCCTTCATAAAGAACATCATGGAGGGCATTATCTCTTTTTCTGGTTTTCGCTTAATCAAATAGAACAGTACTAGAGGTATAACTCCTAAAAGAGCTAAAAGCCCTACTGGACTTAAGAAATAGCTTCCAAGTGTACTTAAGATCTGATTAATCGAAACCATCTACCATATAGTTTTGAATGTGAGAGTTTAACGTTTTTCTCCTAATTCTCTTTCTGTTCTATTCTTTCCATCACTTGTTTATGAAGCTGTTGAAGTCTTTCTTTCTTATCTTCTACACGGATGACGTCAGTACTCTCCTGTAGAATCAAGTTGTGACTGAAAGGAGAGGGTATATCAGATTCAATTACCTCTAAATCTATCTTGCCGCCTTCTAGGTTTTTTACAACTTCTCTAGTGTGTTTTATATCCATAGCGTCCTCCATTATTTCTCTGTAAGTCTCTTTTATCATAGGGAATTCTTCACTGTGCTCGTTTCTAATTGTTGAGAGTAAGAAGTGGCCTTTCATCTGCTGTTGGCCTACAGTCTTCGAATTCCCTCCATAGTTCCTCAGTATCATTAGAGAACGCCCTGCGACGTGACGAAATCTTCTCTTCATCAGCTCTGTCTTACTTATTGCGTTACGTAGCTCTTCCTCAAGATTGCAGTCTTTTAACTGGTCTAACAGTCTTTCGATGTCAACAGGCCTTCTCGGTGTAACTATAACAAAACCGTTATCGTCTATTATCATTCCTATGTTCGAACCGATTCGCTTCTGAAGTATGTGGGAGAGTATACGGGCCAATGCATCGTGAGTTCTCCGTCCATAGATTGTGTGGAATATGAAGTTTTGACGGTTCTCCTCGTCAATATACCTCTCTACAGTGATGCTTTCGTGGTTTGAAACCTTGCCAAGAAATCTTTTCTGTTCATTTATGTACTGGTAGATGGCTTCCGCAGTATTCCTATCGAGATAGTAGTTTTGCATAATCCACTCTACGATGTCTTCGTCTTCGGCACCTAACTCTATCTGTTTTTCAACGCTTTGCCGGAACTCGCCGATCTTGACGCCTAGATCGTAGCTCAGAGGAAGTCTTTCAGAGTACCAAGAAGGTACTGTGGGCTGTTTCTTAGGCCGAGGATCAACATAGACTTTCATGCCTCTAGCATAACGGAACTCGTAAGTTGATCCTCCTAGGGTGAATATATCTCCTTTCGTAAGCCGGTCTAAGAACTCTTCGTCCAGAGTCCCTACATAGTTTTTATCGCCACGTGTTACGACGTCGTAGCCCGACTCGTCTGGTATGGTCCCTATATTGGTCATGTAGATGACTCTTGTCATTTTACCGCTTCTGCCGAATATTTCTTCCTCGTGGTCTATCCAGATCTTTCTGTAGACGTTCTGATCCTCTAGCTCGTACTCTCCGGCCAGATATTTCAATACGTCCTCGTACTCTCCTAGGTCCAGCTCCTGGTAACAGTAACTTTTCCTGATCATGTTGAAGGCTTGATCAATATCCCATTTCCTGTTGCAGGCCATACCAACTATATGCTGAGCTAAGACATCTAAACAGTTTCTGGGTATCTGTATCTTGTCCAGTTCGTCTTCTTTAGCACATTTGGTAAGTACTGAACACTCTTTGGCATCATCTCTGTCCACGACTATCATCTTTCCTTTAGCTTTTTCTCCTATCTGGTGGCCGGACCTTCCTATCCTCTGTATACCTCTTGCAACGCCTTTAGGAGATCCCAGCTGTAGCACTAAATCTACTGTACCGATATCTACCCCAAGCTCTAGAGAGGTTGAGGTTACTCCGACCTTCATCTCGCCTTTCTTCAGTTTCTCCTCTACCTTTAGTCTTTCCTCTCGTGACATTGAGGAGTGGTGTGCGCCTATGTTATCATCGTAACTTTCAGGAAACCGTTCCTTAAGGTTGTTCACGACTCTTTCGGTAGCGCTACGTGTATTGGTAAAAATTATGGTGGACTCGTGGTCTTGTATGAGGCTGTGAATCCTCTCGTACATCTCGTTATTGATTTTCGAAGGGTCTGTATAGATAAGATCCTTAACCGGCGATATAGTTTCTAGATCAATCTCCTTCGATGCTGCAACATCTACGATATTACAGCCTCTGGAACGGTATTCTTGTTCGGAGCTTAACTCCTCGGTCTTTATCTCGTCGCCTCTTTCTGTTATCTTGGTTGAACTTTCGTTACTGTTCTCATATCCGACCAGATACTTTGCTATCTCATCTATAGGCGCCTGAGTTGCTGATAGACCTATCCGTGTAGGAGATCCGTTTACCATCTCTTCAAGTCTTTCAAGAGAAAGCGATAGGTGTACACCTCTCTTGTTTTCAGACAGGCTATGTATCTCATCAACTATAACGTACTTTATGTCTCTGAACTTTTCTCTAAACTTTGGAGAGTCAAGTATGATACCCAGTGATTCAGGTGTGGTTATCATTATATGAGGAGGTTTTTCACGCATCTTACTCTTCTCTGAATCTGTTGTATCTCCTGTTCTGACCGCACTACGAACCTCAGGAACTTCGTAGCCGTTCTCCTCTGCCTTCTGCTTAATTCCTTCTAGAGGGTCCTGAAGATTCCTTTTGATATCGTTACTGAGCGCTCTCAGTGGAGAAACGTACAGCACGTAGACTTTATCTTCTAGTTCGTCCTCGTTACCCATCCTGAAAACCTCGTTCAACGCTGACATGAAGGCTGACAACGTCTTACCAGATCCTGTAGGTGCAGAGATAAGAGAGTTCTCCTCTCTATGTATCAGGTCGAAAGAGTATTTCTGGGGCTCGCTCAGCCCTGGAAACTCTGAGTTAAACCAGTCTTTAACGTATGGTTCAAAGTCTCTTGGAAGCTTCTGAGAAGCATCAGAATCGTCTACAAATTTTATCTCGGTCATAAACAGCTTATTCATTACAAACTTTAATAGCCTGAAAGATTACTCTGACTTTCTGTCAAACCTTTGAAACGAGACTGCAGAAATCGCGGTTAGAATTCCTATAAACGGATGTAAGGCGTATAAACCCACCGCTAGTATAGGCGCTAGGTATAAGACTTCGTTACCTTCAATCAGATTCTGAACCACTTTTTCTACCTGCCCTGCCATCTCAATATCGTCCATACTGTCGTCTGTCTCTTCCCTAAACTCTTGTGATATGTTCTGCTCGGCTCCTTCAAAAGCTTCAATTATGACCTGTTGGTCTTCGGCACTAAGCTCTCCTTCGGTCTCACTCGTGACATATTCTCTTGTTAGCATAACTGTCCCGGTTACAGAGTCCTCAATCATGTCTGTCTGTTGGTCCTGCTGAACCTCTATTATCTCCGCTTGCTCAACTAATAGACCTGTTTTTTCGGCAGTAGCGCCTGAAAACTGCTCTCCTAGATCTTCCGCTATCTCAGGTTGCAGGCTAGCACCGTAGAAGAAAGCTATACCTAGTATTGCACCGGTAAAAAGCATAGGCAAAGATACTGTGCCGTAATAACTTCTAAAGCTTGATCCTTTAGAGAAGAAAGATATCAGAACGTTTCCAAAGCTTACAACTATGGATGTAGCAGCCATCTGAGCGTTTAAAGGTAGAAATATCAATGCAGCAAAAGCTAGGAAGGCGGATGACTGGAAGCCTTCACGTGAAATATAGGCTGTATAACCAAATAGTACAGTCACACCTAGAAAGGTTCCGTAGCTATAGGCATTGGCCGGATCAAAGAAGTAAGTGGCAGATACAGCTAAGAGCGTAAGTGAGAACTGTCCTGCATACTTTACATAATCTTCTTCTAAATCCATTTTTCTAGGGATAGATAAGAACTAGAGAAATTTAAACCCCTATCGTCTCTGAAACGAAGCTTTCAGCATGACCTTTGTCATTTGCTTCAACTATTATCCGTCCTGAACTGAAAACTGATATCTCTTTACCGTTAATATTTGATCTCAGAACATATTCGTTATCGGAAAGTACTTTTCCTTGTTCTCTAATTTTTTCTCTGCCTTCAGCTCCTATATCTGTATCCAGCTGGTACTTGTTTTCTCCGCAGACCGCTACAGTTTTTCTGGAGGATCCAAGTCGGCTGTACGATCCATCTCTACACACATCGCATCCCGAGGAAACCACCTGAAAGCTGTCTCCTTCAACAGTGTCAAGCGTTTCTTCAACAGTCTGTCCTGTCAAGTGTTTTACAGCTTTCGTAGAGGTTATAGAGGCTGCTGCAGTAGAAGACTCTCTTAAAACTCCGGCTACTTCACATGTCTCCAAGGATCCTGCATTTATATCGTCAAACACGCAGTTGAAACATTTTTCTTTGAAGAACATTGAATATCCTTTCTCTCCAATTGCTGCGGTGTATATCCAAGGGATTTCCTCTTTCTTTGAGAACTCGTTTATTAGGAAACGGGTCTCCAGATTATCTGTTCCGTCAATTATTAAATCTGTTCCGTCAAGAAGATCGACGTTTTCAGGGTTTAGACTAGCAACCCTTGAATCTATACCTGTGAATTTTTCTAGGTACTTTTCCGCTGCTACAGCTTTTGGAATTGAATCTTGACAGTCTTCAGGTGTGTAGATATTGGAGGAGTACACATCGTTTTCCTCAAGGTAGTCTCTATCCAAGATCAGAAGATTGATGCCGTGCCGGGCTAAATGCTCTGCTATAACGGATCCTGTGGCACCTAAACCTACTACAGCTACTTTGCAGTTTCTTAACTTCTCGAGATCTTTCTCCTCAAAATCTGTTAAGGCTGTGAAACGGCTGTACATCGATAATCATTCCTGTGTCCGAATTTTTATTAAGATTCCTTAACCTGTATTTAATGTTAGATTATGGATTCGATTGCTTCTACAGGAGAGCTAGTATCGGAGGATGTAGCACAGCTTCTTCCGCCTGATATAACTTTACAAGCGGTAGCTTGGGCTGCAGTTGTTTTAGCTCTTGCGCTGGTAGTGGATAGAGCTTCAAACAAGATAGTTGAAAGATCAATAGAGCATAGCAATGGGACAAAGCACGCTTCAGCGACAGCTAAAAAACTTACTTCATACTTAATATATTCAGTAGCTTTCATAGTGATTTTAGGAGTTTTCGGAGTCCCTCCGTCAGCCTTAGGTACAGCTGTAGGTCTTATAGGCTTAGGTATATCTTTTGCGCTTAGAGAAATGATTGCTAACTTTATCTCGGGACTTATGATAATGATAAACCGTCCTTTCAAGATAGGAGATCAGATAGCCGCAGAAGATGAAGCAGGTACTGTAGAGGATATAAGGGTTAGAGCTACCGATATAAAGACTTTTGACGGTAGAAAGGTCATTGTTCCTAACTCCAAACTGTACAACGAAACTGTTGTTAACAACACAGGCTACGAGAAAAGAAGATTTGATGTGGTGGTAGGAATAAGTTACGACGACAATATACAGAAAGCTAGAGATCTTGCAAGGGAGACACTTGATGATGCTGAAACGGTTGAGTCCGAGCCCGAGCCTCAGATACTGACAGACGAACTCGGAGGTTCATCCGTAGACTTAAGGCTTAGAGGATGGACCGATACCGGTAGGGCAAGCGTTGTAAAGGCCTCTTCCGAGGTAACACAGCTGGTTAAAGAGAAGTTTGATAGAGAAGGCATAGACATTCCTTATCCTATCAGAACTGTCTATATGGAAGAGTGATACCGGACCAGTTTTAAGGATTAGAACAGTACTCAAGTAGTATGGTAGAACAGATAGATCAAGACTCTATACAAAAGGTTGAGGGCTCGGACGAGGTCTGGGTCATCGATTTCTGGGCGGAATGGTGTGCGCCATGTAAGAAGCTGGCACCGGTGTTCGAAGAGGTATCCGAGGAGATGGACAAACCCAAATTTGGGAAAGTAGATATGCAAGAGAGCCAGCAGCTAGGAACAAAGTACGGAGTAAGAGCTCTTCCAACACTTCTAATCATTAAGAACGGTGAGGAGGTATCTCGGACCTCAGGAGCCATGAAGAAAGAAGAACTTAAGAACTGGATAAAGGAGAACGTTTAGAGATAATCTGTCCAGTCAGTATCTCCATATCCTGTATCGTCCTCTTCTATTCTTCTTTCAATCTCTTCAGCAACATTTTCAGGATCACGGTTTGTTGTATCTATTTCAATAACCTTTTCCTGATTATCTAAGGCTTCTACAAGCACTAGGTCAAGTATCTCTGCTTCAACATTCTGCTCTACCTTCCTATCGGGATAATCTCTCTTTGAAAGTCTTTCTCTCAAAACGTCGGGTTTACACCGTAAAACAACACAGTAATCACATTCTAAATGGTGTGATAGATGCCCCTCAATTAAGGTATCTTCCTGGAGCTCTATCTCGTTTTTTAGTGCTTCTAGAAGCTGCTCTATGACAACATCCTCTCCAAGATCTTCTCTTTCAACTAACTCGGTTATACCGATAACCTTGAATCTGTCCAGATTCTTTGAAACAGATGTTTTACCGGTTCCTGGAGTACCTGTTATACATAGCTTCATTCCTGTTTAAACAGCTCTGTGAAAGAATAAAAGAGTGGTTTACTGAAAGTTTTGACGAGGAGATAACTGGTAGAAATGATAGATGTTTGGACTGAAAAGTACCGACCGGATACGCTGGAACAGGTTGTAGGACATGAAAAGATTATTGGGAGGCTCCAAGCCTTCGTTGATGAGGGAACAATCCCGCACCTCATGTTTACAGGTCCAGCAGGCACAGGAAAAACCACGAGCGCAATAGCACTAGCGAAAGACCTGTACGGAGACGAATGGAAACAGAACTTTATGGAGACAAACGCGTCTGATGAAAGAGGTATAGATGTTGTAAGAGATAGAATTAAAGACTTTGCAAGAACAAAGCCTGTCGACGCAGAGTACAAGATAATCTTCCTAGATGAGGCGGATGCATTGACCAGTGATGCTCAACAAGCACTGAGAAGAACAATGGAGCAGTTCTCAGACAACTGTCGTTTCATACTATCCTGCAACTACTCCTCAAAGATAATAGATCCAATACAGTCCAGGTGCGCAGTCTTCAGATTCAACAGACATCAAGAAGCCGAAGTAAAGCAGTACATTAAAAGACTTGCAGAAAACGAAGACTTCAAGATATCTGAAGAGGCAATAAAAGCTGTTCTAAGAGTTGCAAGCGGTGATTTAAGAAGAGTAACCAACATCCTACAGACCGCAACTATGCAGAAAGACGAAATCACTGAAGAAGATATATACGGCGCAGCCGCATCACTGAAGCCAGAGGAGATAAACGAAGTTCTTGAAAAGGCACTGGATGGAGATTTCATGGATGCCAGAGACCAGTTATCAGATCTTATGATTGACAGGGGTCTTGACGGACAAGACGTCATCAATGCAATACATAGAGAAGTTTTAGACCTAGACATATCAGATGAAGGTAAACTCAAAATAATCGATAACCTTGGAGAGTTTGAATTCCGGATAGCGGAAGGAGGAACGAGCGACATACAGATAGAAGCGCTTCTCGCCAAAATAGCGGATCTTAAGAACTAGAGGAGTATTTATGTGGGTTGAAAAATACAGGCCTCAAACACTTTCTGATTACAGAGGAGCAAGCAAGGAGAAAGAAAAGCTTAGAGAATGGGCTGAAAACTGGGAAAATGGAGATAAACCTGTCCTTCTACATGGTCCGGCAGGAACCGGAAAAACCTCTCTAGTTGAAGCTCTTGCAAACGACTTAGATTATGAACTAGTTGAAACAAACGCTTCAGATGTCCGAACCAAATCTAAGCTCAAAAAAGAGTTGAAAGAGGCTGTAAGACAGCAGTCATTCTTTGGAGGCAAAAAACTGATCCTCATAGATGAAGTAGACGGTATGGGAAGATCTGATAGAGGAGGAACAAAAGAACTGAACAGAATAGTAGGTGAAACAAGGTTCCCCTTAGTTATGACAGCAAACGATGCGTATGATTCTGGTATCAGGACTTTAAAAGATAAATCTGAGGTTATGGAGATAGGAAATGTTCATACCAACTCTATAAATGCACATCTTAAACAGATACTTGAAGAAGAAGGTATTGAGTACGACGAGGGAGCTGTCAAAAGGATTGCAAGACAGGCTAACGGCCAAATGAGGTCGGCTATAAACGACTTGGAGGCTTTAGCCAAAGGCAAGGATTCTTTAGAGGTTGAGGATATAGGAGCTATCTCGGCGCGAGACGGTGAACAAGAAGTATTCCAGGCCCTTAAAATGGTTTTCAAGACTGAGAATGCGTCTACAGCCAATCAAGCAACTGAAAACCTTCAGGAGGATGCAGATACGTTTCTACAGTGGATAAGGGAGAATACGCCAAGAGAGTATGAAAGGTCTGAGGACAATGCCAAAGCCTATAACTGGATTTCCAAGGCCGATCTATTTAATGGCAGAATCAGGAAAAGAATGAACTGGAAACTACTCAAGTACGTATACCTTTACTCAACGGTTGGTGTAGCTCTTAGTAAGAGAGCTAAGTACAAGGGTTGGACACGGTACCAATACCCGTCCAAGATACGTAAGATGGGTTCAAGCCGCGCCTCAAGAAGTAGACTGGAAGCTATATCAACCAAGATAGGTGAGAAACTTCACATCTCTCTCCGTGAGTCTAAGTCAGAGCTCAAGTTTATCTCTAAGCTTATAGAAGAGAATCCGCAGGTCCAAGAACAGTTGGAGCTGACTGATGACGAGGTTGAGTTTATGGAAGAATTCCGTTAACCGATACAGTCTAGATCTATACGTTCACTAGAATCTTCTAATGTGACGTTTAAACAGTTTTCATCAGTCCAGTAATCCATCTCTGTCTCATATCCTGTTTTTGTAAGCATCTGTTCAAAGTTACGCCTGTCCTGTACCTCTTCTACATCCATGTCTGCTGCCTCACTCTTAATTACATCAACAGTGTAACCGGTGTCAAGCGTATCAAACTCCTGGGTCTGTACATCTGAAATAACTGATGCTAAAGATATCACAATAAGTCCTACTAGTATAGATGATATCACCATGAACTGTCCTTTCATAACTATTCCCACCTTAGAGATGCTCTGTATGACATATATGTTTCATGGTTTATACCGCCTACTACAGAACTGGATACATCGTAACTATCCTCCCCGAACTCGGTGTCTTCTCTTGCAAGCCAGTATATCATCGATGCTATAAGCCTCCTATCTTGTTTGTTGTACTCTTCTTGGTGAGGCAGTCTTGCGAGCCTGTCAGAAGAAAAGCCTTCAAAGCTCTCTCTATAGTTTAAAATCTCTACCTCATCGTTGCCTTGGAACAAGAATTCTACAGTATCCTCTCCATCTACTACTACTGTATATGTCCTATCTTCGATTTCCACACTTTCTCCTGGTAATAAGGGTCCTAGATCGCTGAAGCCGCTGCCAAGATCTATGTTCACCGCTCTAAGCTCTCCGCAGTCTCCGTGGTCTCCTGCCATCTGGGTGCTTATAGCCTCATAAGTCTCCGTTCCATGGTCTGTTGCAAACTCTATATCTCCTATTGTTACCGCTTCTTCACCGTACTCTTCTACACATCTGCTCGTTGGCACGCCATCTATCACACCAAGGTTATCTACCTGTTCCATACTGTTGTTCTCTGCATAGAACTCTTCTAGGGTGTATCTCTGGTTGGAGTCATAAAGTAAGTGGTCTTCCTCCATAAATCTATCGGAGTTTGAGGAAGATATCTGTCCCTGTGGCTCCACACTCAAAGAGTCTAGATCTCCATCTAATCCGTTGAAATAGGTCTCTATCTCCAGTCCGTCACTGTTAGTACCTAAAAGAGGTGTCCCTAAATTTCCTTCTCTACCGGTGTTCACGTGTTCAAAACCTGTCTCTCCTAACAATCCCTCCTCCAACTGTTCTTCCTGTATATCTGTTAGTAATAGTGCCGGCTTGTTGTCGAGAAACTCTTCTAACTGGGCTCTCTCACCTCCATGATTGAACTCATCAACATTGTTACGGAGTCCTATAATATCGTATTCGTGTATATTCTTCTCGTCGAAGCTGAATGTTTCAAACTCTGCTGAGGTCTCTACGCTGTTCACAGGCTTGTTCATCTTCTGTTTTATCCGGTATACCTGAGTTGCCTCATAGGTTGTGAACTCCTGACCTCCAACATCTATATCTTTAAACTCGTAGTACTCGTAGTCTTCGTCCTTGTCCCCCCATAAGTAGAACTCGTCTTGGAGAATTGGGCCGTCTGAGTCAGCGAACTGGCATCTTGTGCCGTTGTCCACCCATAGGCTTTCATCAAACCCTGAGGTATCAGGGTTCTGATCTACAAAGTAGAGATAAACTCCGTTAGGTCCAGATCCTTCAGTTCTCTCTATCTGAGGATTCAGTCCTTCTAGTCCGGCTCTTTCCTCGAGCTCCTCTAACTCATCATTCTGGTAACACTCGTCTTGGGTTATATCGTCCTTCAGCTCCAGTGTATGTCGCTCATCTTCCGGGGCATGGAAACCCATGTATATATCGTCTAACGGTAGACCTTCAATACTTCCTGATATTTCAAGATCTCTAGGTGTTAATGTGGAGACAGTTGTTTCGAGAGATCCTGGCTCATTCCTTACCATGAATTTTTCTAAATCTCCTGTCTCTTTCAAAGTGTAGGTTAGGTCGTTGGCTGTTATCTGATCCTGTGTCTCACCCCAGTCCTGTACAGGAGAGCTTACGCTGTTTCCTAAAACGAACACAAGCAGTATCATCATCGAGACAATTGCCTCGATCATATAGCCCACTCCTTTTCTCTCTACCATACAAGCACCTCTATCAGTAGAGGTTCGTCTTCCATCACTGCAAACCTCTCAACCCTCTGTATTGCTGTTGTTGTGTCGGGACTTGGCCCGAACTGGTTTATTTCATCCTTTAGAATCACTACTGATCCTTCCTGTTCCTCACGGTTCTGAAAACTCTCTATAGTATACTCGGAATCCGTGTACTTGTCAAAGCTTTCTCTGCTATAGTAAGGGTTTCTGTCTGAGAAATCCCAGTTGTGAGAGATATAAAGACTGTTGTAGGATCCGTCTTCCGCAGTCGCCAGAAATGTATGTTCCATTCCCTCTATCTCCGCGGAGCCGTACGTAACGGTATCATCGGCATCGTTGTAGCCGCTCGGACATGTGTGATCAGGATCCTCTGGGCAAGGCTCCTCAATGAAGTCAGGAGACTCTCCTCTTGTAAAGCTTTCATTTGTATGTACTACGGGCATCCAGGTAAATCTGAAATGGTACTGGTGTTCAAGGCTGTTCAGTTCTCGGAAAGTCGTGTAGTTTAGATCTTCATCTCCTACCGTGGAAAGCCGTTCAATCTTATCCCTATTAACTTCGAAGAAGTCGTTAGCTAGCCCGAAGGATTCAATTTCGTCTATCTCCACGTCCTCCCAGTTATCTCCGTTCTCGTGCTGTCCGGGATGTGTCAAGATTTCGTATGTGAACGTCTTTGCCTCCAAGTTCAGAGAGGTCCTCTCGGTCTCGCTGTGGAATGAGGGAAGTACTTGATCGCCTACCAGGAATATACTGCTTAAAGCAATTATATACAGCATCGCTGCCGTTAGGAATTCGAGGTTTATCTGACCTTCCATCTGTTAGACACCTGCCAGACCTACGGTATACATGAATGCCACAAAGGCTATAGGGATCATTATCAATGCGTGTTTTATACCTGCGCTCGGCGAGCCCTCAGCTATCTGTCCTGCTACGGCAGCGGTACACATTCCTTGTATCATAAGCATCGTAAACAGTAATGACTTATAGTACGCCATCTGTCCATAGCTGTACTCCTCGGCCTGTTCGCTACCCAAATTGCTTATATCGCTAGGTACAAATCGAAAGATCTGGGCTGTTGTACAAAGTGGCTGTGCGGCGAGTATGGAGCCGTCGCAGAAGTTTTCTGTCCCTCCGTCGTCACCCATAAACTCGACGTTCTCCAGAGCTCCGTCCTGTGCTGTTCCTAGACCCATAAGCTCCGCCATCATCACATATAGACCTATTGTTATACCTACGAAAAGGAAAAATATAACGTACATTATCAGTATCTGCTGTTTTATCTGAGAGTTCTTCTCTCTTATAGTCTCTCTCAGCTTTGAGGAGTCTTCAGCTATCGATTCAATTGTTTTTGTGATGTTGCCTCCACTCTGGAAGCTCTGTAGAAGTATAGATACCGACTCCTGTATTACTGCAGACTCATCCATTCTCCTTGAAAACCTTTCAATGACCTTTGGAAACGGTATGCCCCAGGTCAGTTCATCATGTATCCGGTCTATCTCTCTGTTTAATCTTCCGTAATCTGATTCCTTAGCTGATTCAAACGCCTGTAATAGAGTCATTCCGCCTCTCTTAGACTCTGCTAAATCTTTTAAGAATGTAGGGAACTGATCCTCTACCTCTCTAATTGCACGGTTCTTTAGGAAGGAAAGAATTCCATAAGGCAGTACAGCTACTATAAGACCTAATATTATGAGTGATCCTCCTATTTGAGGTGATAGAACTATATAGCTGAGCATACCGGCAACTATAAGAATACAGCCAGCTACAACTGAGCCTATTACAATCTTGTCTTCTTTTGACCTACCCTTCTCTATCCCCTCTTCTTTGAAGAAGTCTATCATCTTATCCCTCCGGGAGCTATTGAGTCAACTATGAATATGAATATACCAGATATAACCGGAAGCCCTAGGAATATGGCCCCCATCTGTATGATAACTATAAAGTTCGGAGAGTAACCAGTGAAAGAGCTCATCACAACGCTCATAGATGTAAATACGATAGATCCAACAATTACCAATGTAATATAGAGTTCCACAAAGAGTGATAGCTGCTCAGAGAATGCCTTAACTCTTCTTTGATAATCTTTCATCAATGTGTCGGATCTTTCATGCAGGAAGGTTCTAAGTGAACCACCTGAGGTCATTGTATGGTTGATGCCCCACAGAAGGTCTTTGAAGTCCTTACTCGGTGTTCTTTCTGCTGCTCTTTGAAGAGCCTCTGTAACATCCATTCCAAATGTTTCAATATCTCTGTTTATCTTTTGAGCCTCTTTAGATATTTCGCCGTACTCTTCTGTCTTCGAAAGGTTTGAGAAAAGCTCACTAATAGATGTCCCTGTTCCTGCAAGAGTCGCCATATACATTGTTGCGAATGGTAGAGTATCTCTCATCTTCGTAGCTCTGTCCTTCATTACAATAGAAGGATACAAGTAGAAAAGGAATGAGCTGCCAACTGAGAATATTATTGATAAAACTATGGCAAATATAAATCCTGATATACCGGCTGTAATTCCCATAAAAGTACCTAGTAGAAACACCCCGAACACGAAAACGGTTATAGCTGTAAAAGCTATCATGCTGACATACTCTGGAAGAGATATCTCGATATCTGCTTTCGATAACTGAGGTCGCAGACCTTCGAAGTACTCTATATAATCTAAGGTATGTCCGCCTATCTGCGTATAACAGAAGTCGGCGTATTCCTCAAGCATTGCTAGCTCTCTACTTCGATTTCATCTTCTTCAGAGTTTAAACTTTCTCCTACATCTTCCAGAACAGACTGAGGATCAGAGTAGTACCGCGATATGACGTCTCCCACCTTCCTGTAATGCTTTATCTGCTCTTCTTGCATCCAGTTTAGTACGTGCTGCCTGTTCTTAAGCTCTTTTCTCATGTCCTCCTCATCTCCTCCGGTCTCATGGACGATTTCCTTCAGGAGAAGAGAGTTGTTAACCATGCTGTAAGTATCGGTTTCCGGATCCCAGCCGAATACCTTGTTCGAGTTCAGACCGGTTCTTTTATCGTAGTCCTCGATTTCGTACAGCCCTGTAATCCTTCTGACGTACTTGTTTCCTCTCCTTATCCTCTTGATAAGCATCACTGCGTCTAATGTCTCTATAAGGCTTGGAGACAGATTGATTGGGTTTGTAGTCAAACGGTCCATAAGCATGTTGAGAGAGTCTGCGTGGATGGTAGAGAGACCTGTGTGCCCTGTAGCCATCTGCTGGAATAGTATGTATGCCTCCTCACCTCTGACCTCTCCGACGATAATGTATTCCGGTCTCTGACGTAAGGATTCCTTTAGGAGATCGTCCATTGATACTTCTCCACCGTCTTCAACACTCGACCCGAACCCGCTTCTTGCAACCTCGGGGACCCAGTGGCTGTGAGGAAGTCTAAGCTCAGGAGTGTCCTCAATGGATACAATTTTTTTATCAGGTCTTATGAATAGAGACAAGGAGTTGAGCTGGGATGTCTTACCGGCTCCTGTTGTACCACAGACAAGAACAGATTTTTCATGTTCGATTATTGTCCAGAGATAGCTTAACATCTGGGCGTTCTCCGTCTCAAAATCCATCATATGGATAGGGGTCAACGGATCCTCTGTGAAACGTCTAATAGTAAAGTTTGATCCTTTTCTAGCAATATCTGTGGCTAGGGTTGCCTGTACACGTGAACCGTCCGGTAAAGAACCGTCAAGCAAAGGCTGTGATACACTTATGGATCTTCCGCATCTTTGAGCGATTTTCATGACAAAGCTGTCAAGCTCTTCAGGATCTTCCCACATGATACTGGTCTTGACAGATCCGAATCGAGGATTTCTGTGGTAAGCATATACAGGTATATCTGTTCCGTCGCATGAGATGTCCTCTACCTCGGTATCGTTCATAAGCGGCTGTAACCTACCTAGACCTGCAAAATCTCTCTTCGAGTAGTATCTTATTACCTCTCGTTGGTCTGAGCTTAGACGGATGTCGTATTTGTCAACAATGTCGTCGATTTTTTCTTCTAAGTACTCTTCCGCCTCTTCGGTCTCTAAATCTGTAAAGTTTATGTCGAAGCTTCTCTCAAGTATCTCCTTTATCTTATTTAGAACTCTTTCTGTTCCTCTGTCAAGCTCAGGTTCTATAACTCTGTATATGAGCTCTCCTTTATCCTCGCTCCATACTATGTGAGCCCAAGCGTATACTATATCTCCTTTGTCTGGATCTTGAGGAACTAGTGGGTACTGGACGTCTACATCTGTGAGGCTTTCTTCGTCCTCGTCCTCTTGTTCGACCATCTCAGGGCGGAATTTTCCTGGTATAGGTATTTCTATTCCGCCGTTGTCGTTTATTTCATCCTCCTCGTCATCATCTTCATACAGTTCAGGGTGTTTAACTCTCCTCATTTTCTCTTTTAGCTGTATGAAGTTGAAAGACATTATCGAGCACCTATAATGAATTCGTTATCGCTTTTGAAAACATTAACCTGTCCTCCCTCCACGCTACCTTCCATACTGTAGTCCTCGAAACCTCTGATATCGTAGCTGTACCTCCCTCCATCTAAGAAAATTATTATTTCGTCGTCTAGAGCTAGAGTGTATTCGGATCCACCTATCTCCTCTGGTAGATTGAGCGTTGATTCCGCTGAGTCAGCGTCTTTTAGATGCATAAGCTTCTCGTTAACTTCGGAGGCAACAGCGGCTTTGTGCTGATCTGATGCAGTGTCTAGGAGGCCTTGCTGGTAACTGTTGAACATTGTTATTGTTCCTACAGCGATTATGAGGCCCATCCCAAATGTTAGAACTGCTTCTACTGCTAGGTACTGTCCCTTCAAACTTCTCACCTCAAGTCTATCTCTACCACAGTCCTCTCACGTTCAATACTCTCCCCTGTTGAAAGAGTCATATCGCTCTCCGAGTCGTATTCTTGACCTTCATTGCTTACAACGGTCTGAACGGTTCCTGTCTCTGTAGCTGAGTCTCTTGCTCTTATATCAACCTTCTCTAGCTTTGTTCCGTCAGGGGTCTGTGAAAGCATGTTCCTAAACTCAATACGGTACGTTACAATGTTCTCGGAGCCTTCTCCTATAGGACGTACCGCTACTACTCCTTTTGAGTCTTGGCCGGAGATACCGTAGTCTCCAGAGTTCTCCTCTTCTACTATGCTCAGGTTTTGAAGGTTCTGTCCCTCTATAACTGTCCAGGTTTCTCTTGGATACGGTATATCTCCTGATTCGGTCACAATATCTATGTAGTTCTCATCTTCGTTGATATCTATTCTAGTCTCTCCTGATCCGCCTGTATCTAGGTCTAGTGTTAATGTTTCTGCTGCTCCTGATCCGCTTTCACTTACCTGTTCAATGTTCTCGTATAAGGTTCTGACCTCGTTCTCTACTTGATCTAGATCTGCCTCTGCTTGCCCCTTCTGGAGTAAAGGCCCTCCCCATACGTAGGCTGTGGCTATAGCACCTATCATTACCGTGGTTATAAGTACTGCGGTGACCGCCTGTGTTTGACCTTTCACACCTAAATAGAAAGTGAGATTAGAATATAAAATAAAGGGAATAAGGTAGTTCCTTTTTAACAGGTTGTGCTTGTGCTGGTTGATGGACTACAGCTGTAGCTTGCGATACTGTCGGCTCCTCCTGATTCAACCATCTCTACAGTTATTGACTCATCAGGGTCCGGCATCTCTACTCCTGTGTTACATGTTTCTACATCGCCAGGTGTGATTTCTTCAAGATCATCGAAACAGTTTTCGTCTTCTTCACTGTGTGTGAAGCCGTGTACGTTACCTCCTGCAGGCTGTAGTGACTGTTCTCCCGGTACACTGTATTCTAGCCTTGCAATATCTGTGAGGTTGTACTGCTCGTCACCGACGTTCTCAACTCTTAGCTCCATACGGTGTTCATCGGTGGTATCATTCCTAGTCACGGTGTTTATCTGGACATCGATGTCTTCCAGGAAGCTTGCCTCATCTCCTAGATCCATCAAGTCTTCAGCTTGTGTCCATAGGATTCCCACCATTCCAATTGTTAGTAGTAGTAAAAGTACGACTGCAATTACAGGTGTTACACCTTTTCTATTTGTTAACCATGCCATTGTTTATCTAATTGTGTTACCTCTTTTTTATAGTTTTCAGACTGCTGTCTCCTCTTTATTCTTAACAAGAGGGTCTATCTGTAGGATGACAGACATGTGTCGATGAGGTTCTGTAAGGCCCGGTTATCTCCAGCCATAACTCGTC
>LKMN01000019.1 GCA_001563875.1 Nanohaloarchaea archaeon B1-Br10_U2g1 | reverse complement strand
GTATTTTCTTCCTCAAGTTTCTCTATAGCTTTCTGTATGCCGTCTTCTTTATCCAAGCCATTAAGGAATTCGGAGTTGACGTGTTCTCCATCTCCTTCGTAAGATTCTTCGTCAAAACTGTGTTCTTCTTCGGGCTCAACTACTTTCTTAATATCTAGTTCGTGTTCTTTAGCGAACTCAAAGTCTCTCTGGTCGTGTGCAGGCACAGCCATGATTGCTCCTGTACCGTAGTCCATCAAGACGAACTCAGCGACGTATACGGGTATTTCTTCGCCTGTAAACGGGTTCTCGGCGTACTCTCCTGTGAAGACTCCGGACTTATTTTTTTCTTCTCTTTCTTCAGAGTCTCTCTTCTTAGCCTCTTCAATATAATCTGCGACCTCTTCGTTGTTTTCAGCGATCTCTTCACTGTACTCGTGTTCAGGCGCTAAAGCCATGAATGTCGATCCGAATATAGTGTCTGGCCGGGTTGTAAATACTTCTAGATTTCTCTCTGAGTCTTTTACTGAAAAGTTTATTGATGCGCCGTGGCTTTTTCCTATCCAGTCCTTCTGCATTTTTCTTACTTTGTCGGGCCATCCCTCGAGATGTTCTAAATCGTCTAGCAGCTCATCAGCATAATCTGTAATCTTGAGGAACCACTGCTCCATATCCTTCTTCTCCACAACTGAGTCACATCTCCAGCATAGACCGTCCTCAACCTGTTCGTCGGCAAGAACTGTTTCACAGCTCGGACACCAGTTAACCTCTGACTTGTCTCTGTAAGCTAGGCCTTCCTCCAGCATCTGGAGGAAGATCCACTGGTTCCATTTGTAGTACTCAGGGTCACAGGTAGCTACTTCTCTGTCCCAGTCGTAGGAGAAACCCAGTCTTTTGAGCTGTCCTCGCATGTTTTCAATACATTCTAGTGTCCATTCTTCGGGGTCAACATCTCTGTCGATGGCCGCGTTTTCTGCCGGTAGTCCGAAGGCGTCCCATCCCATAGGATGCATTACGTCGAAGCCTTGCATCTTCTTCATTCTTGCGGGAGCGTCTCCAAGAGAGAAGTTTCTTACGTGCCCCATATGCAGGTTTCCGGAGGGATATGGAAACATTTCTAGAACGTAGTATTTCTCTGAAGAACCTTTCTTGGTTCTATGAATGTTTCCGTCTTCCCATTTTTGCTGCCATTTTCTTTCTATTGAGTTAAGTCTTTCCGCGAACTGTTGCCCCATAATGTATCGGTTGCTGTAAACTTATTTCAATTTGAAGTCTGACCCGGCTCTGAGTGTTGTGCTCCACTAGGTAATTTAAAGGACGGGAATCAAACTCTTAGATACGATGACCCGGCTGATATGTGTTAGCAGCGGAAAAGGAGGTACAGGAAAGACCACGACGACGTCGAATATCGGCGCGGCATTAACTAAATTCGGTTCAGATACGATAGTTTTGGATGCAAACCTTACTAATCCGAACTTAGGGTTTCATCTCGGTATTCCGCTCTATCCAAAGACTTTACACGATGTTCTAAAGGGAGAGGCACATATCACTGAAGCCATGTATATCCACAACTCGGGTCTAAGAGTAGTTCCAGCCGGACTTTCAATCGAAGATCTTGTAGATACGTCTCCGGAAAACCTTTCAGATGTTCTACTAGATACAGTTGGAGAACCGGACTTTGTACTGGTTGACTCTGCAGCAGGCCTAGGAAACGAATCAATAAATGCTATAGAGGCTTCAGATGAAGTACTTGTTGTAACAAATCCTAATCTTCCGGCCGTAACTGATGCTTTAAAAACAGTCAATATTGCGGAAGAAGCAGGTACAGATGTTCTTGGAGTTGTGCTTAACAGGGTTAATGACCATGAGGCCGAGCTTGAGGCTGATGAAGTAGAGTCGATGCTGGGTTACGACGTTATAATGGATATACCCGAACATAACAAGGTTCAAGAGGCATTAGCGGTTAAAAAGCCAGTTGTCCACCACGAGCCGGATCATCATGTCTCTGAACGTTACAAGGCTGTAGCGGCAGATATAGCAGGTTTTGAGTATGAGCCGGAGATACAGGAGAAAGGTTTCTTCTCGAAGATTGTAGACCGTTTCAAGTAAGAGGCAGTCATAAAACAGTCTAAAAAAGAGGTTCTAAACAGCCAAGTTTTTATTAACAGACTCTAAAACCTTTATCATAATGACCCGTGTAATCTCAGTCGTATCCGGGAAAGGAGGCGTAGGTAAGACAACGGTCTCAGCTAACTTAAGCGTTGCGCTTTCCCAGCAAGGAGAAGACGTTCTAATAATTGATGGGAACTTTTCAGGAGCTAATGTAGCCCAGCATTTCGGGATAGGTTTCCAAGATGTATCACTGAACAATGTTCTGAATGGAGAGGCCTACATAACCCAGGCGGTATCCAAACATCCTGCAGGTGTATCAGTACTTCCGGCATCTATACTCGAGTTTAATGCGAACGCTGAAAGTCTGAAACATTCAATAGTTGATTTTCTGGGTCAGAAAGACTATGTTTTAATCGATGCAGCCGCAGGAACAGATGATGAGGTGCAGGCAGCTATAGAGGCTTCCGATGAGGTACTTCTAGTATCACATCCTGAGCTTCCGGCTTTAACAAACTGTTTAGGAGCCAAAAAACTTGCTGAACAGCTCGATAGAGAGGTTTTAGGGCTGGTTGTAAACGGTGTAAGAGGAGAAAAATCTGAGGTGGACCGTGAGGACATAGAAGATCTAGTTGAAACCGATATAATAGGAGCTGTACCAGACCATAAACATGTCAGAGAAGGCATAGCTCTAAGAAAGCCGGTTGTAGATTACAAACCTGATTCAAGAGCATCTCACGCCATAAAAGATGTTGCTCATCGGGTTAGAGGCGTTGAACCTCCTAAAAGAGGTATTAAAGGCAAACTCCGATCTAGGATTGAAGAGTTATCTCCTTTCTAGACCTCTTTAACTTTTGAACTACAGGCTTACTGAAATCGTTCGTGTAAAGACTTAAACAGCCGTTTACAGAAATAGTTACTATGTCAGGTTTCTTTCATGCATACGACTTAAGAGGTAAATTTCCCGACGAAATAAGTGTTGATGAGTCCGAAAAAGTAGGTAAAGCCTACGGTACCTTTACTCAGGCTGAAAAAGTTTTAATAGGTAGAGATGGTAGAGAACACGGCGAAAAGATTTCTGAAGCATTTATAAACGGTGTTTTGTCTACAGGAACAGATGTTGTATATGCAGGAACCGTCCCCACGCCTGTAATATACTTCGGAATGGTTAAATATGGTATAAAGTCTTCCGCAGTAGTAACTGCCTCTCACAATCCTCCAGAATATACAGGCTTCAAATTTTGTAAGGAAGAAGCCCTAGCAATGTCGAGAAAAGGGGGTATGGAACAGATAGAAAGCATATATGACTCAGAAAACTTCGAAAAAGGAACTGGATCTAGAGAAGCGATAGATATCTCAGAAGACTACATCAAATTTGTAAAAGATAATATAGAGCTTGAGAGAAACCTCGATATAGCTATAAACTTTGGAAACGGAGTAGCGGCGGTCTTAGGAAAGCAGCTTTTCGAAGAGCTTGGATGCAATGTTGAAACAGTTAATGAAGAGCTTGACGGCAGCTTCCCTAACCATCTACCGGCTCCGGGAGAAGAGGAAGCCCAAGAACAGTTACAAGAAGCGATGAAAGGTAAAGATCTTGGTATAATATTCGATGGCGACGGTGATAGAGCAGGATTCATGCTGCCCGAGAAAGGATATATCCCCGAGGATGAGGTTCTAGCGCTCTTCGCCAGAGAATCACTCAAGACTAGAAAGGGGAAGGTTGTCGCCGACTTACGTTCCTCAAAGCTTGTGCCTGAAATAGTCGAGGAGAACGGCGGAACACCTTCAACAACAAGGGTAGGCCACACCTTTATCTCAGAGAAGATACATGAAGATCCATCGATAGTTTTTGCTGGAGAGCTTTCAGGACATTACTACTTCCCGGTCTTTGACGTTCCTTGGGATGACGGCCTATTCTCCGCCGCTTTAATGTGTAGAATAGCTTCTGAAGAGGATTTAGCGGACTTGGTTGAAAGACTTCCTGAGTACCCTGTATCTCCTGAACTAAGAATAGACTGTCCTCATACAGCTAAAGAACCGGTTATAGAAAAGCTGAAGGAAGAGTACTCAGACCACGAACTGTCTACCGTAGACGGTGTAAAGATAGATTTCGAAAAAGGATGGGCTCTTGTAAGACCTTCAAATACTGAGGAGAAGATGTCTGTGAGATGTGAGGCCGATACCGAAGACGATGTTGATAGAATACTTGATGATGTAGAGTCGACAGTCAGACAGCTGATAAAAAGTCTTAGCTAAGCTCTACGGTAAAGGCGCCTGACGAGATAATATCTCCCATTCCTACCGTTCTCTCAGGTTCCCTATGTATTAGAGTAGGTATAGCAACCACGATATGTTGACCCATGTCGGCTATCCCTGTTTCTGTGAAAGAATCTAGGTTGAAGTAGTCCCCAAAGTGTCGTAACTCTGTTAAACCGTTTAAATCAACGTTTTCAGATTTAAAATCTTCTATATCAACTAAGTCAGGTATACGACCTTTCTCCGCTTTCTGTATAGCGGAAATCTCTCCGTAAAGCATAGATCTGCGTATTTTTTCAGGTTTTGTAGGGTAGTTTTTCTTGGTAACTACTACATGGTATCTGTATGTATGGAGATGTACTCTAGATACGTCTACCGTCTCAATAATATCTTTAGAATGTCTGAAGGCCTCTCCCAGGCTGACATTTCCTTCTATATCTTCTTGGTTTAGGAGCTCTGCAAGCTTCTTGAACTCTGCCTCATCCAGTCCTATACTGTCAACGTAAGGCATTATATCCTCAACTATGTTTAGAGCGGTCTGGTTATCTCTATGTGCGTACTCCATATGGACAGGTATCTCAAGTCTTTCAAGCTGTTCTGAAGCCTTCTTTATCTTGGCCTCTTTGTTGCCTTCGACATTGTGAAATCCTGATAGCAAGGCGCAGTCAACGTTTCCTTCTATTACTTCTAACTTGTCCTCAACACCTTTGCGGAAGTAAGGTCCAAAACCTTTCAGGCTGTCAGAGAGGATTAGACGTCCAGATCTACCTTCCTCGAACTCGAATATATGGTTTATCTTTGTTCTATCAGTATTAGAACAGTCTCTTACATTTTTTAGCTGAAAATCTCCGTCTATTAAAGGATAGAGTACTTTCTCATCTATCTTCTCTGATAACTTCTCTGAAAGGATCGGGGTATAGAATATAACTCCGTTACCGGTTTTTGAGAGATAGTTAGACATTATCCCTCCCTGACCTCCTATAAACTCTTCGCCCTCAAACTGTAGATCCATATCTAGTTTTATCTCGTGGTTTTCACCGTTCTGAATACAGTATGCTAAGGAAGATTTCAGGTCTTTACGACTGGAAGCTTTCTCCTTAAGATCAGGATCAACATTTTCTAGATTTATATCGATTTCCGAGGTGTTATAAACTCTGTCTATATTCGCATTAAAGCCTATAAGTACATCTACAGAGCTTTCGACCATTTCTATGCTGTCCTTGTATCTTGATGTCCAGTTACTCATTGTATCCTCTACAGAGTTCTCTTAGTTCTTCCACAGGATTTCCAGATTTTACGACCCCTGAAGCCACTAAAACACCTTCACATCCTAATTCAAGACTTTTAGATACATCTTCCTCACTCTTTATTCCTGCTCCTGTAAGTGTAGGTACTTTACCCGACCTCTTAACAGCTTTCTTTATCAGCCCGGGCTTGGCTGAAGATACGGAGGTATCGCTGCCAATCAGTTCAGGGGGCTCATAAGCGATATAGTCGGGTTCAAACTCTGAGAACTCGGCGCACTCTTCCGGATTCTGCGCACATACTATACTGGTTAAACCTTTCTCTCGTGCTTTATCCACTGTCGCCTCTATAACTCCCGGTTCCAACCTCTTCTCGGAATGGTTTATCAGTGTTCCTGAGGCGCCAGCACTCATTACGTCTTCAGGAAGTATACTTCCTGTATGGCTTCCTGGCTCTACGGGGTCTATGTGCTGTGCAAAGACCTTTATATCGAGATCTTCAAGTAGAGAGATGTCTTGGAACTGTGGAACAGCAATTATATCAGTTGAACAGTTCTCAGAAACTTTAGCACATGATTTGCCCAGCTCTCTTGCTTTCTCTCCTGTAGAGTTCTCGTAGGTCTTGAAGTTTACTACAATCATAAGCAGGTGTTTAGGGTTTTCCTTTCTCTGTATTTATAGCCTCAGTTCTAGATCCGGATCGTTTAGCACTTCGACCTCTCCTTCCGAGAACCTGAGATCAAGTTTTTCTCCTCTCACCATCTTACCTCTTCTCGTGATTTCAAGATCTGGAGGAGGATTGATTTCTACAAAGTCTTCTTCCACGTTTATACCAAGAAGATAGCTGTCAATTGCGTGTATAAATAGTCCTGCGCTCCATGCCTGTTCTGAGCATCCCAGTGATTCTCCGTTTTCTGCGTCTACAACTTCGGGTAATGCTCCTGGCTGGTTCCGGTCCAAAAACTGTTCAAGCTTTTCTAGGAAACTTATTCCGTGTTTGTAGTTGCCATATCTCATGTTTGCCATTGCTGCCCAGCAAGTTGTTAGGCCCCAGCAGCTTCCTGTATGGTACCCGGAGGAGTCGTATCCGAGATCGGTGACTGAGCGTGTACGTGCTCCATAACGCGAGCAGAACTCTCCGTTTATCTTTTCAAGCTGGTTTCGAGCTATTTCCTTCTCTACTTGATTAAACATGAGAGTTACTACAGGGTTTACGGCGTCTGCCTCGTTCTCAAGCTCGTCCTTCAGCAGGTTGTCTTGTTCAAACTTTTTCAGACCCTTCTCAAGTTTCCTCTTCCTTTTATCATCCATTATTTCTGCGGCCTCAAGCCACAACGACTGTATGTCTATGGCTGGACCTCTTTCAAGTGTATCCATCCAAGTGCCTGATGGACTGTGTTTCACAATGTCTCCGTCTAGAGCCAGCTGTTCCATAGCCTTATGCATTCCCTGTTCGATCTTCCTGCTTATCCCGTTATGTAGTCTAAGCTTCTCAGATGCGATAATGTATAAAGGCGCTGTATCCGCTCTATCGACCCTTTCCACTTCTCCATCTGTCTTTATCTTTCCCGGGAGATCTTTTTCTGCAAAAGTTTCAAGCACTTCCTCGGCTATATCAAACTGACCTGCATCTATAATCCCTAAGAGTGTCCAGAAACTGTCTCTAGCCCAGTAGTTCTGGAACCAGGGATGGCCTGCTATCACTCCTGTCTCTTTTCTCCGGTAGATAAGATTGTTGACGCTGTCTACCGAGGAGTTGAATGTTCTGTCAAGTCTTCCTTCGAGACTTTGTTCTATCTTTTCTAGTCCTTCAGGATCTTTTTCTGAAGTCTTCAGAGTTATCTCAATTCTCTCTGTCTCTCCAGGTTCTATCTCTTTCCGGAAAACGGTTTCTCCCGGTATAAAACAGTTCTGTCTCTCTCCACTTGGGAAATGTGTTCTGTCCACCTCTTTTCTGTTAAAGTCGAACTCTTCTTTACTGCCTACCGTCAGCCGCCCTATATCATTTGAAATTTTTAGAATGCTTTCTTTCTCTTCTATGGAGTAGTTGCCGGTTCCAAGATCGTCTGTTCGCCTTCTTATATCTATCCCTGTCTCTAAAACGGTTTGAACAGCCTTTTTAGTCTCTGAATTGTTTGTGATGTTCAGAATGATTTTGAAACCAGGAAACTCTACAGGAGTTACAACTTTTTCTTCTATATCTAGGGTATCTGTGCTATGGTGGTACTTCAGTAAATCTCCGTACTCTACACCATCTAAACTGTTTTCGTTAAGCCAGATACCGTTTATCTTAATTCCGTAGTAGTCCAGAATCTTCTTTGGAGGGGTCCAGTACCCGCTCCACTTTGTTTTGAACCCTGTGTCCAGATAACGGTTTAGAAATCCATGAGTGTTTGAGATCACTCCTTTTCTTTCGGAAAGATCTTCCTGGAAGGTGTATTTCACGGTTAAACCATGGTAAAGAGCATACTATAAAACAGGTATTTTGACTCTGTAGTGGCAATAAACTACTGACGAGGTTTTTATACAGGAAAGCCGCATACCTGAGTTATGAAGCCGGATAACTTTATCGAGGTATCTTTCGAAGTAGCGAACAAGGTAGGTGGTATACACCAAGTACTGAAGTCCAAATCTGGCTCTATGCACGAAAGATACGGCGAGAACTACATCACTATAGGATTCTACAATCCTGAAGAAGCATCTAAAGAGTTCGCTCCACGCGAAAATCACGGCTTCGAGAAGATATTTCATAAACTGGAGGAGAAAGGGATAAAATGCTATTATGGGGTATGGAACGCTCCGTCAGATCCAAGATGTATACTAGTAGATCCTTCAGATATGCAGAAGACTGCCAACGAGATAAAGAAAGAGCTATGGGACAATTACGGGGTAGACTCTATGGAGGCAGGTCCGGACTTTGATGAACCGGTGAAATGGAGTTATGCTGTAGGAGAACTTGTAAAAGAGCTGGATACAGAGCTTGAGGGCGATACAGTATTACAGGCTCATGAATGGCTTTCAGGGCCTGCGATACTTAACTCAGATAATCCTTCAGTATTTACTACTCATGCAACGGTCTTGGGAAGAACACTATCTAGTTCAGATTTCGATCTTCAGTCCGCTGTAGAACACGGAAGACTTGACCCTAATTTGGCAGAGGAGTATGAAGTTGTTCCTAAACACCACATCGAAAAAGCCTCCGCTGAACAAGCAGATGTCTTCACAACCGTTAGCAAGAATACTGGTAAAGAGGCTGAAGCAGTTCTAGGTGTAGAACCTGATGTGATACTGCCTAACGGTTTCAACGTCGAGGACTTTCCAAGTCTCGAAGAACTGTCTTACCAGCATACTAGAAAAAAAGGAAGGGTTAAAGAGTTTCTAAGAGCGTATTTCAAGCCTTACTACGATGTTGATCTGGAGAGTGATCCGCGAATACTATTCACCTCGGGGAGATATGAATACCACAACAAAGGTATAGACCTCCTCATTGATGCGCTTGCAAAGATGAACAGTGAGGAAGGAGAAGATGTCTTCGTCTTCATAATGGTCCCTAGCGATATCAAAGGCCAGAAGACGGAGGTGGTCGAAAACCTATCTTTGTATGAGGAGCTTGAGGCCTATCTTGATTCAATGATGCCGAAGCTGAAGAAAGAACTGTTGAACGAGATAACCTCGGGTCGAGAGCCGGCCAAAAAATGCTTTAAGATAGTTGAAGATAGCTCAAGAGAGTTGAAGTCTCTTCAGGAAAACTTCCGTGCAAAACATGGGGATAGACCTCCGGTGTCGGCGTTCGACCTGAACTATCCTGAAGATGAGATTTTGACGGCTCTATACGAGAACGGGCTGACAAATGAAGAAGATGATAGGGTGAAGGTTGTTTTCTATCCAACATACCTATCTGTAGGAGACCGGCTGCTATCAATGGAGTACAATGACTTTCTTGTGGCCGCAAGCGCAGGTATATTCCCGAGCTACTACGAGCCATGGGGTTACACGCCTGTAGAGACTGCAGCAAACGGCGCATTAGCTGTTACAACCGATTTGGCTGGTTTTGGAAAGTTTCTTAAAGAAAATACAGGCAGAGAAGACAGAAAAGGTATAAAAATACTTGAAAGGCAGGCCAAAACCGATCAAGAGTCAGCTGACCAGCTCTACAACATACTAGAACAGTTTGTATCCTATTCTAAGACAGAGATAACAGAGAGGAAACACAACGCCAGAAAACTAGCGCAGCTAACATCATGGAAAAAACTCTCTAAAAACTATCTAGAGGCGCATAAGATGGCTCTGGAGGATAAAAAATGAGTATAAAAATTGAGATAGACCACGTTAACGAAAAGAACCGTTCAGTACAGCAGCTTCCAAGATACGAAAAACCAGAATTCGCGGAGTACGAACCCGATATAGACAAGATAGAAAGAAAAGCAGATAAGCTGGACTATGAAAACATAGTAATAATAGGTAACGGAGGCTCTATAACAAGTTTAAGAGCATATCTCTATGCATTTATCGATGAAACAGATAAAGACGTTCATATAGTAACAACTATGGATCCAGACTACCTTGGGAGACTATCAAGGAGCCTAAGTCCTGAAAACACACTTGTAATGCCAATAAGTAAATCTGGAGAGACAGTAGGGGTCTTAGAATCGCTTATGTACTTTGTAAACAGGGATTATCCGGTTTTTGCAGTTACATCAGATAACGATGGAGCCTTAAGAAACATGACTGAGAGAAGAGACTGGGACTGGATAGAACATCCTAAGATTGGAGGAAGATTCTCCGGACTAACAGAAACAGCCTTAATGCCGGCAGCAGCCGCAGGAATAGATGTTAGAGAGATCAGAGAAGGAGCGGAAGATATGTATGAAAAGGTTTCTCCTGAAAACCAGTACAATCCTGCACTTAATGTTGCATCAGCCCTCTATGATGCAGAGCACAAAGGTTACGAACAGGTATTAACACCTTTCTACTCGACTAGGCTGTTCGGCTTCTACCCTCTAATGGTGCAGCTGATGCATGAAACCTTCTGCAAAGAAGGAAAAGGACAGACTTTTTCAGGCGATCTTGGGCCTGAGTATCAGCACCACACGAATCAGAGGCTGTTCGGGGGAAGAAAAGACATATTACCGTTCTTCTTTAGAACTGATGCTCATGAAAGAGAAAGAGTAAAGGTGCCAGAGGATCTAGAGGACATAAATGTTAGAGGCGAGAAGCTAGGCCATCTGAGCTCTTTGACTTACTCAGAATCTCTTGAATCGGAGTACAAAGGTGTAAAAAGAGCTTTGGAAGAGGAAGACAGGCCAAGCATGAGCTTAAACGTTTCAGATGTCTCACATAAGAATATAGGTAAGTTGATTGCGTTCTTACAGTATTTAGCAGTTTACTCGGCATGGCTTAGAGAAGTCGATCCATTTGATCAGCCTGATGTTGAGAGAAGCAAACAGCTAGGGCATGAGGAGAGATTTGAAAGATGAAGGTTCTATATCTTGTAAGAAGGCTTAGAGAGCAGAAGGCAGCTACAGAACATATAAAGAACTTAGCAGAGTGCCTGGTTAGTAAAAATCATGAAGCGCTTGTGGTATCATTTGATGATGGATCCGAATACAGCATTAATGATGAAGTCGAAGTAAATAGAGTTGATCTGCCTTTTGAAGCAGATAACCTCTATAACTGGTCTATGATGCTTAACAACGAGCTCAAGAGAGAGGCACGAGAAAGATTCGATGACAGAGGCTTCGATATTATCCATGTAGTTGACTGGACTTCTATACCTGGAGGAGCTACGCTTTCACAGCATCTAGATATACCTCTGGTAGTAACGTATCAGTCAACTGAAAACGAGAGAGGTTTTAACAGCGACCAGTCTGGAGTAATATCTGAACTCGAATGGCAGGGAGGTTGTGAAGCCGACAAAGTATTTGCTACAGGAGAAGATACCAAGAACTCGCTCCTATTCGATCTTGATGTGCCAAGCGAGAAGCTTGAAGTAATTAATCCTTTTAGTAGTGACTGGCAGGGAACAGTTTTAAGCAGCTACAAGGAACTTGTTAAACAGGAGAAGGAGGTAAAACAGTATAGATGAAGCCGCTATTCCTCACATGGGAGTATCCGCCTATGAAGGCAGGAGGGATAGCTGCGCACTGTGAAGATCTAGCCACCACATTAGCGGATCAAGGACATGAACCTATAGTTGTTACATACGGAGAAAAGGAGGAAACGGAGTACCGAGACGGTGTCCAAATACATAGAGTTACTTCTACAGAGTCAGCTAACAACACGCTTTCCTGGGCGATGCATCTAGGTCACCAGATGGAGAAGAAAGCGATTGAACTATACAACGAAGAGGATTTTGATGTAGTGCATGCCCATGACTGGATGGTGGTATCTGGAGCAGTGGGACTTAAGAAGACGCTCGGACTTCCAATGGTTTTTACCGTACATTCGACCCAGAAAGGTAGAGACGGTATAGACTCCGACTACCAGAGAACAATACACAACTTGGAGTGGTACGGAACCTATGAGGCCTCACAGGTTATAACAGTGGGCAAGGATTTCTCGGAAGAAGTCAAACACTCGTTTAACGTTCCTGATGATAAAGTAAACTACATACCTAACGGTGTCGACCTAGAGAAGTTTGACGACCATAGAAACCGTTTAAACTATACAGATTATGCGTTGGACTGGGAAAAGATAGTACTGTTTGTAGGGCGTATGTACCCTCAGAAAGGCCCCGGACATCTAATAGAGGCGATGCCCTCAATACTTGAAAACTCTCCTGAAGCCAAATTTGTAATGGTTGGAAGCGGATCCACGGAACATTATAGAGGTATTGCTAACTCAAAGGTAGGAGAAAAAGTATACTTCCCGGGCTATGTATCTGACCAAGAACTTCTTTCACTGATGAAATCTGCTGAAATGACCGTAGCGCCTTCGGTATACGAACCTTTCGGTATTGTGCCTTTGGAAGCTGCAGCATGTGAAACGATGACTGTTGGAAGCTATACGGGAGGAATGAAAGATACTATAGTACATGAGTATACAGGTCTGCACTCTTATCCGGAGGACTCAGGATCTATCGCATACCAAGTTAATCGAGCACTGAATGATCCCGGATGGACCGACTGGATGGGGGATAAGGCCAGAAACAGGGTAGAAGACAACTTTAGGTGGGAACAGATTGCGGCTTGGACAACTGGAGTCTATAATAAAACAGTACGAGACTGATAAAGGAAGTTTGGAGAGTTCTAAGGAAGGAGAAACCTGAAACCAGATTATATTTGTCTAAGCCAGTGGAACATAGAGTCCAATATTTTGATGTCAGCTTCCTCGCTCATCTTATGTTTCTCCGCTTCAAACATCTCAACACAGGTACTGCATTCCAGTTCTCTGGCAGCCTTCCACGTATATTCGGGGTGTACAGTGGAATCAGCACGTCCATGGTAAAATGCAGCAGGTATATCTAATGTTCCAGTCACCTTCTCAAATGAGTACTTATCAAGATCCTCGATAAATCTTTCGTCAATAGTCTTATCGCCGAAATGTGTATATTCTCCTTTCTGTTCAATGACGGATCTAAACTTGTCCATTATTTCGTTGTATGTAACGGGAGATTTGCCTATAACTGCCTTAACACGTTTATCTTCAACAGCATGATGGAAAACGACTTTACCTCCAAAACTCATACCGAATAGAACACATTTTTCTGGATCAAAATAGTCTATCACTGATTCTAGATCCTTTATCCTCGAACTTAATCCTTGGTCGATGAACTCTCCGTCCGACTCATTGTTACCGCGGAAATCAAAACGTACAGCGTTCCAGCCATTTTCAACCGCTTTACTACATCTTCTCTCGTAACTTCCTTCCTTATCACTTCCAAATCCGTGGCAGAAGAAAATCCATCTATCCGAATCTGATTTGTGATGAACTGCTGAAACCTTTTCATTATTCTCTACTGTTATGAAATGCTTGTTCATAATTACAGTGTTCTCAATCTAAAAATAAGAAGGTGGTGAGAGGTTCTGTTACCAGAACCTGAGTAAGGATCCTATTCTCGATACCTGGCTGGCAAGGTTCTCTAGGCTCTCATATACTGAGAAGGAACCTGCGTAAAATCTTCCTGTAATCGAGTCATCTATCTCTTCACGAAGTTCGAACTCTTTCTCTGTACTGTAGTTCCCATCCATGTAAGAGGTTCTTGAAGTAACTGTGTAGTTTCCGGTCTCTAAATTACTCAAACTGTACTCTACAGAGTTAACGAGTTCTACATCAACTTCTTCAGTCTCTTCGAAAACATTTTCTCCGTCTTCGTCTACTACTTTGGTTCTGACGCTAACTGTTTCCGAGGATTCTGACCGGATTTCATCTCTTATACCGACACTGAACTCGAGAGGTTCGTCTACAAACTGTCTATCTTCGCCGTATACGAAGATCATAAAGTTGTTAGGATCATAGTCTAGAGTCTCTTCCTCTTCGGTGATGTTGACTGTTACCGGGACTTCTATTGAGTCACTTCCTTCTTTGAGCAGTACGGACCCTTCTACATAGGTCTCCTGGCTTGGAGCTATAAACTCTAGCAATATAGCCTCCTCGGTTATATTCTGGACATTAACTATGTCTTTAAGGCTATCTTCTACTTCTGTTTCCAGACTGACTTCTTCGCTTCTAGTGAAAAGTATCTCTTCTTCAACAGTTTCGTTGGCTTTTAGATCTATATCGAGCTCTGATGTCTCAAGCTCTATCTTATCTTCAAGCTCCGC
>LKMN01000018.1 GCA_001563875.1 Nanohaloarchaea archaeon B1-Br10_U2g1 | reverse complement strand
TTAAACCGGTCCGAATACTTTTCAACGATTTTCTTGATGCTGTCCTGTGTTTCCTTGTAATCCTCAGAACTTATCTTTGTATACTCTATACCGGTCTTTTCCAGGTACTTTTCAAGCTGTTCAAACCGTTTTTCAACTAGTTCAGGGTTGCTATCTCTTCTCTCTTTAACCGTTTCTGGATCTGTTTCAAGCAGCACTAGTTCGTCTGAGCTATCGAGACGTTTCACAGCTTTTAATGTTAGAAAGTCTGGTCTTGACTGTTTGAAGATATCGGCGTAGTGCCGGTCCGTAACAATAAATTCGGGTTTACTTCTTTCTGTTTTGAACAGGCGCCATCTCATATTAGCTAGAAGCACAAGACTTCTTACTGTGGTTCTCTTCCTATATTTGGAGCTTGAGCTTCCTCCGGAAGAGTTACTGTTACTTTTCTTCGAACTGAAGATTCTCTTGAAGGAACGGTAAAGGTTTAGAGGAAAACTGTATCTGTATATACCAAGAGTTACTGTCTCGACGGACGCACCTTTATCTCTTAAAATAGTTGAAGCTATCTCGGTAGCAGTGGATTTTCCGGCACCTTCACAGCCCTCAAAAGATATTATAACAGGTTTATTACTAGACACGTAAAACCGGTTGTAGTTAAGAAGATAATAGTTTTTCGGATCCGGTAGTTAATTGAAGTTTAACCGGCTAGAAACATTTATGGTTCTGAAAACTGTTTTCCTTGGTCTGAACGATGCAGGTGAAGAGATCTACGAATGGCTTAACCAGAGAGACGATGTAGAGGTTAAAGCGCTTCTAACCGAGAAAGAGCAGCTAGAACTTGTTAAAAAACTGGAGCCGGACTTGGTTGTCTCAGCCGGATTTGAACATAAAGTTCCCAAGGAGATAATTGAAGTCCCTGACCAAGGCATAGTCAACCTTCATCCATCATATCTTCCTTATAACAAAGGAGCGCATCCATATATCTGGAGTATGGTTGAGGAGACACCGGCCGGTGTAACACTGCATTACATGACTGAAGAGATAGATGAAGGCCCTATAATAGATAAGAAAGAGGTAAGGGTAACTCCTGAGGATGCCGGTAAAACTCTTTACCAGCGTTTAACCAGTGAAGGAGTCCAGCTTTTCAAGGAGAGTTGGAAAGATATCAAAGAAGGTATGTCTCCTAAACCACAGACAGGTAAGGGAAACAAGCATTACAGTAGAGAGCTAGAAGAGCTTCGCAGAATCGATCTGAACGAGGAAGTAACCGCCGGACAGTTTCTGGACCGGTTGAGAGCGCTTAGTTTTCCGCCACGTAAAAATGCGTACTTTGAGCTTTACGGACAGAAATACTTTGTTGATATAGAGATAAGAAGGGATTAAACCTGTTTACGGTAACATTTGACCAGGTTTTCAAGTGTTTTAGCTACTGTTACGGGACCTACTCCTCCGGGCACAGGAGTTAAATCTACATCTTCCTCTAGATCCTTGGTATCTGATACAAGGCTCCCGTCGATAAATCCGTAGCTTGCATCAATGACCAAAGCATTTTCAGAAAGCATTTCGTCTTCTATCAGACCGGGTTCTCCGGTAGCAGTTATTATCATATCTGCGTCCTGGGTATACTTCTCTAAATTCTCAGTTTTTTTATGACACAAGCTGACTGTTGCACCTCTATTTGTAAGAGCCATTGATAATGGTTTTCCGATCAAAGAGCTGTTGTTTATGATTACGACGTCTTCAGTCTCTATCCTGATGCCTTTCTGTTCTATTATCTCTATTATAGCTGAGACAGCTGCAGGAACCACGTCTTCACAGCCTCTAAGAATTTTTCCAAGATTTTCAGGTGTTAAGCCGTCAACATCTTTCGCAGGTTTCAGATTTTTGAACAGTTGGTTTTCTTCTATATGTTTGGGTAGAGGGAGCTGCACTAGAATACCGTTTACTTCCGTGTCTCTGTTCCAGTCTTCTATAGCTTCTTTTAGAGCTTCTTGTTCCACGTCCTCGGGAAAGGTTTTTACTCGTGATCTGTAACCGTTTCTCTCACAGGCTTCAACCTTCTTCTCCACGAACACTTCCGAAGTCTTTCTGTCTCCAACAAGTATTATCCCGAGCAACGGTTTGATACCTGTTTCAAGCTGTTTCTCGACTTCTTCAGCTATTCTATTTCCGTCAACAATCTTCGTCATGACGACTTACAACGTTTCTTTGAGTCAGGAGTCTTCTTATTTTAGGAGGCTGTTAGAGTTAAAAAATTGGTAAGACTATATTTCGATTAATGTCTAAGAAAAGGATCTCTCTAACCTTGGAGAGAGAGCTTGTTGAGAAAGTTGATCTGGAGGCGGAGGATAAAGGTTTGAACCGCTCCTCCATGGTTGAGCAGATAGTTGAGAGCCATTTTAAGAGGAAAGGTGTCGGTACAGCAGCAGTTCTATGTGGTGGAGCCGAATCCAAGACTCTGGAATTGGTGGAAGGAAAACCGGTTCTGAGCCATATACTTGACCATCTAAGATCTCAGGGAATAAACAGAACTATACTCTTGGTGGGCAGAAACCGTGAGATAGAGAACCAGTTCGGTTCGGAGTACCGAGGAATAGCTCTGGAGTATGTTTTTGAGGATGAACCGGAAGGTACTGCCTCAGCACTCTCAAAGATTGAGAGCAAGGTTAATGAGGATCTTGTGGTTCTGAACGGCCATGTGGCTGCGGATGTAGATATAAGGGATATGTTGAAGGTACATGAGGATGAAGATGCTGTAGCCACTATGGCGCTGACAACTGTAGAAAACCCTTCCAACTACGGTGTAGCCCGTTTAAAAGGAAGAGAGATACTGGGTTTCGAGGAGAAGCCAAGTAAAGGAGAGGAGCCTTCAAGACTGATAAATTCAGGTACCTATATTGTCTCTCCGTCAATTTTTTCCCGTTTAAACGGCTCGAATCTTGAGTCTGTTTTTGAGAGTCTTGCAGCTACATCTGAGCTCTACGGCTATATATACGGCGGCAAATGGCTGGAAGTAGGTTAAAGATTCTAAAGTTCGACTAGTTTTTCAGCTAAACGCTCTTCTATAACCATACCAAGGTTGTAGCCTATAGAGGTTAACATTCCTGTGGTTAGATATGCCCACAACCCAGGAAGACTGGCCAGGAAGTAAGCTCCTACTATAGGTATAACTGCAGCAATGTAATGAATCATACTTAGAGCCACTATCTTAACGTCTTCATCTTTAACCGGATTCAGAGCGTCACGGTATACGTAAAGCGTTAGTAAGCCGAATCCAAGAACTGATCCTATTCCGAATGTGATTATCTCTAGAGCTGTAGGTACCCCTAGCTGGTTTAGTATCATGGCTCCTGATCCCCAGAAGGCAATAGTGAATCCATAGGCTCGGGACTCGCGTGCTAAAGTGTCTTTTAGGAAACGTCTGTTCATACTACTGGTTTGAATCTGTTCAAGTAATAAACGTAAGGGCTGTAGTACAACCTTTAAAAACTAGAAGTATTACATCGTAATACTATGGCATTAGATGACGGTCAGGGCCCGGAAAACCAGGTAGAGATCTGGGCCGACCACTGCGAAACGGTAACCACAAGAGATACAGGACTAAATATTGCTGAACATCCCGAAAGCTACAAGCTAGGGTTCGAAGACGTAGAACAGTTCGAACAGATGGTCGATACATTTGACAAACAGGAGCTCAACACAGCGGACTCTCTAGCATACACGGTTTCTCAAGAAGCAGAAGATATAGACGAATTGGATAGAATAGCTAAAGAGGCCCAGATACCGTTCCTACAGGACTACGGCGATGGATTCCTACATCTGAACAGATATTTAGGTCAACCTATAACAGTTGTAACCGCAGGGCTTGAAGAGCCACCGCTTCACGCACTTCAACAGCTGCTTCAAGATGATGCACCAGAGGTGTACGGAGCCAGAATCAAACAGAATGGATCAGGACTAGAGGTCGGAAGATACTGTTCAGGCCAGAAAAAGCTAAAGGTTCTAGAGCAAGAAAAAGGCTACAAACCTGAAGAAGTAACCTCTATAGCCTTTGGAAACAGTTCAAATGATAAAGAGATAATGGAAAACTCTGAGGAAGCATTTGGAAGAGACAGAGCAAGAAAGTACTCTACACTCTACTTCCCAGACGACTCTGAAGGCTGGGGAAGGACAGCTTCAGCAATAGCTGCCAGAGAACTTCTAAACGGTAAAGAGATTGAAGAGGCAAGAGAGGAGACATTCAGATATATTGAGTCTGGTAGACAGGATTACGGCCTGAGTGAACTCGAAGAGCCTGAAATAGTTCAAGAAGGTCCTTTCACAGAGCAGATAGCTGATATATATGAAGATATAACAGAAGAGTACAGGACGGTGGAGGCCTACAGATGACCAAGATTTACTGTATAGGAGAGCTTCTAGTCGACATGATAGGAAGGGAGGAAAAAGATTTAACTGAAAACTGTGGATTCTTGAAGAGGGCTGGAGGAGCACCCGCAAACGTAGCTGTTGCAGCATCTAGACTTGGCGCGGATGTGGAAATGGTTGCAACCGTTGGGGAGGACGAATTCGGAGACTTTCTAGCTGAAAGACTCAAAGAAGAAAACGTAGGTACAGATAAGATAGGAAGAGAAGGGAAAACAACACTGGCTTTTGTCGCGCTTGACGAGGAGGCTAAACCTCATTTCAGCTTTTACAGAGATGCGGATGAAAACATAAGGAATAGACAGCTAGATATAGAACCCAGCAAAGACGATATTGTACATCTAGGATCTCTTCCATGGACTGATAAAAGTTCTGCAGACAACATCCTCAACTTCCTAAAAAAGACTGATGCCAAAGTAAGCTTTGACCCTAATATAAGAGAAGAGCTTCTGGATGAGAGCTACAGACAGGTTTTAAACGAGATAATTGAAGAGACAGATATCCTCATAGCTGCAGAAGAGGAACTGAGATTCTTTGATAAAAACGTTGTTGAGAAGCCAAAGGAACTGGTTATAACAAAAGGTGAAGAGGGTGCAGAGCTTGTTCACGGCGGAGAAGAGACTCGGTTCCAACCTCCTAACGTAGAAGTGGTTGATACGACGGGCGCCGGAGACTGTCTGACAGGAGCTTATCTGGCTTTTAGAGAAGCAGGAAAGACCAAAGCACTCCAAAAGGCTGTAGAGGCGGCAGCAGTATCTACAACTTCGAAAGGGGCTATGGAAGCTCTACCAACGAAAATCAGCTTAGAATAAAAAGAATGTATGGGAAAGGTTAAAATATGGAGAAGGTACTGGTAACAGGAGGAGCAGGTTTTATAGGATCTAATATTGTTAAAGAACTTGTTTCTAAAGACAAAGAGGTCAAAGTCCTTGATGACCTATATCTAGGATCAAGATCTAATCTTGAAGACGTAAAAAACGATATAGAGTTCATAAAGGGTTCTGTGACTGATAAAGAAACTGTAAAAGAGGCTGTAAGAGACTGTGACACAGTTTTTCATCAGGCTGCTAGATCTTCTTCACCGATGCACAAAGAAAATCCTGTTGAAGGCGTGAATGTTAACGTAGCAGGGTTCGTAAACACCTGTGAAGCAGCCATAGAGGAAGAGGTTGAAAAAGTGGTTTATGCGTCCACCAGCTCCATGTATGGAAGCGTGAAACCTCCTCATAGAGAGGACTCAGGAGAGATACCTACCAATCTCTATACTGCTTCAAAGATGTCGCGAGAACGATATGCCGAAGCATACTCCTACAATAATCTTTTACAGACTACAGGCCTGAGATATTTCTCTGTCTACGGTCCTAGAGAGAAGTCAAAAGGAAAGTATGCTAATGTAGTCACACAGTTTCTATGGAAGATGAAAAAGGGCGAGAGACCTGTTATATGGGGAGAGGGAGAACAGTCTAGAGACTTCACCTATGTGAAAGATATAGTTAAAGCAAATATATTGGCCGCTGAACAGGATGAGAAACTGGATGGTGAACACTTCAATATAGGTACTGGTAAAGATATAACTTTCAATGAAGCAGTTAATAAGCTAAACAAAGTGCTTGAAACCCAAATAGAGCCTAAGCATGTTGAAAACCCTAGAGATAAATATGTGGAAACTACTAGGGCAGATTATTCTCGAGCCGAAGACTTGATGGGTTACAGACCTGGATACAGCTTCAAAGAAGGACTGAAAGAAACTGTTAGATACTATCGCTAAGATAGAGATAAGAAGATTGGCTTATCATTAAACCGTATAGAGGGAACGTCAATGTCAAGGATTGAGAAGCCATGGGGGTACGAAGAACAGGTTATGATAACTCAGGTAGATATCGGAGACAAACCTGGTATGTTAGGAGTTCGTAAACTGGTTATAGATGCAGAAGAGATGACCTCCTACTCTTTCCACGACAAGCAGGCAGATATACTTTATCTAGAGAAGGGAGATGTATCCATAAGAAAGGAAGGAGACATCAAGAACCTGGAAAAGGGGAATGCAATTGTCGTTAGATCGGGAGAAAAACATCAGATACAGAATATAGGTGGCGAGGTAGCTGAACTGCTTGAGATATCCTTCCCTTACAGACCTGAGGACATAAACAGGATAGAAGATCCGTACGAAGAGAAACGTTAAAAATTCTAAAGTAAAATCAAGCCTAATAAAACTACAAAAATCTGAACCAAGATAAGAGTAGCTGTTATCTGGCTCTCAGTAAATCCTCTACGCATCAAAGGATGTGTTAAAGAGTAGTTTTTATCATAAAGAGGTTTGAGACTCCCTCCATCTGGCTTACCCCATGAATGGGCGTTAAAACGACTTCTAAGCTTCAAGAAAAACTCTATAAACCATAAGACGAACACAAAGACTCCGAACTTTTCCATATCGCCGATTACCATTGTAGAGAAAAGAGCTGCGCCACAGAGATAGGTTAAAGAGTCTCCTGGAAGTATAGATGCGGGAGGCCAGTTATAGCAGATGAAGCCTGTTAGAGCTCCTGCAAGACCAAACGCAATCATAGCTGCCTCCAGCTGTCCGTTTAGAATACCGAAAATACCAAGACCTAAAGCCGTTACTAAGCTTAGACCTGATGATAGACCGTTTGTGCCTGCAAGCATGTTCACAACATTTGAAACAAACAGTAGTCCTACGGGAAGCAGTATCAGCGGGTATATAAGACCCCATTGAACTTCTCCGAGAGCAGGAAGAACCATCGTCCAAGATCCTGCTCCGGCAGCGATCAAAGGAAAGGCTGCAGGCAGAACCATCAACATCTTGACTGACTGTGAAAGACCTTTACGGTCCTCTCCGGCTTCACCAGAACCAAGGATCAGCTCGGCTTTTTGGTGGAGTATACTGTCTCCTGTAACTATCTCAATATCCTCTGAAGAAGCTAAAGACTCAATATGTATGTCATCTACAAGACCTATAAGAGCTATAAGTATTGTTGAAGCAAGCGCGGCGAACAAAAGCTCTTTGTCTACGATTGTATCTGTGAAGATTGATGTGGCTCCGGCATAGAAGGTTATTGATATTAAAAAACCCATTAAAACTATGAGTCCGCCTGAAGTAGGTATCTTAGGTTTTCCGGTCTTGTTCTGATCTTTTCCATATATTCCTGAAGCGGCGAGATACTTTTCAGCTAAAGGAGTACCTACAAGAGTTACAAGAAAGCCTAGAAAAGCTGATAGGGCTATAAACTCCATGTTTTAAAGTTCGTCATAGTCAACTTCCCAGGTTTTGATGTAGTCGTTAGAGGCGTCAGGAGCGCTCTCGAGGAAATCAATATCGTAGCCATCCATAAGATATAGCCGTACCATGGTATGATCCTTGATATCTTTCGGTACTAGTACGAGTCTGGCCGGCATTCCGAACCCTTGCTGTCCAAAAGCTAAAGCCCTGTCTACATTGAAGTAAGGGTTCTGTGCTGCACATACTTCTCCGAAACCATCAAGCTCGATTCCATCTCCGTCAAACTCCTGCACACCGTCATCTGTTAGAACGCAGTCTATCTCTCCTCTGAATTCAGGGCTTTCGAATATAGGAGCCGAAGTTATCTCTGCAGAGCCTTCACTATTATCTACTGGAGTATAAACGTTTATTCCCTGGCCTGAGAACTCTACCATGGTTCTATTATCTATCTCTGTTACTCCTTCCTGTATATTACTTGGGCTTTCAAGCTGTATCATTGAACGGAAGTTCTCATTATCCCTTTCAGCGATCTGGCTTACGGCAGAGTACTTACCTAGCATAGTCTCGTCTAGGACCAGGTAGTCCACAGAATGTTTCTTGAAAAGCTCTTCATGCTCTTCAGGGTTCTCCGATGTGAAGAAATCTGCTATGGTATAAGGAATTCTATCCTCATCTGTGTAGTATCCTAAGTTACCTCCGTCTGCCACAGTTGCTGTTCTGCCTACCGACTGGAAATGGTATCCGTAGTCCCACCACGAGAGAACTACTGCGTCTTCATCAGCCTCTTCGTTCAGATAATCTAGATTTTCCATCCATAGTTCGTCAGGAGACTCCTGCAGACTGTTTGCTGCCGAGTATCCTGATCCGAAGTTTACTAGGATGGTCACAATAACCATGATGGCTAGAAGGCCTGTACTTAGATAGTTGCTGTTCAGATGATGGCGGGATTCGATCCCTCCTGCTATAATATAGCCGAGACCGTTAAGTATAGCCACGGCAACAACTGCAGGGATTATCCCTATACCGGAGATTAGGAGGCCTACGATAAGAGTAATATCTATTAGCAGAACTCCTGAACCTACTGACAAGTACCGGACAGACTCTGGGCCAAGATCTCTGATTCTTCTTACCACTTTAGCAAACATGTATCCTGCCATGAATGCCGTAGGATAGGACGCTAAAAAGACAAGTCTAGACTGTGCTGAAGCAGCCAGTATGTTGCTTACTGCCCATAAAACTAGGATTATCTGGTACCACTTTATCTCAATATCTATGTCTCTAAACTCTTCTAAGCTATATAATATTCCTAGAGAACCTGCTAATGCAAATACTGCAGGTCCTACAGCAATTAAGGTAGCTCCAGGGGTAGGGTCGTCAAATACTAGTGAGAAAGATCCGATCCAAACTACTAGGACCGCTGCGAGCACTCGGTAAAATATTCTTTCATTTATGGTTTCCTCGACAAACTCCAGCTTCCTTAAAACCATGAAAAGGATGCTCGTTGAAAGGAAAACGATACCTATAAATGCTAGAGGCCAAGGACCGTTGATATTGCTTATTAAGCCTCCTATTGCTGTGAAAGGTGATATAATGCTGGCATAAGGATCACTTACAAACATCTGGACCTGACTAACACCTACAGATCCAAGCTGTGAGGAAAGTTCTCCTAACGTAACAGGAGTGTTCTCTGCCACTGTCCCTCCAATAACGTCGCTGTCGCTCTGTTGTCTTGTAACGCGTCTGACCATCCTTATGAACATATTTGCAAGAGTCTGGGAGTACAAAGGTGATAAAGCTGCCATTACAAGCCCAAAAATAGAGACTGACGGTATATAATATGGAAGATAGTTTTCTTTAACTAGCTCAAGCTCTTCAAGCAGATAACGGCTCCATAGTAGGAGAAGTACGGCTAGGTTAGCTAAGAAGTCTAGATCTGTAAGCCAGAACCTGTCGTGGTTCAGTGAGGCTGCTAGGAAAGCACCTATTAGTATTGTTGGTGTGTAGGCGGTTACAAGTTTCCGTATATCTTCATTTATCCAGAGCATCACGCCTACTGTTAGAGCGTAGAGGAGCCAAAGCATGCTTGAGCCTCCCCAAGATATTGTTGCGACTCCTAAGGTGGCACCGGCACCTATTCCGGAGTACCAGTCGTCGCGTTTCCAGGCACGTATGAAGAAGTAGATAGATACTAGCATGAATGCTGCAGATATAGGGTCTTTCTGGAAGAATCCTGCACCGGATCTATGCATGACCCCTGCGATTGTTGCAAGGAAGAAGGCTGCGGAAACACCTGTTAAAGGGTCAAATGCCTCTTTACCGATAAAGTAGATTGCGATAACGGATAGTCCTCCCATCAAAGGCGGGAATAACTGAGCCCAAGTGAGGTAGTCAAGGAATAGGAAAGGACCTAACCAGTAAAGTATAGCAGGAATATAGAAAGATCCCATGTTTTCAGCATAAGTAGGGAAAGCGTAAGGGAAGTACCTAAAAAAGTCTAAGGCCGGGAAGCTCCAGTCTAAGGCGATATGCTGGCTGAAACGGTATATGATATATGAGTCCATTGCTTGTAGGTAATCCATGTTTTCAGCCGGGCTGAACCGGATGTAGACAGCGGCTAGAGCTATGATAGAAGCCAGCAGAAACATTCTGTGTCTGTTTAGGAAGGTCTTTACTGATCTAAAATTAATATCATCCGGATCTATACTCATCAGTGTTTAACTGTTAAGGCTGGAGCTTTTTTATTCTCTACTCAAGCAACCTCCCGGAGTGTTTAAAAGATTCTTAGCTACTTCTATAATAACTGTGAGTCTAGAGAAATATTTCGATAGAATCTACAGGAATATGGAGGACTACTTCATAATACCTGTCTTGATGGTCGTCCTTGCGTTAACAGTTCTAGGAGGGAACTATATTTTAACTGGCCAGGTTTTAACGTTGGGTCTTGACTTCACAGGCGGTACAGAGATGCAGTTTTCTATAGATGAAGAGTTTTCGACACAAGAAATAGAATCTGCTTTCGCTAATGCTGGCAGAGAAGATGTAGAGGCATTAGAACAGGTTACTACCGATGAAACATATTTATTGTTGAGGGCTCCTCCCCCTGAGCTTACTGAGGGAGAAGCTGTAGAGGTGCTTGAAGACGAAGGTTTTGGTGTTGAGCTGCAGAGCCTAAGCACTATAGATGCGACGGTCTCTGAAGAGTTCTTTAGACAGGCAATACTAGCTTTCGGAATCGCCTTCATAATAATGAGTACTGTTGTTTTCATAGCTTTCAGAGATATAGTGCCTTCTTTTGCCGTAATATTTGCTATAGCTGGAGACATAACATTTGCGATGGCTGGTATGGCTTTACTAGATATACCTCTAACATTAGGTTCTTTAGCAGCTTTACTGATGCTTATAGGTTATTCTGTTGATACGGATATTGTCTTATCTACTAGAGTTCTCAAACAGAGACGTGGAAGCCTAAGAGACCGTGTCTGGAGCGCAACCAAGACAGGACTAACAATGAGCTCTGGCGGAATAGCCGGCTTCACACTACTTTACGCAGTTTCATGGATGATAGCGGGGCCTTCAGAGCTTTCAAATATCGCAGCAGTAATGGTTATAGGACTGCTCGCAGACATGCCTTTAACATGGCTTGGAAACGCAGTTGTACTAAAGAAGTATGCTGACGGAGATATGGAAACAGCTTCAGAAGCAGCTTCTGAGCTAGGAGGTATGTTAACATGGAGGTAAAGCCGCTACTTAAAGAATGGAGGATGTGGGTGCTAGCATTTTCGCTTTTAATATCTTTAATTCTTCTAAGCCCGCAGTACGTCCAAGACGACGACGGACAGTGGCAGATAGAGACAGGGATAAACCAAGGTTTAGACCTCCAAGGAGGAACTAATGTACTTGTCTCTATAGATTCTGAAGAGAACAGTCAGGAACTTGCTAACCAAGTATCAAACGTACTAGACCAGAGAATATCGGCTTTCGGTCTAACTGAGGCATCGATAAGAACTGTCGAGCTGGCCGGAGAGTATATGGTGCAGGTTGAGGTGGCTGAAACAGACCAAGAACAGATAAGAGAGCTTATAGAGCAGGAAGGACAGTTCGAAGCAAGAATGCCGCTAGAAGTTGAAGACGAGCTGGAGTACACGCTTTTCGAGACACATACCTTTACACGCGAAAACGGAGAAATCTCGGTAAACGGCTCGACATACCAGCCTGGAGACGATTGGGAGATAGAAGGTACAACATTCCGTTACATAAACGATACTGAGGACACAGCTCATCTAGAAGCTGTAGCCTACTCTGGAGCAGATGTAGAACAGGTGCTTACCGGAGAGGGGGCTGTAGGACCGAGCGGTGAAGGTTTCGAGTTCCAGTTCCCTGTAATAATTACACGAGAATCAGCGGAAAACGTACAGAGAGTTGCCCAGAACTATGAGGTGGCAGGAGTAGGCGATGAATCACATCTGATGATGCCTGACAGCAACGAATACGCATACCTGAGACTTTATGTCGACGGTGAGATGCAGAACGAGCTTAGGATGGCAGGAGTTTTCGCACAACAGATAATACAGCAGCCCTCAATAACGGGAGGAGGAGAGACCGAGGCGGAGACACAACAGAACATGGAAGAACTACAGGCAATACTTCAGTCGGGAAGTCTGCCGGCAGGTATCCAGGTCGAGAGCATATCTACTATATCGGCAGCACTTGGAGATCGGTTTATGACGGCTGCGCTTTTCTCAATAGTTTCCTCTCTTATAGCTGTGGGAGGTATAATCTATCTAAGATACGGTGATCCAAGACTAGTAGTTCCTATAGTATTTACAGGATCTTCAGAAGTATTCATCCTGTTAGGAGCGTTCTTCTCGACGCTGATAACGCTTGACTTGGCGGCGATAGCAGGTATAATTGCGGCGGTAGGAACCGGTGTAGATGACCAGATTATTATTACGGACGAGAGAGGTAAAGATAAGATAAGAAGCTGGAAGAGACGTTTGAAGAGAGCTTTCTTCGTGATATTTACGGCAGCCGCTACCACTATAGGGGCGATGGCGCCGTTGATTAATCCGGCTGCATCCAATCTTGCAATAGGTGCGGCAGGACTAGGACTTATAGGATACGCTCTGTACAGCAGAAGAGCAAGCAGGATGTACCTGGGTCTCGGAGCGTTTACAGTAACAGCGTCGGTCTTTATGATGCAGTTTGATCCGTCCGCCTTCGCACTACAGGCTGTAAGAGGGTTCGCAATAACCACGATAATAGGCGTTCTAGTAGGTATAATGATTACAAGGCCGGCTTACGCTAAGTTCTTAGAGTATATGGATTACGAAGGGGATCAGACCTAGAAGTATCTCAAATAAGTAAGAATGATTTTTCGTTGTCTAAGTTCTGTAAAATTAAATAAGAAGTAGTAGATTTACTGAAGATTCATTATTGCTTCCGCAACATCTTCAGAGTTCTTCAGGGCTTCCTTGGCTTCGCTCTCTGAACAATCCGTTTTCTCCATCACTAGTTCAATATCTTCAGAGCTTACGTCTTCAACTTCTGAGTAGTTTCCTTGTAGCTGGAAGACTTCTTGTCCCTGTACTTCTATCTTTGAGATCTCTGGTTTGGAGAAAACAAGTTTTTTCTCATCTGACAGATGGACTTCAACTTTCTCTGCGTCAAGCTCTTCCATATCCATTCCCATCTGCTTCATCATCTTCGCCATATCTTTTCCGCCGCCGAACATGTTGTTCCAGTTAGGCCCTGTTTTTTATATCCGTGATCCTTGTCATTATTCTATGATAGAAATTGTGTTTTTAGTTCTTATTGGTGTGTTAACAGGAGTATTTACTGGTCTAACTCCGGGAATACACCCTAATACTGTTATATTTGGTTCATTACCGTTTTACTTTTTTCTTGACGTAACTTTTGTTAATTATTTATCATTTATCTCCGGTCTTTCGGTGGCGCACACTTTTCACGACTTTCTTCCTGCAATGTTCCTTGGAGCTCCTGAGGGAGAGTCGGCACTCTCTACAAGCCCTGGGCTGGAGATGACTTCTAACGGAAAAGGCATAGAAGGATTCTATTACACGGTTATAGGAGGTATGTGGTCAACCGTACTTGTAGTGTTAATGCTTCCCATACTCTATCTAACGATTGAACCGGTCTATATGGTTCTTGAAGGGTTCATGGAGTATCTTCTACTATTCTTTCTACTTGTACTAGTATTCGACTCAGGAGATCTAAAAGCATCTTTCACAGTAGCAGCTCTTGCAGGGACTCTAGGAGCTCTGTCATTCACTACAACAGTTAACAGACAGTATATTCTGGTTCCAATTTTTGCTGGACTTTTCGCTGTGCCCACAGTCCTGCTTTCGTTAAGTGAAAGAGCAAGTATACCCGGACAGAAACCGGCAAGAATTACAAAAGACAAGTCCTTAAAAGGAGGAGTCATAGGTTTTCTGGCTGGTCTTACCGCGGGTATATTTCCGGGACTTGGTGCGGCGGCATCAACTTCTTTTATAGCGCCCATATCCGGTAACTCTAAAAGAGAGTTTCTTGCAGGTATGGGCGGTGTTAATACTACGGATATAATAATCTCGTTTCTAGCGATACTGGTTATAGAAAGAGCGCGTTCAGGCGCCTCTGTGGCTTTACAGGCTGTATCCAGTATCTCTCGGCATGAAGTTTTCTTCTTAATGGGTACATCGCTTTTCGCCACAGGCTTATCGGTGTTACTAGCTTTGAATATAGCAAGAGTATATGTATCGGTTATAAAACGTTTTGACTATTCTAAGGTGCTTTTAACTGTTATAGGAGTTTTAGTAATTATAACGTTTTATCTAACCGGTTTTAGAGGTTTAATGGTCTTGTTTGTTTCCTCTTTTGTAGGTCTGGCCGCGGTTCTAACCTCTAACAGGCGGGTCTGTATGGCGGTTCTCCTGGTGCCGACGATAATATTCTTCTCAGGGGAGGTACATTTGTAAAATATTTAGTAGAAGATATCAACTCTAAAAACTTACAAATTGTATTTACTTGCTTTTTTGAGGTTTTTTATAGATATTATAAATTTTCAATCTAAATTGAGAATTTATTATGTCTTTCAAGTGTTCTTGTATTGATTTTTCACTGTAAAATTTTATAAATAAGCCTTCAAAACTGAGAGTTACAATGACTGATATAGGCAGTTCACTAATTGCCGCATCGCTAATAATGGGAATGGTTTCTGTACCTGTAGCTTCACAAACTTTGGAGGATACAGAGACTTTCTCTCAAGATATGCCTGACATATCTGAAAGCGAACAGCTTCAAGAGGATGTAGTGACTAACCAGACGTCTGAAGGTTTTGTACGTCAGGTTTCAACAGCGTTTCAAGAGATAAGAACAGAAATAACCTCTGAAGGCGCTGAAACACTGATACAAGATGCAGAATCCGAACTTTCCATAGACAGAGATCCTGAATCAACAGTATGGAAACTGAAAACTCCGGAGGCAGACCTAAAAATAGAACAGAGAGCTACGGAAACAGTAGAGACCGTACAAACTCCTTATGGGACACTTGAGAAAAGGACTGTTAAAGGAGCAACTTACGAAGATTTCGAAGGAACAGACAGGTCAGAGATAGAACAAGAAAAAGAGAGACTAAAAGACCTTATGGAGGAGAAAAAAGAAGAGCTGAGATCTGTTTCTAAAGATTCTGTATCCGATCACTACTCAGATAAACTTGATCTAGAGGTACAGCCGGAAGGCGACTCAGAACACCTAAAGGTTGAGAACACTGGTTCTGAAACCCTTGATCTTGAGAACTGGGAAGCGTCAGACAGAGGTAACTACCATTACGTCTTCGAAAACGTAGAGCTTGCAGGAGACTCGAAACTATACCTCTACAGTAACGATGAGGAAGATGTTGAAACCGTTGACGAAGACGCTGTAAACATCTATGACTCGGGCATAAGATGGAACCAACAAGGCGACCAGGCAAGACTCAAAGGTTCAGAGGGAGAAGAGCTTGTAACAGAGAGCTACTGAACCCTCTCAACCTCTCCTTTTATTTCAAACCTCTCTCCTGTGAATAGATTCTTGATACGTTTCTCTTCCTCATCAACAATCACAGCTATATTTTTGAGAGATGAAGGAACACTGCTTCCTCTAACCTCATACTTAACGGCTAAAACGACTGATAGAACAACGTAAAGGTAAGCAATAACTGTAAAAGAAAAAGAATTATAACCTAAACTACTTACTATTAAAAAAGCTACTGCATAAAAGATTAAACCAATTAAAACCGGTATTTTAAGTTTTGAAAACATGAATCCTTTTTGCCTTAGACGGTTTAAAAAATTGTCTGACCCCAAGATTTTTGGAAGCCTAAACACAGTTTGAATGGTATGGCTGTCTTCTACCAGTGTCCGGACTGCGGCTTCAAACAGAGATCGAAGGCTCAAAAAAGAGTTAAATGTCATAGATGCGGCCGCAGCTACCTAAAGAGGGATGCTAAAAAGTCTCGAGGTAAAAAAGTCGATGAGGAGAAAGGCACAGGTTTCTTCAAATATTCGAAAGAAGATT
>LKMN01000006.1 GCA_001563875.1 Nanohaloarchaea archaeon B1-Br10_U2g1 | reverse complement strand
TTAAGTAACTATGAAAATTGGAGATGAGTTAGAAAACATAAACAACGGATACAACCGGACACTCGAGGATGTATGCGACACTGTAGCAAACGGCAGAGGAAACTATCGTGAAGTAGTAGAACTGTTAAACCACTCACACGTAGACAATACTGCCGGAGAAATAGTAGTAGACTCCAATTACGCTAACGACAAGATTTACGGCGCTCTAGACACTAAAGACCAGGTAAAAGATCTAGGCTCAACCTTTTTAAGATATCTAGAGAACGGATGGAAAGAAGTATCAAGCACAAACTACGAAGCCGGAATCTCATCCGGAGAAAGAAAAGTACAAGAGCTAAACGACCGTCTTCTTCCCGACGACGCCTGGGACAGAATAAGAGATAAAGCCAGAGGTAAAGAAAAATCCGTGAAAGTAAACGAAGCAGCGATGAGTGCCGGTTTACTAGGAACCACCACAGGCTGGCAAACAGGTTCAAGAACAATAGGTCTTCCTTCAGCCCTACTGACAGCAGGAACAATACTAAGACAAGGAAAACTACAAGGAGAAAGAGATAAATTAGAAAAAGAAGCAGTTAGAGGCTGGAAAAACGGATATGGAAACTATAGAGTGACCATATCCTAGTCCAAAAAGTTCCTGTTCTCTATCTTCTGAGGTAGATACTCGTTAGCCACGAACTCTAGGCTCTGACTTGCTAGAGCCTGCTGTTCTATTCTGACCCCTTTGTCGATCATTTTCTGGAGCTGGTTCTGCCACTCCTCTGTTTCCATCCAAGGATAGTCCATAACGTCGTTGATACGTTTGTAGTCTTTTGTTGGTCCGCCGTTGTCTCCGGACTTTCCTTTCAGGTTCTCAGTTACGTGTTCTAACCCGTACTCCTCTATATCTTCCATGGTCATACCTACGAGCCTTGCTTCCGGTGTTGCTAAACGGTCGGACTGGAAAGCTAGACTCATAGATCCTGATTTGATTACAGAGTAGATATAGTATCCCCATGGGTCGCCGTCAGTAAAGACGTATACAGGAAGATCTAGCTCGTCGTTAAGCATGTTGATCAGCCTTCTTGCTCCTCTTGCAGGCTGTCCTCCCGTACCTATGATGACGGCATTGTGGTCCTTGTGGAAATCTTCCTCCACGAGTCTGTTAACCATCGCCGAGGTCTCGACTACGAGAACAAAGTCGGCTTCACATTCTACGAACTCAAAATGGTCTACGATAGAGTTGATTGCCATTCCTGATGTTCCCATGCTCATCCCGTCGATTATGTCTCCCGAGTCATCGATCTTTATCGGTCCGAAAAGCCTTCCTTTAGGCTCTGCAAATAGGTGCAGATCTTCTCTAATAGCTCCTGTCGCGGTCTCTATATCGACAACAACGTTGTTTGACTCGTCTTGGTCATCGAACGTGTTCTCGTCCAGTCCCGGTACGGAGTGTTTCAACTGGTAGTATACCTCTCTGATCGATGCTGTACGTCCTTGTTGAACAAGCTCTTTGGTCTTTGAGGCAACCATCAGTGTTTGCATGAATTTCCGTGCATGGCTGATGTTAAGGAACTTTCTTGTGGAATAACTGTCTCCTAAAGAAAGTCTCCCGTCCTCTTCGTCAAACTCAACGTTGCTTCGAGAACGTACCTGTGTCTCTATCGTCAGGTTGTCCTCTTCCGGATCCTTTAACTGGTTCTTGATTTTCTTTCCTAGATGTGTTAGTCTGTCTACTGTCTTCTCATCGTTTTCAAAACTCTTCTTTGGCATTAATTATCACCTATAGCTGTTCTGGGTTGTAGTCGGCTTCGACCATTGCTTGTATGAGGTTTTCAATCTCTGCAGGATCTCCTTCTCCTGCAAGATCTGCTATCGCCGGACCCATCTCTTTTGCGTAGCTCGTGAGTTTTCTCTTCTTCTTTTCCTGAATCTCTGCTCTCTGTTTTCTCTTAATGTATCTTCCTAGTTTTCTTCCTGCTTCTTGAAGAGCTAGCTTCATCTCTTTACGGATAGGATCGTAGTTTGCTACCGCTTCTTTACCTTCAGATGTGAAAGGCACCCATACGGAGGCGATATGTACTAAGATGTACAGTGGTCCCTGTGGTCTTCCTCCTGTCTGGCTTATGTTGTAACGGCTCCAGTCAACCTCTTCTATCGCCTTGGTAGTTACACAAGCCGATTTTTTGTAGAGAAGAGGCACCTTGTTCGCGAAACGGAGTTCGTCGAAGCTTCCGTCCTCTTTAATGTCTCCTCCCCATGCAAGACCGACTTCTACCTGGAAAGGGTTTCCCTTGTATACTGTCGGTTTTCTAGTGATTGCTGTAGTGAACTCAGGGTTCAGCTCTTTCTTAAGACCTTTCAGAACCAGATCCTCTCCTATCGGAGATAAACAGTCTGTTGGTGGGCTTTGAAGATTTGTGTTCTCTGCCGCTTTCAGAATCTCTTCTATCTCATCTTTGTCAAGCGTGTTAGGCCTTCTTCCTTCATCTATATCTGCTTTGTCGAGTATTTCCTCAGCAGATGTTCTTCCTACCCTTGTGAACTCTTTCTGCAAGAATGAGGATACTGTTCTTGCGTTACTGTTCTCCATCATCCTTATAACGACTCCAAGTTCTACTCCGTGTAGATGCGGCTTGATCTCTTCCGGTCTATCAGGAAGAGTCTTGGAGACCCTTGGATACTCTATCTTGTTCCCGTCAGGCTCTCTTAGAACTATTCTTGCGTACGGGTTCATGACCGCAGTGTGTTTCAGATAGTTTCTAATTGAGTGGTGGCCTTTAGTATACTTGGCCTCGATATCCATCTCGATTGTGGTTCCGTGGTCGAAGTAGTAGTCTTTGTCACCCGGGAACTCGTCTGTACCAGGCTCAATTACTTCGTCCTCTATAATTTCTGGCTCGTTTTTCTCTGTATCGATTCTTACTATGAATTTATGGCATGGCTCTCCTTTCTGTTTGGAGTATACTGTTACAGGCTCTCCTGTCGTCAGCTGCGCATACATCGCGGATGCAGAGATACCTATTCCTTGCTGCCCGCGGCTCTGCTGTAGTTTGTGGAACTTGGATCCGTACAGAAGTTTACCGAATACCTTCGGAATATTTTCTCGCGATAAACCGATTGCGTTGTCTCTTACCTCTACTCTGCATTTTTTATCGTCTATTTCATCGATCAGTACGTGAAGCTCTGGTAGTATATCGTCTTCTTCACATGCGTCGAGCGAGTTGTCTATAGCTTCTTTTATAACGGTTATAATTGATTTCTGTGGGTTTTCGAAACCTAGTAGGTGCTTGTTTTTCTCGAAGAACTCTGCCACCGAGATTTCGCGGTGGTCTGATTCCTGTTGAACTGTTTCTTCCATTCCGTTTGGCATAGTATAGTCTTTACCTCCTTATCTTTTCCTGGTTTTTCTCCAGGTACTGGTACGCCGTTGAATGCGTACTTCCTTTTAACAGCATCTTTATTGATTCTGTTACTATATGAATATTCTCTGCATAGCCTATAACTCCTATGGTCTTTCCGTAAACTGATATCTCTACATTACCTTCTTTTTCTAGATGTCTTCTGGTTTCTCCGTTTCTACCTATTACACGACCCTTAAGTCTTTCTTCAGAGTTTTTGGTATCAGCAAACTTTGTTATATCAAGCATATGAAATGTGACATCTTTTTCTACAAGCCTTAATGCTTTTTCGGGATTAAAACCTCTTCCTATAGCTTTTACAACTCTATGGGCTGTTCTTTCATCTAGTGCATCTCCCTTAATAACCGCGAGATTATCCTTAATCTCAAGATCTATATCAAGAAGTTCTTCAATATCTTTCTTAGTCTCGCCGCTCTCTCCTATAAGTACTCCTACTCTCTCTTCCGGTACTCTTACTTCCTTCATCTATAATAGAACTGAGTCGGCCAAGCTTTTTATACCTTGAACAAGGAGTTTAGAGCTTGTCACCCTGAAATAACACGTTTATAGTCTTTCTCTGGATCAGTGTCTGCACCCTGTCTCGAGAAAAAGTTTGCGATGTTCTTTACGTCTCTTTTCAGGAGCTCTTCAGCCTCCGGATGGTTGTAGTGTACGCCGTGAGAGAAGTCTATCCACCATGTAACACCTTCTCTACCTACCAAGAGATTGTACTCTGATAGATCGCCATGCACAAGCTCTTCCTTATGCCACAACCGTTTAATACCGTTTAAAACCTGTTTATAGCCTTCTTGAGGGTTCTGTATCTCAACGTTCTTCATCTTAGGGTAGGGCGAGAACTCCTCTCCCGCAAACTCCATTACTACAATATTTCTTCTGAACGCTATAGGCCCTGGACATTTCACCACGTTCAGAGCTTTTTTCAGGTTTCTGTACTCTTTTTTACACCATTCCTGTACTACGGCTCTTCTATCATCTTTGACGTTTCTAAACCTTTTGTCTCCTCTAAGATACCTCTTCATCTCCCTAAAGTTTCCTGCCCGAGTCATATAGATCTTGACTATAACCCTTTCTTCTTCCGCAGTATCAGCTAGAAACACTACGGACTCTTTCCCTGACTCTATAGTGCCATATAATGTATCTATTATTCCTTGTTCCGATAATTTGAGTAATGCCATCGACGTACTGTGATCGAAAACATTTTCGAAAGCTTTTCTCGCCTCTGAGGAGTCAAACATTCTACGGGACTCTTCTTTCCACCTTTCCTCAAAGTCAAAGTTTTCATCCTTCATATCTATGAACTGGTTTAGAAAGATTAAACAAGTCTATCCCTTGTACCGGCTGTATACCTTGTAGATTCCGGATGCTAAAGCTCCTGTAACAAAAGATATCAGTATAGGTCCATAGTTTGTAGCAAATATTACCGGAACATATAGCTCCAAAAATCCTTCTGGACCGTTTATGTATCCTCCCCACATCAAGATACCTGTAGCCCAAAGAACATTCAGTATAAGCGCAGTTGCTAGAAATACAGCTACAAATACTGCTAAAACGTCTTTATGTTTTGAGATCATTTTCACAGGTTTATAGGAACTCTGAGATTTCGTCCAGATAGTCCCGGCCTTCAAGCCAGTCTGTCTCTGCCTGAGAGTAGCTCTTTACTATGTCTCCTTTTTCGTCGCCCTGTATATCCCAAGGATCAACTAGTACTACTGAGTCTCTTTTTACCCATATTCCTCTCTTCTTGCTTCCTGGTATCCGGCAGATTCTTTTTCTTCCGTCTGTACAGTATACACGGTATTTTCCTCCACCTTCTTTCCTCAGTACTATGCCGAGTACTTCTTCCCCTTCCGGTTCACGTACACGGCCTATTCCTTCTTCTTGTTCCTCTGCCATAATACGGTTTTATAGAAACAGTTTTTTAAACCAATTATTCCACTCTTACCGAGATAACGTTTCTGTAGACTCTTTGCCCGTCGTCCTCTCCTATAAGCTCATAGCTTCTTTTCACTTCGGTATCATACCGGTTTTTCAGCATCCTGAGTATCTCTCCAGCTATTTTTTCGGTTGAGAAGTAGAAGTCGTAGCCGTGCTCCATCTTCTCAACGTTTGCAAGAAAGTTTTTACGGCCTTCATTAGTTACCTCAGCAGCTTTGTCAACTACCTGGTTTGAAATCTTGTTAAGGTTTTTTTCGCCTCGAAGCTGCATTTTTACCTTGTAGAATCCTCCGTGGAACTGTGAGCACGTCTTACACTGTTCTTGGTTTATCTTTATCTCGGTGTCGTACTCCGCTTTCATCTCATCTTTGAAGGCGTGTACCCTCACGAACATTCTTTCGTTTTCCTCCCAGTACTGTAGCTCTAACTCTATACCAGGTTCAGAGAACTCTTCGAACTTTGCTGCAAGCTGCTCTTCCAAAGTATATTCTTCTATCCAGACTCCTTGTTTCCTCATTCTGCCGCAGATGCTGCATATATCAAGTTCGACAGTGTCCGGAATCTCAATAAGAGTGTTTACATCCGGATAACAGTCAGGACATAGCTTCTTCTTGTTTCCGTAAAGGCGTTCTGTTTCTTCTCCGCATCGCGGACAGAACTTTGTGAGCTCCATACCTCTAGTATTTTAACTGAAACCTTTAAATCTCGAAACCGACTTTATCTCCTTCTTGGATATCTAGTTTTTCGAAAGACTCAAGCAGATAACGATGTTTGGTTTCTGGACGGTATATTCTCCATGTTTTCGGATTCCATGTCCAGGGCTCAGCCTTCTTTATATCAACCACTTTTTTCTCAGAATCTATGAAGTACAGATGCAGCGGTCGAGATAGCAGCATCATGTCTATTCCTGCCTTTGTGTCCCAAGGTAGTACAAACAGCATCTTACCTGTTTTTTTCAGGCTTAGACCCCAGAATCTGCTTAAGAAGCTGTCTGCCAGGTAGCTTTCAAACTTTTCTTCTCCCACCCTTACCTCGGTTTTCCTGTACTTCACAGTTATATATGGACTTATACAGCTTTTATAGCCGGCTCATCCCAATGTTTACCGATACACTGTTCTCGACCGTGTCAACTATCTGTGATCTTTCACGGATCTGTCTGATCCATTCTCTGAATTCTTCCTCGTCAGCTTCAATATCTGCTTTTATTTTTACATCGATTTCCCGGAATTTTGAGCCTTCTTTACTTTCTTCACCTAAAAATTTTGAAGGATTAATCTCTCCACCTATATCTATATTGAGCTCTTCAAGCTCCAAATCTTTTTCATAAGCAACTATGTGAGCAATACGACTTATACATCCTGCAAGAGACCCTAGGAGATATTCTTCAGGGTTAACCAATCTATCAAATTTGTTGTAGGCTTCAGGATCTCTTATAATGATTTCCGAGCCCGGTGTCTCCACCACTGTTTCTACAGGTGTTTTACTGGATGCTTTAACATCGAAATGTAGGTTCTGTACCTTATCTTCTGACATAGTAATCTTAGCGCTGCTCCCTATATTAACGATTATTATGCCTTTCCGCAATTGTTTTCCTGAACCCAAAAAGACGACGCATTAAGATTTAAACCTGAATATGATTAAACAAACTACAAAGAAATCCTTATTAATATAATATGCAATACAGAGTTATCTAAAATCCGTTTTTAATCCTAAAAGTTAATTAAAACAGATCGGAAGTTTTTTAGCCACTAGAAAAACTTTGCTCTTCTGACAGCATAGCCTATTCTACGGGCACTGCCTTTGACGTAGTGGCCTGCGCTCTTGTATATAGGCACTCTACAGCCGTAAACATTCCCTTTATCTGCTTTGATAGCCTCCACAATATCTTCGCAACCAATTTCCTCCTTGGACCGTTTCTCTTCAAAAACTATCTCAGTATACGCTCTTCCGACAGTTCCTACCGAGTGGGCATCACTTGCAGCAACACCAGGTATATCTCTTTTTTCTGCAAAGGTTTTAGCCCTCCTGTTTCTATAACCAGTGAAAAGCCAAGAGTTGTATATTTCTATAGCGTCTGGTTTCCGAATTTTACGTTTCTTTACACCGTGTCTGGTTCTCTGGAAGGGATGTGGTATGACGGCCGCACCGCCCTCTTCTCTTACTTCCGCGATAGTTTCCCGGAGAGGTTTCCTTTCTTCAGGTCTCTGTTCAACACCTATAGCAAGTAGATGTCCTGCTTTCGTGGAGACCTCTACTCCAGGAACACCTATTAAACCATAGTCCTCCGCCAATTCCGCAGCCTTGAGAGACGCATCTATCTCGTCATGATCAGTTATGACTACTCCGTCTAGACCTATATCACTTGCATGTTCAAGTATAAGTTCTACCGGTTCTTTACCATCAAAAGAGGCTTGAGAGTGTACATGAGGATCAATCTTCAGACTAAGACCTTCTTCCATAACATCCTGTTTTTAGACTCCATACTCAAAAAGAATGTAGACAAAAACAATACTAGTTCATGGGCAGATTCGGAGAGTACCAGGAAAGAGTGAAAAACGAGTTAGAGAAAGCGTTGAAAGAAGAGCACACACCTAGAGAAACCGCCTTCAGCGCCGCATTAGGCACTTTTGTAACGGTTATCCCTTCGTTAGGGTTAGGTGTAGTATTCTTTTTGGTTATATCGAGAATATTTGACAGAATAAACAAACTTGCTCTCTTCGCCTGTGTTGTAGTCTTTAACCCTGTGGTCAAGTACCCCATCTATATAGTGAGTTACAGTATAGGTACCGTGCTAACCAGATCTTCACCTCCAGAAGAAGCTCTAGAGGTCGCTCTAGCCAGTCAGGCTGTAGACGCGACACAGACCATGATTATAGGCAATCTGTTTCTTGCCTCAGTACTATCTATAGTTGCTTACATAGCTGTTTTGGAGGCTTCGAAAAAGTATGAGCAGACAGGTTTAGATATTGGAGAGGAGATAGCGGAGAAGATTTGAAAAACAGAAGCAAAATCCGGACATACTGTTATCCGAGACAACATTGTTTAATAGTCCTGATTTGGAGTTCTTGGCCGTGAGGAAAGATGATTGAAAGAGCCGACAGACCTTCAGTAGCCAGCCATACAACGAGCGAACTAGACGAGTCAGACCAGGTTTTAGGAGACGGCTCAGAAAAACCAGATAGAACGCCTGGCGAAGACCTGGAGAGGCTCAAAGCCTCAAAAGACACCGAGGAACGTGTAGAGAACAGTCTTGAAAGATTCTTTGACAACATGCGACCTACCTCTCGTTTCGGGAGACAGAAAGCCTCAGATACTGCTCAAGAATCGTTTGATAACGCTCTAGCCACTGAAGAGAGGTTAAGCTTTACGGACGCTAGCAGATCAGTAGAGAGAGGGCGCTTCCATCTGAAAGACTGGGAAAGAGAGCGTGAAGAATCCGAACTTAAGATGCAGGGAGTCAGAACAGAACTGGAAAGTAGTATAGCCGCGAAGACTCGTGAAATAAGTAGGGAGCTAGGTCAGACCAAGAGATGGGCAGAAGATACCTCGCTAGAGGAACCTGAAATACTGAATGAGACGTACAGCTTTAGAGATGAAGACGGACTCAGCTCCTTAGAGTTTGTAAGAGCCGTTTCATTTCCATTACAGAATATAGACAGGAAGTTCGCCCAGATACAGGAAGCACTTGCAAAACAGGGAAAACAGGTAGAAAAACTAGGCAGGGAAAAGGAGCCCGCACCTGAAAGAACTGTGAAAGGGCTGGGATCAGACTCCGAAGAAATAAAGAAATACGAATCGAAAGCAGTAAACTATGTAGTGGATGAAGAGCTCTATGAAAGCATAAACGATAACGTTACGAAGAGAAACAGATTAGAGAGCCGTTTCATAGAGCTGAGAGATACTTTAGAAGATTTCTATGACGTTCAAGCCAATGAACTTGAGACATATACTGTAGAGATGTCTCGAGACCTCAAGAGAACCGTAACTTTACTTGAAAAACTTGCAGACGACAGTCCAAGAGACCTCCTTACAGAGCTGAATGCTTCCTACAATATCGATAAACGGCTTCTAGACGACGCTGAAGACCATATAAGAGACCAGTATCAAGAGACTATTCAGGCGCTTGGCGAAACAGCTACCGACCAGTACAGAACACTTGAAAAGCCTATACAGCATCTAGAGCAGATTGAAGAGGAGCTGCCTGAAAGATACTTTACCGGCTTAAGTCGTTCAGATAAGCTGAGAGATGTCTTAGACACTTCAATAGGAGAAGACTATGACGATTATATACAGGAGACCGTAAGAAACGCCGTTCAGGCATGAACAAATCTCTCGCCCCCTCTGGGATTTGAACCCAGGATCTTCACCTCCGCAAGGTGACGTCTTTCCAGCTAGACCAAGGGGGCATCAACCAAGTAAAAAACTCTTCTTGGATATAAACTGTCTTGGTAGTGGCTTTTATTTATATAAGGTCGTTTTATATCTAATATAGAGTCCTTCCAGAAAACCATTAAAACAGTTCAAATTAACTAGGAGGTGAACAATATGGAGAAGTTAAAAGAAGCATGGGCAAACATCAGAGAAAAACTACCATTCTAGAAATCTATTAGAATTAACTTTTTTACTATAGTTTTTAGTGAGGAAGTTTTCCTCACAACCTCTCTTTTCTCCTTCAAAGATTAGAGGTCTGTTTTTAAATCTTCAAATATAACTCGGTTCTATATCGAGGTTGAACAAAAAATGGGAAAGATTTCATGCGTTTACAAGATAATGCCAGAAGATGCTGAAACCGATTTAGGAGAAGTTAAAGATCAAATAAACGAGCTTATAGATGTAGAAGACATCGGTGAGGAGAACGTTGCCTTCGGACTTAAAGCAGTCAAAGTATCTACAATCACAACTGACGAGGAAGGAGGAACTGACGCAGTTGAGGAGAAGCTAGAGCAGCTAGACAATATTCAAAGCATTGAGCTCGAGCACTTCGACAAGCTTTGATTACTTATTCAAAACTCTTTTTTCCTCCTCCACAAACCCTGCACCCATAATCCAGTTTATCCTCTCTACATACATTACTACCGCACACATTACATGAAGTAACCGCTTTTCTCTCTTGGCAGAACTCACAGAACGTATTCATAGTACTAATTTATCAGCCCTTTTTTATCCCTCTTAACCAAGACCGGATTTAAAGCTGGCACGTCAAAGTGTCCTCTATGGGAGTCAACTTCGGTGACCTTGTAGAGCCTGAAGAAATAAGTTTTGGTGATCTAAACGATAAAGAAATTGCTGTAGACGCCATGAATACCATCTACCAGTTCATATCGATAATAAGACAAAGAGACGGAACCCCGTTAAAAGACTCTTCCGGACAGGTGACCTCTCATCTTTCAGGTCTTTTCTATAGAAACATAAACCTTCTGGAGAACAACATCCGCCCTATATATATTTTCGACGGTAGCGTACCAGATTTAAAAGAGAAAGAAAGCTCCAGAAGACGTAAAAAACGCGAAGAAGCCCGTAAGGAATGGGAGAAACTGAAAGAAGAAGGAAAAATTTCCGAAGCATATTCAAAAGCCACACAAAGCTCTAAAGTCACTTCCGAAATGCTTGTAGAGTCAAAAAAACTATTGGATGCTATGGGCATACCTTTCATCGAGGCTCCAAGCGAAGGAGAAGCTCAAGCTGCATACATGAGCTCCAATGAAGATGTTTACGCTGTTGGTAGCCAAGACTGGGACTGTCTGCTTTTCGGAGCCGATAGAATGGTAAGAAATCTTACTTCAAGAAAAAAACGTAAAACTTCTGGAGGCGGAGAGAAACAGATTTCTACAGAGAAAATTGAGAAAGAAGCTGTTCTGGAAGAACTGGACATATCACAAGAGAAGCTTATATGGCTCGGAATACTGGTGGGTACAGACTTCAATCCGGACGGAGTACACGGTATAGGTCCTAAAACCGGCTTGAAACTAGTCAGAGAATATGATGAGTTCGACAAGCTGCTTGAAGACGAGAAAGTAAGCTGGGATTCAGAGAATGATCCCGAAACAATTCTAGAATTCTTCACAGACCCTCCGGTCGTGGAAGAAGATTACAGCTTTGGAGAACCAGATAAGGATCAGATAAGAAAGGTTTTGGTTGACGACCACGACTTTTCAGAGGACCGTGTCAACTCAGGCATCAATAAACTTGAGAAAGCGCTTAAAAGCCGTCAATCCGGTCTTGAAAGCTTTATGTGAAGTTTAGCGAGATCTAAGCTCTTCTAGAACTAGCTTCATCATCTCGCCAAGCTCTTGGTAACCTTCTCGGATTTCCTGTATCTCTTCTTCCTGCCTCTCTATTTCATCAAGAACCATCTGTAAGTCTTGATCCTGAGACTCCTTCTCCTTTAGACCTTGTTCCTCAAGTTTCCGTAACCTTTTTTCGAGTTCGTTTTCAGTACCGATTTCGGTTACCAGTCTTTGAAGATTGGTATTAATCTGCTCTAGGACGTCTTCCTGGTCTTCTCCACCGTCTTTTAACTGTTCATACTCTTCTTTTGTAAGGAGTTTGAGGTTTACAAGATCATCGAAATCATTGAATATCCATTGGAAGTCAGAGACCATTCCCTTGAGGTGTTCGACCTGCTCCTTAAGCTTTGTTAGATCTTCTTCCTCTCTTTGTTCCTCCATCGCTTCTAACCGGTTCTCAAGGTTCTGTATCTCTATTTTGAGCTCTCCCAGTTTATCTTCTTCGATCTCTTCAACACGACCCTCTAGCTCCTCAACTTTTTCCTTATCGTCTTTCAGAGAGTCAATATCTTTTTGAAGCTCTGCTACTCTGTTTTCTATTTCTTCCCGACTCCCTTCTTCACTGTCTTCTAAGGCATCTATACTTTCTTCGAGCTCTTCAAACCTCTTTTCTAGGTCGTCTACGTCTTCTGCACCTCTGTTTTCAAGAGACTCGATATCTTCTTCGAGTTCCTTGATTCTTTGTTGAAGTTGTTCTGAGTCCTCTTGAGCAATTTCGTCTATTTTTTCTTCTGTATGTGACAGCTTTTCTTCATGACTCTGTTTGATATCCTTTATGAGAGAGGATTTCTCAGCTAGACGCTCTTTAACCTGTTCTACCTCTTTTTCTACATCTAGCTCCTTAATCTCGTTCTCCAAATCGTTTGTAAGCGTTTTAAGATCATTAACATCTTCTTTTAGCTCTTCCGTCTCTCCGGCCTCTGAAGAATCGTTCAAATCATCTAATCTTTCCTCCATTTTGTTTAAACGAGATGATATGTTTTCTATAGAATGGTTTTCTTCAAGTTCTTTTATTTTATCTTCTATATCGCTTATTCTATCTTCGGACGCTTCTGGAACCTCTTCGTCCGCTGTTGATTCTTCACTAATATTTTGGCTTTCTTCAGAATCCTCTGTTTCATATTCAATATCTTCTTGTTCATCTGGCAGCTCTTCGTCTTCCTCGCCGAACAGCACATCTTCCTCTTCAGTTTCGTTATCTAAACTTTCGTCTTCATCCTTTTCTTCGTCTTCTTCGAAGAGTGTGTCTTCATCCTTCGTCTCTTCTTTCTCTTCTGCACTAAAAAGGGTTTCTTGTTCAGTTTCTTCCTCATCTTCCCCGAATATTACATCTTCTGCCATTAGTTGAACCTCTTCTTTAATACTTAGAAGTAATCAAAAAGTTAAAACTCTAGTGGTCTTTTAAATGCTGTTTAACCAGATCGGATAGATCAACTACCTTCATCAGAGCCTCTTCCATATCCTCTTCATTCCTGTGAATACGTGTTTCCAGAGAGGCTATCTGCTCATCCATGGCCTCCCAAAGCTTGTCAACATCTTCGGAGCTGTCATCTTTAATCTTGTCCTCAATTGATTTAGTCTCTTCTTTTACTAGCTTCCGAACTTTATCTTCGTCCATTGATCCAGAAATACTTTTCTCCAGCTTCTCCGTTTCTTCATCCATTGCTTCCCAAAGTCTTTCTATCTTGCTGTCCAGTTCTTCAACTTTTTCTGTTAGTTCCTGTGAAGATTTCGACTCTGCTTTAAGCTCTTGACGGACCTCTTGTATACTGTTTTCAAGCGGTTCAGACGATTTTATGGACTCTATTTTATTTTCTAGAGAATCTATTCTTTCTTCTAAACCATTATTTTTCTCTAGTTCAAGTCTCTCTATGCGTTTTTCTAGCTCCGAGATTCTGCCTAGCTCTTCAGAGTTTTCTGACACAGTCTTATGTTCCAGACTATTAATTCTGTCTTGTAGCCTATCTATTCTTTCTTTGACTGTTCTTGCGTGGCCTTCAGTCTCCAAACTATGTTTCTCAGTTTTTTCTGTCCGAGTATTGGTTTTGTATCCGTTATCAGAGTCTTGTTCAACATTGTCTTCAAGAGCCTTTAACTCGTTTTTTAAAGCCTCTTCACCTTCCTGTGTCTCTTCCTCAACTTTTTCGAGCTCATCTAAAAGCTGTTGGTGTGTAGTGGAAAGCTCGCTACTCTGGTCCTTTACTTCATCCTCAGTTGAAGCATCCTCTCTCTGTTGAAGATTGTTAACAACCTGTTTGACTTTTTCTGCGTCTGCCTCATCAACTGTTTCAGCGGCTACTTTCACTTCTTCAGTGTCTAGAACCGTGTTCAGTTCTTCAGCCGCTTTCCGGACCTTCTCTCTTAAAGACATGGACATTGTTTAAAAGATAGAGAAGATTAGTTAATAAACTTCGTCCAGTATAACCGGTGTTATGAGGCCGGTACTACTTATCGTGATGGACGGCGTTGGTTTGAGAGATGCCGAGGAAGGAAACAGTTTCAAACAAGCATGCACACCTAATCTCGATAGACTGATGGATGAACACAGTTACCAGAAACTAGAGGCATCCGGACCTGCTGTAGGACTTCCCGAAGGGTTTACAGGCAACTCAGAGGTAGGACATCTGCATCTAGGCGCCGGCCGAACTATACCTCAGCGACTTACAAGAATCGATAAAGCGGTAGACGGAAACAGTCTGAAAAAGAAAAAAGCTCTGAAAAATTCTCTGGAAACAGCTGAGAGAAACGGTACTAACATACATCTAGCCGGAATTATAAGCGACGGCGGTATACACGGCCATATAAACCATCTAAAAAGGCTGCTCGAGATCTGTTCAGATTATGATGTAGATGTCTTTATCCACTGCTTTACCGATGGAAGAGACGTCTCACCTAAATCAGGAGAGAGATACATCTCTATGATAGAGGGCTGGACCTCTGAATATGGAGGAGAGATTGCAACGGTTACCGGCCGTTTCTATTCTATGGACAGGGATAAGAACTGGGAAAGGACTCGGAAGGCATATGACGCAATGGTAAACGCAGAGGGTTTCAGTTTCAGTGATCCGCGGGAAGCCCTTGAAAAGACATACAGCGATGGAGACTACGACTACTTTACTGTGCCTTCAGCCAGTGAAGACTTTGAAGGAATGAAGAGTGAGGACGAGCTGATCTTCTACAACTTCAGGGCGGACCGTGAGAGACAGATAGCTGAAGCATTTCTGAAAAATGATTTTGGAGAGTTTGAAAACCCGGTAAGACCAAACTTCGTATCGATGTTTCCTTACAGGAGAGACTTTGAAAACCCTGTTATATTCGAAAAACAAGTTGTGGAAAATACTTTAGGTGAAAAGATAGAGGAGGCCGGACTGAAACAGTTGAGAGTAGCGGAGTCACAGAAAAGACCTCATGTAACCTACTTCTTCAACGGTCAAAGAGAACTCGAGTTTGAAAATGAAACAAGAAGATTTATTGAGTCTGATAAGATAAAGGCTTTCAACGAGAAACCGGAGATGCACGCCAAAGAAATAACCGACATAGTTCTTGAGTCTATGGAAGAACAGGAACATGACTTTATACTTCTAAACTATGCAAACTGCGACCTTGTAGGGCATACAGGAGATCTGGATGCAGCCATTAAAGCGGTTGAGACAGTAGACAGGAATGTAGGCAGGATAATCGACAAACTGGAGGAAACAGGGTATGGAGCGTTTATCACCGCAGACCATGGAAACTGTGAGAACATGGGAGAAAATCAGCAACCTAACACATCTCACACTCTAAACAAGGTTCCTTTAATATCGATAAATGTTGAAGAACAGGACGTAGACAAGTTAGCGGATATCAGAGAAATTGTAGAGAGAAACCTGATGGAAGAGTGATTAATCGTCTAAACCGGTTTGGGCTTCAGGATCATCAAATACAGGGTTCAGCCAGTCACCTAGATCTCCGAAACCTCCCTGTATAACCACTATCATAGTAGTTGCCGTCATAAGCAGTACAGCCGCAGCCACTAGTATAGCCAGGGTCTGAGAGACACCTTTCCTTGTCTCAAGAACCAGAACGCATCTCTGTAGAATCAGTTTCATCAGTCTTGAATAGACCATTGTATTCTATTAATGGTTAAATACCCATATAAAATGATTTTAGCTAGTCGTCTACTTCGTCGGCCCATTGGCAGCCTTCGGACTCAGCCTCTGCTAAGGCCTCATCGTTTCCGCCTTGGTACTGCGTCTGAAGGCCATAACAGTCGGCCTCACCTGTTTCTGTATCGATCCATTCTCCAAGCTCTCCTGCACTTGTCTGGAACATCATTATCACGCCTGCCGCGGTTACAAGTATTACTGCAGCGGCCACCACGACAGCAAGTGTTGCTGACATCCCTTTTGTTGGCATTGTAATTTAGTTAATTGGACTGCCTACATATAAATTCTCTAGAGCTGAGATCTTATTCGCCGCAGTAGCTGTCTCTTGCTTCAACAGCTCCTTGGAAGTCCTGAGCCCAGTCACAGTGATCGTGTTCTTCGTATATCTCCTGATATTCTCCTGTCTCAAAATCAGTTCCGTCACATGTGAGAGATTGTCCGAACTGTGCTTCAGCTATCCTGCATTCAGAGTCTTCCGTTGAATCTCCTACAAACTCTGCGAACCCATCAGTCTGATCTGTTAAGAGAAATATTACAATTGTTGCCGCTATCAACGCTACAACAACTACAACAAGTATCTCTACAGTTTTGTCCATTTTTGAAACCTGATCTCCTTACTCTTGTGGCGCGCAAGCTACTTCTCCATCATCAAGATCTATATTGTAATTGCTGGTCATATCAAACTGATTGGCCTCTTCTGTTAGTTCTCCTCCGGTCAAACAAGAGGACGGTATCGAAACGGTTCCTCCGCCTTGAGCCTGACATGATGACTCTATTGCTCCTGAGCATGTTCCTCCAAATAGGTCTGCTCCGAAGTCTCCTAGGCCTCCGGTTACCAGTATTATCAGTGTAAGTGCAGCCATCATCAGTACTGCTGCAGCAACTATCAATGAAAGTACTTGTGATACCCCTTTTCTTTTCACAAGATTCTCTTGTTTACCTCTGTATAAAAATATGGTGTAGAAAAATAGTGGAAGAAGAACCGTTAAGGTTCTACTTAGCCATATCGATTTGGATGCTTGAGACGTCTAACTCTTCTCCTTCATCAGTCTCTATCTGGTCCGTGTCGATCGTTATATCTTCGACTTCAGAATCTTCTACAAACTTTCTTTGAACCATTTCAGCTACGTCAACTGCACGGCTAATTGCTTTTCCTCTAGCTTTAATGTGTACTGTCTCCTGTCCTTCACTAAACTGCGTTACTACAGCTAATACATAGCTCATTGCAGGTTTTGAACCTACGTATACTGTGTTATCGTCTTCTTGTTCTGCCACTGTGTTGTTCACCTGTTCTAAGAAAAGAACTGAAGACTTTTAACATTACCTTTGATACGCTCTCAGGCTCTATAACCAAGTTAGGCGTAGATATCAGTCGAAGTAATGACTGTACTCATCGACCAGAAAACTCAGGTCTTTAGCCCTTCCGTCGTAAAAGATCTTCTCATCGTCATCCCTCATCTCTAGTAGAGTGTCCGTTCTCTGAGGATTGTAATCGGCAGAATCGTCTTCATAATAAGGATCGCAGCAGGAACTGCCTCTAGACTCGTCCTCGTCACAGTCACAGTTACACCATCTCTCTCTGCTTGCGGTTGAATCAGGATCGCTAACCTTTTGAAGAATCTCCTCTTCCTTAACCACAACACTGTTAGCGCTGTTCCAAGAGTCGACTGCGCTGTCCCAAGCCTCTCTAACTCGTTCATCGCCTTTATCCTCGGCATCATCTTCGGCTTCATTCTCTGCAGCAGTCCTCGACCCACAGTTAGAGCCTTCACCTATATCTTCGAACTCCTTATTCGCTAGATTTGAAGCAAAATCCTCAAATAACTCTCTTGAGGAGTAAGCCAACTCCGGATAACGGTTGTGCGTTTCAAACTCTGTTACAATATCTGTTTCAACAAGTTCTACGTCTCCAGAGTTGAACCGGCAGTTTGTCGTAACGTTTTCTGTAACCATCTCTCCGGAAAGATGAGGCGTATTGCTGAGGTCTATGCTCATGTTCCTAGAATCTGATCTGCAGGTCCTTACATCTGTGGACACTCCTTCGTCTTCTAGGAGTTCTTCAGAGCTGTTTTTTAGATTCTCTACGGTTTCTCCCGCATAATTCTCAGTTATCAGGTCAGGTAGTCCTCTGTTGTCCCATTCAGCGTTTCCGCCCTCTTCTGAAAGTTTTACCGACTTGTTATTTTTAACATATTTAAGCTCCAAAGGTTTTGTCGAGTCTATATGATTTGATTTAGCTGTTTCTGTATCCGCTATCCTGTTTACATCATCCGCAATATACTCTGAGGTTCCTCCAAGTTCTTGGGAGTACGCCATCATTATTGCAGGCGTTGCTATACTTGTGAAAAGCAGTATTATTCCTATAGTTACTGTTGCTAGCCCTCTTTTACCTCCGATTATCTTCCACCCTGCACCAGTATTAATGTTGCTGTACCGTTTTCAAGTTTCAGTTGATGAGTGGCGATCTGTGTCTCTTCAGAATCTACATCACCGAAAGACTCCGGATCGTTCTCAGCTAGAATATCGAGGCGGTAGCCCATGACCTGAGATGCGAATGTGGAGCTTCTTCTGTTGTCAAAATATGTTTCAAGATCTTCTCTGACCTCTCCCTTATCGATTCTCTGACCGTTCACTGAAAGGTCTTCATCAGAAGACAGATACAGAGATAATACTTCTTCGAACGTCTTATCGCCGTAATCCTCTAAACCTTCCGTACGGGCTAGTTCGCCGTAGATTAAAGTGCCCATCATAGAGTGGTGGTTCTGGCTTTCAGACTCTAACTCGACTTCAGCACCCAGATCGGCCATGCCAATACCGTCAGCAGCTAGCAGAGAAAGCGTTATCACCACTGTAAACGTAATTGTGATACCCCAAAGGAACAGGTATCCTATTATATCAGTTTTACCTTTACGATATCTCATATACTACCACCCCCGGAAGATAACTTGTTTCACCATCTTTTAGAAGAACTCTTGATGAAGGATCAGTACCTGAAAGCTCAGTACGAGCACATCTATCGAAGATTTCGGATCCGGATATCTCTCCAGAAGGTACTCCCTGCTCAATAAAGCCGAAGCCAGACCGTTCTCCATCAAGACCGGATACTTGTTCGATATAACAGTGCTCTTCTCCGTTGACCTCTCTAAAGTCAATATTATCCTCATCAAGTATAAAATCAGATGTAAACACCGCTCTTGGAGTATCTTTCTCAGCATTGAGAAGATCTTCAAGAACTAGATGGTTGTGCGACCTCTCCGAAATGGTTTCTGTCGCGGTCTCGCTAGACTCTAGAAAAACTGTGACAGATCCTGCTATAATCAGATAAAGTGCGATCGCTAAAGTAAATGCTACAACTATGTACTCGATCTTCTCATAAAACTCTGTCAGTCTGAACACCTCTCAACCTTTATATCCGTGTAACTTCCCTTATGCTTAACGCATAGAACGTCGTCTATTCTCTCATAACTATCAGGGCCCTGTATATTGTAATCTATTTCTTTTGAAACCTCTATCTGTCCTCTCCTCAACCCCACACTATTCTCCACAACAATTATTTCATATTCTGGTAGATCGACCTCAATATACTGTTCTTCCTCATCCTCTACAACCATTACGCTGTTTCCTATCTGCTCTAGATGGTGTTCGGCCACGTCTTCAGTTATGAACTCTCCTGAAGAGGTTATCAACTGGTTGGGTACAGCAAGAAGTATAGCCGATATAACGAAGCCTACCAGTATTATTACGCCTGCGTCTACTACTCCCTTACGCATCTCCATCAACCGGCTCAACCTGAACTGTAGGATTTTCACCGTTACTTGACTCTATTTCAAATCTGTAGGCTCCTTCTTCAGTTAACTCTTGTATATCTAGGTCGCACTCCACAAGCTCTCCTTCAACCGGTTCAGGGCCCCAAATCTCTGTTTCACCATCTTCTTCAAATTCCGCTCTAAACCTATTGCTCTCTTCGCCTAGAGAGACAAGATATGGAAACTCGTACTCCTCAGTAGTATCTGAAAAGGTTCCGAACTCCTCAGCGTTACTGCAGGCATTTTCTAAACTATCATGAAGGTTATGAAGCTGTTCGCTTTGCTGGAGATCAGACTCCATACCTAGAAAGTTATCTATAACACCTACGGCGAACCCAAACCCGAATATAGCGGTTATTCCTGTAACAAGTATGAATACGCTGGAAGTGACGGCTATACCTTTTTTCATGAGTTTTCAACCTCTCTGAGACAGTCTTGGTACGAGTAGTCAGGATTTTGGTCTAGACACTGAGATACACCTGTCTGGGTCTCAGAAGAGTTAGATAAAATTGATGTAAGAGGAGACTCAACACCTATCATAACTGCGGATAAAGCAGATACTACAATTAAAGCCAGAACAATCATGACCACTACATGAATAGGCTTCATATGCTAACTACCTCCAGGCACTAGGTTAACTGCATCTATCTCGTCTAACGCAAAGTAACGGAAATCTATTACTTGGTCTGTAACTAAAAATCCTACCACAGAGATCACTATCACTCCTAGAAGTATCACTATGAGCGTGTTTATAGACAGATTCATAGATAAACATTGTCTCTATCTGATTGAAATAACCTACTGCGGTTGGTGTGCCAGAATAGAAGATACAGCATCATCAACCATAGGCCCAATCTGGCTTTGAGCGATAAAGACAACTACGGCCAGGACAACTAAAGCCAGAACAAGCTTGGCTAGTGTACTTATCGAAATAGTCTGGCCCTTCCTTTCTAACATACAAGAACTTACTGTATTTTTTCTCTTATAACTTCTTTTCCTTAAGTTTCACAGATCACTCTGTCAGGTCTATCTCAACCTTTTTTTCACCAACTCTGCCCATTTCTTCCTCTTGAACGTTCAGATAAAATCCTACGAAGTCTTCAGCCTCCACCTCGTCAACATTATATGTAGGCCATTCAAGAACTCCTTCTTCTTTATCGCCTTCTAAGGTCTCAGCAACCGTTGCTTCATAGTCTACTCCTGAATCTGAAGACGTCTCAAAGTTAGCATCATCCGCAGAACCGCCTCTTACCTCATCACCCTCATCATCAAGTCTAATGTAGTTTAATCCTACGTCCGACATATCAAAACCGCTACCAGAGATCTCCAACTCAAAGACTGCCTCGTCACCAATGTTCAGTTCATCTATCTCTTCCGGCTCGGTCTCAACAACGTTAATTTCTACAAAATCTTCAGGTCTCTCTTCCAGCCAAGCCCCCGAATCCTCATCACAGACCCATTTTTTCTCATTAATTTCAATCTCGTTTACTCCATGATCTCCTCCACACATATACCATGTTGCATGGTCGTTCTCAAAATCCTGAGCCTCATCTCTCTTGTCAGGCGCGCATAGAAGGTCTCCGTATGTCTCAAATCTCTGTTCTCCAGTGAAATCATTCAGGATCTTATCTGAGATATCGCTACCCCAGCTACCTCCGACGAATCCCTCTTGAGCATACAGGTTATATAGATCTTCTGCATCAGGACCATAGTTTCTGTCTTCAAGAGACTGGCCTTTCACGTCCTCACTTTCCAGATCCGGGAAAGTTCCGTCTCTCTCCACAGCTGTTCCTTGCTCGTAACTAACCCAGCCTGGCGCAGGGTTTACTCCATGGTGGTTCCATAAGCCTAGAACACATTCCTCCGCTCTCTGAGGATTATGTCCAAAATCTATGTTACGAGATTTGGAGCTTATGGTACTACTAACCTCTGTATTTTCCTCACTGAGTTCGAACAGGTCGAAAGCATAATCCGTAGCTCCTCCACTTAAACCAGGTCCTCTAACGTAAGGATGATCTTCTGAAGAGTCTCCTGTTACATGGAGCAGTCTTCCTGAAGTCTTTAAATCGTCAGGAAGCTTGTCAGGAACATCGACGTCACCAAAACCGTGTCCAACACAGTCTTCCCCTAAGGTGGTGATTTCTATGAATGGGAAGATACTGTGGTCTTCTGCAGCTTCTTCCTCATTCCAAGGACTGTCTTTATTGGCCTGTATATATCCTTCATCTCCCGGACATAGAACTAATTCAAAACTTCCGTCCTCACCATCCAACTTAGATTGTATGCTGGAACGATATATGTAGTCGGAAACGCCTACAAATGCTTCTTCACAGTAGACAGGCATATCGGAGTCAAGGTTTTCTGCTTCTCCAATTTCGTTAACCCTGTTTGTTTCACCGATTATATCGAAGGCAACAAAGTATCTAGGATTTCCTGGATCGTGCCAGTTACCATAGCCGGTGCCTCCACAATCTCTTTCAGGATCGGTCCTTTGGTAGAAACTTCGGTCGTCTGAAACACCGCGGAAGGCGACTTCAGAGTCATCTAGTGTTGTGGAAGAGCTTTCATCTTTCTGCAAACTATCTTCGTCACCGTATATCTGATCCGAACTAATCGTGATGTTGTCCTCGACATCCTCTGATATCTCGAAGGTTATACGGGAGTTTCTTCCCTCCATATCTCCTCCTGTGTCTTCCCCAGGAACCATGTTTCTAAAGTATGCGGCCGCAGTACCTGAAACACCTGCACAACGAGGCTCTTCACCAAAGTCTGTATCTTCCAAGCCAGGATATATGTTCTGTTCTACCTCTTCACAGTCCCACGCTCTATCATAGACATATCTGGATGCTGAGATGAACGTGTGCTTCTCCTCCACATCCACATGCTCATTTGTTCCTGTGAAATCCATCAATGCATCGCCTGTATCAGCTATAGCAGATCCTATAGACCCTATTACGCTGATCACGATAGCACCTATTAGGAGTATTCCCACTATTTTTACTACCGCCGTTTGTGCCAAACCTTTCCGAGAATTTGTTCCTCCTAGCATATCTGCTCTCCCATTGCACTACTTATTGCTGACGATATCGCTCTTAGAGCTCCATCACAGCCTGTTGCCTCCTCTGCTCCACCTACTGCAGGTATGAACACTGCTAAAAATATGAGAACTACTGCTAGAGCTGCCACCAACATCACCACAATTCTTACCGGCATCCCCATTTCTCCTCTACGTTTCATTTTCTATCCAAGTCCTGTTAGCACATCATCCAGTATGTTTTGTACCGTCCCATCTATTACGGTTAGTACTATCAAAGCTGCTACTATAGTTGCTGCAGCAAACACGGTAGCTATTATCATCATGTTTTCTCCTTTCATGGTTCTATGCTTGTTACTATGCCTCCAAACAGCAAGCTTACTATTAGTAGCGTTATACTGTAGAAGAACACTCCCGAAATAAGTATTTTTCCTACAAAGATATTTCGCTCAGTCTTGTTTTCTCCAACACTAATCTTTGTATAGAATGTTCCTAGTATCCATAAAAGCTGTATCAAGTATATACCTACAACGAACTGAAGCACCTCAGGAGGTATGGCAGCGTCTAAGTCACCTAGTATACCCGAAAAGTCTGCACCTGCGGCCGCAGTATCAGCATCTCCCACGTCGCCCTCAGGAGTACCTGCTATAGAGTCATCGAAAGATTCAGAGAGCTCAAACATAGCCGTGATTATGGTCTGGCTCATACCTACAGCTACTCCAGACACAATAGGCGCTAAAAGATAGCCAAGCATCAGTATTGTGGTCGTTGTCTCTTCCATCAGATCATTCAGTTTCTCTTGTGTACGGTGTATGTTCTCTAAGTATCTTGAGATAGTCATCATCGCCATTGAAGCCATCTTAGTACCTTTCTCTGAGGACTCCATAATCGCCTTCATAACAGTATGGATCATCTGACTAGGATAGTGCCTTAGAGCGCCGTAGTCTTCATCAAAGACCGCTTCATCAAAGGTCATACCCATCTCCGTAATGTTTCTGAGAGTATAGCTGAATAAGCCTGAGATCTCCATCTCCTCTGTCGACTCTCTTGCCTGCTTCAGAGCTAATTCTATAGGTGTTCCGCCCGAAATCTTGTTTCCTAACTGGAACAACGCTGTGGGGAACTGTTTCTCAATATTCCTTATCTCTTCTTCAGCTTTCTTTCTCTCTAATCCTCCAATGTAAAGAACCACACCTATGGCTAATCCTAGTCCTGCGGTGATACTTAGACTTCTTATCAGCATAGCTAATGGACTGTAAGAGTCTCCATCCGTAAACATTGCGGGCGCGGATTCAGCTCCGTCAGAGACCGGATAGACCTCAGGAAAAATTGCGTATCCCAAAACCCCATAAAGACCAACAATAGAAAATATAAGCACTCCTAAGGGCCATACAGGTGCGGAAAAACTTCTTCCAAATAAATCCAGGTTATAATAACCTAGACGAGGCAGATTTCCATTACTCGTAGGTTCTGAGGATACTGTAGGTGGTCTAGAAGAAAGTATTCGCTGCATAAACCAGTAAAGGAATGCAGGAAGCATTATATTGAAGAGAAGTATGAGATGCATCTCTGAGATAGAGTCTCCGAGGAATACAGAAACAAGAGGCAACATTATCATACCTAGGACCGGAAGCATAGCTCCAACAGCGTTAAGTATCATTACCGGTGTCTTGAGACCCTGCGCATAGTGCTTCATATTTTCCTGTGTGCCCTCAAGTATACGATCTATTGAGTCCTGTAGAAGATCTTCTCTTCTTTGAGGACTTGGCTCGTTTACTGAAGCCTTAAGAAGCTGTAAAGATTCAAGAAAGTCGTCGTTGTAACCCTTCCACCTAACAGTATAATTCTCTAACGCTTCTTCTATTTTATTGTACTTCCCAACCTCTAAATCCCATAATACGCCTCTAAGATCTTTTGAAACAGGACCTTCAAGATTTAATGCCGCAAACCTGATAGCTCCTTCTAGGTTTGGAGAGCTACGCATGTAGATGACCATGTAGAGTATTGTGAGGATCATCTCCCCGCTGCTCCTTATAACCTTGTTCTCGGCCTGGTAGATTGGCTTGAAATAGGTATAAACACCGGCTCCTATCGGAATAAATACTGAAATAAGGATTATAGAGATCGGAATAAAGAAACCTAAAAACGCATTTAAAGCGAAGAGCAAGAACCATCCAAAGAATGACACGAAACCCACCATGACGGCTGCAGACAGAACCATGCCAGGTGTTATATCCCACCCCAGCAGTCTTAGAGGAGGTCCTAGACGTTCTCTGGTCTTCTTACCTGCTTTGAGGTTTAGGAGGTCTCCCGAAGTCAGACATAGCTCCTCAAAGCTTGAGGTTTCAACCTCTTCTCTCTCCTCTTTCCTGTACTTCTGGTATTCTCGAGAGTAACCCTCTTTCGAGGACGTATTGTAGGGAGGCATCTCAAGATCTCTGTCAAGCTTATCTACTATGTCTTTGATCTTGTCCTCTCTATCTTCATCCATTTTTAACGCCTATAATTGTTGTTCTAGCCATTCTCTCCATCTTACTAGAACTCTTTCGGTGTTTTGTTCGCCGTACTCCTCCCTAACTCTCTCTGAAAGTATATGGAATCTCTGATTTGATTTGACAGTGAATTCTGCCTCTAAAAGTTCTTTATTATCTGTTTCCTCTGCTTTTTGGACAATGTCTTGTTTTATCTGCTTACGGAGCTGTATATTGTCCCATACTGCCTCCCAGTTGTTTTTCCATTCTCTGATATTACTAGCTATCCTGTTCAAAACTAGTGATTCGCCGTTCAGCAGCGTATCTGTAGGCACAAGTTTGTCTTCGTTACTGTCGTACCGCATGAGATCTACAAACGCTCCTTCTTCCTGCGGGTCATCAGTCCACTCTTTTCTAACCTCTGTTATTCCCGTGACCCTTCTAAAGGTCGATAGGCCGTCAGGACTCTTGATCTTGTTTACGCTTACAATGATATCTGTTGCCTTGAAAGAAGTTTTTGGAACATTTAGGTCGTTAACGACTCTGTCGAATACTGAATAAGCGTCTTCACCGTGTATTGTTCCTCCGACAAAGTTTGCGACCGCTCCGACACGCATAGCCTCATAAAGAGTTTTTGCCTCATCAGAACGAACCTCTCCAATAACAAGTGCAGAATCTCCAAGCCTCAAGGATGTTCTAATTGCTTCTTCAGCAGCAAGCTCGTTCTCAACCTGTGTAATAACAGAACGAGACTTCATACTCTCTATGTTATACCCTAAGTCCTTCATCTGTTTAACAGGAAGTTCTAAAGTATCTTCAACAGTCACAATTCTGTGTTTCTTCAGTATCTCCAGCATCGACGCTGACAGGAGCGATGTTTTACCGGCGCCACGAGTACCTGCAAACAGTACCGACCGGTTTCCATCAACAATGAAAGATAGAAGCCCTGCGCCTAGAGGGTTAATCATTCCGCTGTCAACAAACAATGGTAGCGTCCAGGCTCGGGACCGGTGTCTTCTGAACGCAAACGCTAGCCCTTCAGGCGAAAGGTTCTCCTGTATTATTGCGACACGTGCACGGCCTCCCGGAACCTCTGTATCCGTATCCAGCACAGGGTTTGCTTCATCCAACGGGCGTCCTGACTGTATACGGAACCTTGTGGCCCATGACTCTGCCTCCTCTTTCGTAGGGATTAGATTTGTTTCACATTCTTCGTAGTCCTGATGAGAGATATATATCGGTGCATTACCTATCGGAGAGTTTACATAAACATCCTGAACCTTTGGATCAGAGAGAAGTAGTTCAAGCACGCCGAGCCCTGAAGTATAACGGTTAAGTATTGCTGTTAACTGTTCTAACTCCTCTCCGGATATCTGTATACCCATCTGGTCGGAAATATCCCTGACCATATCTCTTCCTATATTCTGGAACACTTGGCGCATTCTCTCGGGCCTAGCGAACTCTCCTGACTCCGGGTTGTGAGAGGCCAAAAACCTTCTTGCCGCATCAAGCAAACGATATTTTTCCTCAGGAAGATTGAACTCTGGAGGATTCACGTGGTAAATAGGCTGTACCTGGTCCGGGACCCGGTATACCGAGACCTCTACATCTTCCTGAACCCTGTATCTGTCAACCTCCTCCCCTCTCTCAGGAGGCAACGACATGAACTTTGTAAGCATGAAGTTAGGTCTTACTAAAGGATGGAAGAACTCTCTGTAGACCTCTCTGTCTCCTACATGGTGGCCGGTTATATAGTCAAGCTCTACAGACTGCTGTATTAAGTGCGTCTCCTCTAGACGTCCGGATACCGGTTTCAGAACATCCTGTATAAAGTATTTTATACAGCGTTTTCTCTGAGGATATGAATCCTCTTTTTCCTGGTTTAGATGGCGTATCATACGTTTAAGCTGTACGTATGCGCCTATCGGATCTTTTCTCAGGTCGTCTATAACTATTCTTTGGACCTCAGGAAGCTTTTCTTGGTAAAGGCTCTCACATTTATCAGTTCTAACGTTTTTTGATATATATCCCTGACTTGATATATCTCTTATGGCTTCTGCGACCTCTTTAAGCATCTCTACCTGAGTATCACTGTATTCATAATCTCGGGATTCCGACAGAACTACTGACGATGCGTCCGGCACCTCCTGAAGAATGTTTATTACCCGAGACATCACTTCAGGATAGTCTTCTATAGATGCTCCGTATACAGATCCAAGTAGATTGATCTCTATAGTTCCTGTCTCATCATCGTACTCGTATTCGAAAACGTCTTTTTCTCTTACAGCCATAACCCGTTAATTATTATTCAAGGCTTTCTAGAATAAAAGATGTGGCGCAACAAGACCTTTTGAACCGGATTGTGAACAGGGTCAACGATTTCAACAGAAGAGTCAGAGATCTTGAAGAGAATATACGTAACCTCAACGCCCGAGTCAATACTTTAGACGATACAGTTCTCAAAAAGAACAAAGACACTAACAGAAGTATACAAGACCTAGAAGACGAGATTTCCGAGCTTAGAGACCGTATAGCGAACATGGAGGTCGATATAAAAGAGCTTAACCGGGAGAAAAAGAAGTTTGTGACCAATCAAGAGCTCGACGAAATGGAGAACTACATAGACCTTATGAACCCTATAAAATCTTCTTTCGTAACCGAAAAACAGGTAAAAAAGATTGTAGAAGAAGAAAAAACGGTCTCAAAACGTGAAGTCAAAAGGCTTATAGACAGAAAGATAAAAAGGCTGGAAAACCAAGCCAGTACTAAGGAAAAAGAACGGAAAGGTAACAAATTATGAAATTTCAGCTGTTCGGAAGACTGAAAGACGAGGACTCCTCTAAAGAACCTACACAAGACAGTAATACAGCAGATATATCTATGGGTAGCGGACTTGAAAGGACTGTGGAACGAATGTTTTCTCAGGGCTACTCCGAAGGAGAGATACAAGACGAGCTTGACGGACAGTACTCCCGTTCAGAGATACAGCAAGCTATCAATAGAGCGGTTACCTCATCCGCAGCAGGAGATAGCTTCGAAGAAGGACCTAAACCTATGGAACCATACAGCGGCGGAGAAGAGGCAGTAAGCCCTATGGATGAAGACTTCAACAACCAAGAACAAGAAGAAATGAACCCAGGACAAGATATATCTCAAGAACCACAGATGAATATGCAGAGAGATCAACAGGCCGCACCCCAAGGTCAAAACGTACAAAATACGGGTGTAGAAGAGCTTGTAGAGACTATTGTAGCGGAGAACTTTGAGATGGTAGAAGCCGAGTTCGAAAACGTCTACAGAGAGATAGATGAAGTCAAAGAGAAGGTTGAAGAGCTGGATCAGAGGGTACATGATCTCGAGGTCAGAGATGACGAAGATCAGACACAGTTCATACAGAAAATGGACGAGATTGAAGACAATATAGACTCTTACCAGTCTCGTATAGGAGGACTTGAAAAGGCTTTCCAGCAAGTACTTCCATCACTTGTCGACAATGTTAGAGAACTAACAGACCTTGTACAGGAGATCAAACAAGAACGAGGTATAGAGACAAGTTCCGAAGTTAGCCAAGAAGATATAGATAAAGTAGATCTAGAGGAGTGGTAAAATAGTTTCTATTCTCCTCTAGCAACAAATATTACTATAGCTAGTAGGAACAGAAGAGTTAAAATCGGCATTACATGTTGATCGAAGTCTATCGATAACGTTGTCAACTCGCTTAACTCCGGTAGAAGACCCAATAGATTATACTGATAAGTTAAAACTCCTAAAGCTCCGAGAACAGCTATACTTGCTGCTGCTATCGCAGGAAACCTTCTTTCAACGTCTTCAAACTCTGTTATATCTACTCCAACCACTGCCAGCAGTAAGAATAGACCTATGAAACCGAAAATTGCGAATCCTATCACTGCGGCGAAATGGCTGAACATCTCTGGAGGAACAAAGAAGTAGAAGCCTCCTATCGATAGAAATGCTACAGATAGAGATGTAGCAGCTGTTACAGCTTCTTCCTCAAATATTTCCTGTTTCTGAAGTACTCCATAAGTAACCGTTAGAACAAGTAACCAAGGCAGGAATAGATGGAAAATACTCATATCCTGCATAGATAATACAATATTCTCAAACACTGTTAACCACCGCCGTGACCCACAGGCCTTATCATGTATCCTCCTGCATCCTTAGCTTTCTTTCCCCAGTCTCCGTCTCCTCCGTCAGAGGTTACCCAGGCCAAAGCTGCTCCTATAATTATTAGATAGATCAGTCCCGACTCAAATATATAATCTAGGACCTCTGCCAGTCCATATTCCAGTCCTGGCAGACCTACATCTACAGGGATGAAGGCAGACATGCCTCCAGAAAATATGAAAGCTGCAAAGCTCCCTAATACAACTAGAGCTACAAGTCCTCGGGCTCCTGCGTTATCTAGGTCAAAGCCAGGTATAAACGTTAGGAACACTAGGAAACCTAGTAGACCTACCATACCTATTACTATACTAGACAAGTAGCTGTGGAAGAACTCTTGGTATACAGGGTTCATTACTACAGCATATGACACAAAGAACGCGAATATAACCGCTACTAGAGCAGAGTATCTCTTGTTCTCCTGTTCACTAAATATAGGTGTCTTCTGTAGTGCTAAAAAGAATATTATATAGGATAGTAGGAAAGGGAAAATCCCTGTGAAGAAGTCCTGCTGCGCCATGTTCTGTAGCAGTTGGTTGAACCCTGAGGCTTCCACTTTACTTACTCACCTTCTGCGTAAGCCCTCAAGTTCCTGTTGAGGAGCCACAGCTCTCTTCCTATAATCATTAATGCAAGCATTACGATCCAAGGATAGATTAGCTCTCCTAGCGATAGGAAGTTGACATCTCCTGGAGCAAAGAATATAGCGTTGATTATGACCGCTATAGCTCCGAACGATAGAAAGGCTATCGCGAACTCGTCGACCCAGTTTTCAACTTCGTATAAGTATTCGTGGAATTTAGCTCTCTTCATTTTTTAACACCTTCAGAAGCCCATTCCTCCCATTCCTCTTTTTCTCATCTTACGTTTTTGGTACATAGAACCTGCAAAGAAACCTATTAACAGTGCTAGACCTGCAACGTCAGGATTGTCTATAATAGCTTGGATTAAGCTTTCAATCATCTTTTTGGCATACCTCTATACTACCTAATAACATGTTTTTGGTTTAAATAATTGGGAGTTATAACTGCGTAGAAGGTATATTTTCGGTTGTTTCAAGCCAGAGACACAGGTAAGATTTATAAATATAGAGTGTTACTACTTACACATAACAATGATAATCGAATACAACCACGCTGGAAGAGAAGACGCCGGAACCATAAAACCCGAAGCTCAAAGAGAGTACGAAACCGTAGAGGACTTCGACGCATCAGAAGTATACGATGAAACAGGCACCGCAGTTACCGACAGAAAGTCCTATGAAACAACTCTAGACGAAGTGACAGAAAGACTGGGAGTAGACAAGATAGAAACTTCAGAAGAACCAAGCATCTACGAAGAGACCGTGTCTGAAGCCTATGATGCAGCCTCCAGAGCAACCACCGCAGTCAAATGTAACGGCTACAAGATAGGAGGAGTCAAAGAAACAGCCAAAAAACTTGGCATCGATATAATCGACGATAACACACCAAAAGGAACAGCAGAATCAAGGAGAGCATCTTTGAACAGTAAAACATCCTCTTCCTTAGAAGAGACTTTCAGCAGATCCGACTCAGTATGGGGACAAGTAAGAAGCTTCCTTAGTTAATTCTTCTCCTTTTCTATTTTGATCCTATCTCCTTAAGATAATTACCAAGATACGTCTCCATATCTTGTATTAGAGAAATCATTCCCTGTCCTCCATCACCCTCCAACTCCGCCTTTATTTGGTTGGAAAGCATTACAGAGTCTTGGAATTTTTGCTGTATCAACTGGAAATCGTTCTCGCCTCTCCGGTTAGCTTTGTTGTGGTAAACAGATTCTGCCTGAGTTTCGAAGTTAGCTCCATTAATCTCTCTGTTTACTTCCTCTTGGAACTCTGTAATAAGCTCGTCAATTTGGATAAGCATTTGACGGGTTTTTTCGAAGCTTTTTTCCAGCTCTTGAAGCTCATTAATTATCTGCTGATGTTGATTTCTCTCGTACTCCTCTATCTCCTTAAGCTCTTCTATTCTTTCTCTAATCTTGTTTTCTTCATTTAAAATACTGTTGAATTTGCTCTCTAAGTCTTCTATTATCTTCTCATCTTCCTCTAGTTTCTGGTAGTCTTCTCTGTCCTTCACTTGCTGAGCAAGCCTTTCAGCCTGGCTTATTATATCTTCTTCTGCCTCGAAACAGCTTTCCAAAATATCTATCTCCTTAAATAACTGTTTGACTTGGTCTTCTAAAGCCAAAATTTCCTGTTTTTGAGCCTCTAAATTAGACAGAACCTCTTTTTCCTCTTCTAAAGCCGTTTTCAGCTCTTGAAATTCTTGTTGCTCCATTTCACTCAAGCTTTCAAGCATATTGTCAATCTGGACCAGATTGTCAAGATTGTAAGCTAAATCTTCTTGGATAGCGTCTTTGTTGACTTGATTGGACTGCTTCAAACTGTTCAGCATTTGGTCTATGCCGTTCTGGTTTTCAATAGTCTTCTCTTCATAAGCTTCTATCTGTTGGAGTGTCTCTTTGAACTTCTTTTGTTGAGCTTCGAGTTTTTGTAGAAGCTGTTGCTCGTGCTGTTCTTCTTGCTCCGTCTCTTGTTCTTGGCTTTTTATCTGCGCCTCAATAGTCTCTACTTCTTTCTCAACTTCTGATATCTGTTTTTCTATCTGTGAGAGTTCTTTTAGCTCTGTACGTATATGAGACTCGGCTTCTTCCGGTCCTTCATCTCCGCTGTTTATACGTTCTTCATCGGTTTTTTCCTGCTCTCTAACTTGGTTAAGTTCGTCTCTGAGTCTTTGATTTTCATCCGCTATCTCTCTGATTTCTTTCTCGACTTCCGGAGCCATATTGTCTCCGTTACTTCCTCCGGAACGTCCAATCCCCAGAGATAGTTCGGGGAACGGAGACATAACACCTATTCCTCCGGTTATCAGTATCCACAACAGAAAGATTAGGAACAGCAGTCCCGCTATGTACCAGTATACTGCAATGAAAGCTCCCCAGGCAACTACCGCCCAGATAGCTGTTATGGCAGAAAGTATTCTTGCAGACCATTCGGCAGTATCTCCAAGTTCGCTTGATCCTAGACTTGTTCTTTCTTGGAAGTTTGCTTCAGCATAGTGGAATCCTTTACCTATAACAAACCTTGCTGCAGCATAAATACCTAATGCCGGCAATATAACGTTTAACAGCATTGCTTCCCAGGTGTTGCCTGTATCCCAGCTTATGGCATCGTTGACACCCATAGCTATATCATCTAAGAAACCTGTTACGCTCGGTGCTCCTCCTACACCTCCTCCCGGAGTCTGTGCTGCCACGAAACCGGATACGAAAATAACTGTTAAACTCAAAAAGATAAACTTACGTCTTAGTTCGGATTCCATAGGACAGTATTAATGCTTTTTATTTTATAAGAATTTATCACAGCTACCTCATCAAATATATAATGTAGACCACTAATAGCGCAAAGGCTGCCGTAACTATTACCCCTATGGAACTTATAGCTAGCTGAATCCATCCCCAGAACTCCGTAGGAACTATTACCGCCGTGGTCAAAAAGCCTAGTAGAACAGCATAACGTTTAACATTCGGCTTTTCCTCCTCTTCAACCCAGTAAGGACTGGCGTAAGGAGTTTCATCTTTATCTTTAAAGATAGCATGCAGAACTTTGCCGTAAGACAGAGTAAGAAGGATAGATACAAACAAAAAAGGAGCAACAAACTCTATAAGAACCTCCTCATGTGTATCGTACTGAGGTAGTTCGAAACTTGTTTGATCATATACAGAGCTAGTATGATGGTTATGGGAGACCGCTAATCCAGATACTAACAGAGTAAAAATCATTAGTAGAGCTATCCTACTCGAAGTCGAACTCATCTCCGCCTCCTCCAAAGTCATCTCCGCCTCCTCCAAAGTCGGAGGAGCCTCCTTTCTTCTGTGCTATGTATGCCGGGACCATGTCATCAATCACGAAGCCGAAAAGGATTCCTGCCAAACCTGCAGCTATATACTCTCCAATCCAGTCTTCAAGTCCTACATTGGTTGATATAATTGGACCAGTAATATCTGCTGTAACGAAAGCTGCTATACCTGCAACTGTGAAGGCAGGATACTTCCATGGATCATCTGTCCAGCCCATAAAGAAAATCTTGTACTGTTCTTCCTTTTATCTATTCGGTCTCAAACTTTCCCAGTCTCTCCAAGGTTTCTAATATACCCCAAGCATATATTACGGCTTCCCAGGCCCGGATAAAGTCTTTTTCGTCTAAAAAATGGTATGTATCATCCCGATAAGCCAGAACGTTTTCCATCTGTTCAACAGAGCTGTCTCTTCTCTCTATTCTTTCTTCAAGTCTGTCCAGCCACTTCTTGGTCTCTTGCTCCAGTTGTTCCTGTGTCTTATTCATGGCTATCCAAGAACTCTTCTTCCATATGAGAGGTTTCTCCTACAATGATTATTGAGTGAGGTGTTTCACCAAAGTCCTTCTCTGATAACATTCCTAGCTTTCCTTTAGTTACTTTCTGGTTCTCTCTATTAGCTCTTTCAAGCACTATGGCCCGTCTTTCTGTAAGTTCTGAATCCATTTCTTTAAGTTTTTCCGCAGCTTCTGAGGCCGGAAAGTCTATATCCAGAAGTATCAAAGTATGCAATCCTATAGAGTTATTTTTCTCTATATATTCGGTGATAGAGCTTGGAGACGCATTTTTAGGGAGAGTAACTGTTCTTCCAAACTTGTATACGTTTAAACCGGTTTCAGCTATAGCTGTAAAGATTGAGGGCGCATGAACCACTTCTGTTTCTATATCTTTCTCCTCGGCACGGTGTTTTATGCCGTAATGAGTTGTTGCTGTAAGCGGGTCTCCCGATACTAGGAACGCTGTGTCTCTCTTTTCCGCTGATTCGAGAACAAGGTCTTCTTGTTCTACATCCTCACGGCCGAGTACATCTATCTCTTTCCCTGTCTTTTCCTCAATTTTTCCAAGATCTATATTCTCCGTATTAGTATAGAACTCTGCATACACTTTTTCAGCGGATTTGACCGCTTCTAAACCTTTAACAGTGATTTCATTATTGTCTAGTCCTAGACCTATCAAGTATAACATACTGTTAAAGTATTTTTCAGGTAAAAACTCTTTAACTAAACCCTTATGAGACAGGAGAAACTTGAGAACCGTGTTGAAGAACTTTTCTGTAAACAAGGCTTTGAACTAGATAAAGACGAAAACACGTTTAAAGCCGGGAAAGATACCACAGACCTTGTTTTAAAGGTTTTTTCATCCGAAAAATACTCTAAAGAACAGATAAAAGGTCAGGTAGAGACTGATGAGAAAATTTTCGTTGATGAAGAACTCCACGATATTAAAGAAGAATTAGAGAACGATATATCAGTTATTAAAGAGGATGAAAAACAGAAAGAGTTTAAAACGCCTTCTTACGAACTGATTGGAGATATAGCTGTTATAAACGATCTCAACAACGTAAAGAGTTCTGAAGCAGTGGAAGGTATACTACACCACAATCCTCATGTGGAGACCATTATGCTCAAGAAGGAAGGATTGAAAGGAGAGTTCAGAGTCGGAGAGTACGAAAAACTATACGGCGAAAAGACAGAAACCACTCACACCGAGTTCGACTGTCGTTATAGAGTAGACCCTACCAAGACATACTTTTCAGAACGTTTCAGTACAGAAAGAAAAAGAGTTATCGACCAGATAAATGATGGCGAAAAGGTCCTTGTAATGTTTTCAGGAGTAGGACCTTTCAGCATCATGGCAGCCAGACTATCAAATCCTAATAAGGTCGTGTCAGTTGAGAAAAATCCAGAAGCCGTAAGATTCCAGGAGGAAAATATTAGTCTAAACAACGTTGAAGACACTGTCGAAGTAGTTGAAGGCGACGTCAAAGATATTTTACCTAATCTCAACACTTTTGACCGGATAATAATGCCTCTGCCTGGCTCCTCACAAGATTACGTTGATCTCGCGTTCAAGCATACAAAAAAAGGCGGTATTGTTCACTATTATCGTTTCTTGGAAGAAAGGAACTGGAGCATAATTGAAGACGAGATAGAGAAAGCGAGCGAAGCCGCCGATAGAGAGCACCAAATTGTTGAAAGAACTGTATGTGGCGAGAGAGCTGCATATATCGACCGTGTCTGTCTAGATATAAGATTAAAATAAAAGAAAAGAAGATTATTGAGGAACCCTTATTCTATTTCAGGCTCAATACCTCGGAATACGTTTCTAATTGTGTCACTTGCCGCGTACTCATCTCCTAAAGCTTCATTCACTGTTTCTGTCAAGTGTTGTTCGTAAGCATCTCCGTTGCCTGAGACTTCATCCACCTTACTTCTTAGTTTGTCGCTTCTCTTGACATCTCCAAAGTAGTCATCTTCCATACCTGCCTCAATTTCTTCAAGCTCGTTCAATGCGTTTTCAACCTGTTTGTACTGTTGAGCGGCCTTGACTCCTAAAGCGTTGACTGCGTCTCTGTACTCTTCTCTTACTTCTTGTTCTCCATCATCAAGCAGTTTGCCGGATACTTCTTCAGGCGCTATATCTGCTATTTCATCCTCCATCACAGGTATTTCGACCTCTGAGAAGTCTTCAAGCATTTCTGTTGTCTCCTGTAGTGCTCCTGCAGCATCGGCAATGTAGTCACCTACTTCAGCAGCATGGTCTCTGTAGACAGATTCTGCTTCAGTTGTGTATGAAACGAAGTCCTGTTCGTGCTCATCTTTCTTGTTTCTGTGCATCTCGATTTCGTCAGATACTTCTTTTCTTCTGCTCTTTACTGCTCTTCTCTCGTAGTCTGAGATCTCTTTTGAGTCAGTTCCTATACCTTTGTTTGCTGCAAGCTCTTCAGAGTCTTCGATTCCTACATCGTTCTTTTTCATTTGGTCTAGCTCTTTTCCTAGTTCAGCGATCTGTTCCTGTCTGTGTGTGTAGAGCTGGTCTGCTTCTTCTGCTTCGTTTGAAAGAACGTCTACAAACTCTGAAAGTCCAAGATCTTCATACTCTCCGAAACTGAAAGAACCTCTGTTAGGATCTGCTTCATAAGCGAGGTCTTGGTCTAGAGGCGACTCCGCCCATCTCTGAACTTTTCCTATCTCTTTACCTAATGCTTTGGTTCTCTCTCCGAGTTTGCTTTCGAACTCCATTCTTGCTTTCTGCATTGTGAGTTCGAGTTCCTGTCTGTCTTTGTTCCAGTCTTGGACATCTGCTCCTACGTTGTCTACTGCTTTACTTGCTTCCTGCAGGTCTAAATCTAGACCTGATTCATAGCTTTCTTTATGTGATTCTCTGGATTCTTCTGTAGGTGTCTGTTTACCGAACATGCTTGTCGGTCTGTTAGAGCCTATAAGCTCTTTGACACTTCTCTCCGCTTTCTCAACTATTCCGGAACTGTTTCCGTTCCCTTGCTGGGTTGACTCTCCATTTTGAGAGCTTACTTCTTCATGAGTGGTTTCTACACCTTTTGTCTTCTGAGGTAGGTCTTCTGTTCCCTCATCCATTGTTCCTCCGTCCGCTCTAAGTCTTTCAGCGTTTCTTTGGAATACTGATCTATCTTCTTTCCGTGTGTTGTCCGGGTCATCTGCCCTGTCAATCATCTAAAGTTCACCTTAGTCTTTCATAAAGTTGTCTTGGTAATTAAAGTAGATTATACAGTTTTACAACATTACAGCGTTCTATAAGTAACTATCTAAATTTTTACCATGTTCTCCAAGTCTTATAATTGAAATACTGTATAGAAAATAAATCTTTAAAAGCAAACTCATCAAATCCCAGTCTAAGATAATCGCAAGGTGTAATGAAAATGGTTACAGAAAATGGAGACTACGGTCCAAGAGAAGCATTCAGAGAGTTCTCAGAATATGTTGAGGACGAACTTGAAGAAGAGGTTCCCTTCGACGACAAAGTGGACGGAGTAAGCTTCTTCAACATGTACGAAAAGTTCGCAGTAAACGCTCAAACACACTTAACAAAACAGATAGAGTGGCTAGACTATCTTAAAGAGAGATCGGAGCCGCTCCGAGAATCAGAGGAGGAATACGGAGACTTTCTGGAAGGACTTGACTCCGCCTTTGAACACCACTCTGAGGTATACGCCGAGATAATCGGAGAAGTTTACTCTGACGGAGAGTTCGACGACGAGGCAGTGCTATCGAAAGCAACACCCGTGGAAGAGAAAGACGGCAAGCTAGTTTCAGAGCTAGAGATGTTTGTATCGGACATCTATACAGCCGGAGACAGCGCTGAAAACGATGTTGAAACACTGAAAGAGGAGTACGGCAAGATTGCGGATGGAGCGTTATCCGAACCCGGTGATTCTGCATATGGTACAGACCGGAACAAACCGCTTAAAACAGAGGCAACTGAAGAGGATATAGAGAAGATAAACAACATAACAAGTCGACTCAACTCAGTTAACTCAGAAATAGAAGAAAACACGCGCAGAATGTGATAGAAATGAATAAGACCTCAAAAAACAGATTTAACATCCATATATACTATAGGTGAAATTTAACAATGGGCTACTCAGACGACTCGGATGATGACAAATTACATCTTGAAGAGTCCTTAAACGAACTAGAACACGTTGCAGATAATCTAGAAGAGTCTGTAAACGAGCAAAGCAGAAAAGTAAGAGATGAAGAGCCTCTTACCGACGAAACCCACAGAGACCAGACTTCCGTTGGAGCTCGCTTCAGAAACGCGACCGGAGGCTTAAAAGAAAGATTCTCCCGCTCCACAAGCGAAGATGAAGACTTCGGAGAACTCGACAAAGATACAAGCAGAAGAAGAGCTCTGAAAATAATAGCAGGCGGAGGAGCGATACTCGCAGGTCTAGGTGCAATCGGAGGCTATAGAGCTCTAGCAAATGACGATTATGATTTCGCTGTGAACGATAACGAAGCAATCAACGAGATAGCTGGCGCATACAGCATGTCTCAAGACGAAAACCTTGAATCCCTAGGTGTTGACCTAGAAGAGGAAATAGAAAACGAAGACAGAGACTACCAGCTAGGATTTAGCGACACCATTCTTGACAACACCATACATTTAAACGCTAACAGCATCAACCAACGAGAATACTCGGATCTAGATTCTGTAACGTACTCTCAGGCTCTCGGAATAGCCGAAGAAATCAGTGAAGACTACGAAGGGTGAACAAAAAATGTCAGACAATACAGACAAGAACGAAATAAACGAAAACGCCGATAAAGTTTCAAGACGAAATCTGCTCGGAGGAGCAGCTGTCGCAGGAGGTTTAGGTGCTTTAGGACTAGGCATATGGCAGTCAGACAGAGACTCTTATCTCACAG
>LKMN01000005.1 GCA_001563875.1 Nanohaloarchaea archaeon B1-Br10_U2g1 | reverse complement strand
ACAGAACCCTTGCAAAAGAGTTCGGAGGTTTTATAGATCCTGAGAGGGAAGACGAGTTAGTAGAAGCTCTTTTCGTGGATCTTGAAGATCCTCTGAAGCTGGTGAGAGAGGGAGAGGCATTTGTCTACGAAGTAGATCTCGTTTCAGAAGCCTACATAGACTGGGTGGATGAGACCTACAGCCCTGGAAGCGACGATTACAGCTTTGAGTCAGCTGAAGATCTGCCTGAAACAGTTTTCGAGATGGTTGCGGAAGATTACAACCAGGGAGAGATTAAGAATGAGCTGGATCTCCATGACTATCATATAAGACCTTTACTGAACGAGATGAAAGATCTGGAGCTTATAGATACTGAGGGCTCAAGAGGAACGTTCCTGACATCTAAAGGCGAGAAAATCTACAGTTCGGAAGACTACAGAAGCTTCTTTAGAGAGAATGATTTCACAACCTATGAAGATCTTTAACTAGATGTTTCCATCCATTCTGGCGGCCAATACAATGCTTGAAGTCTGAGAAACTATAGCTGTAATAATCCCTGCTGCTAAGAAGATCTGGCTATCTACAACAACTCCTTGAAGAAAAAGCAGGAACGCTGTTATGCCTCCGTAACCTGTAAACCTGAACGCTTTACTGTACTCCCCCAAGCTTTCACTAGTGTAGTAAGATGCTAGTCCCGGAGCCAGTAACCAGTAGAAGACCGATATACCTCCAAATATAGATGAAAAGTCTTCTATATGGAAGCTTAATGCTCCTGCCGCTGTCGCAAATATACCTAATAAGATAACTAATCTCCATGTTTTCAGAACAGGTTTATCCATCTTCTTCCACGACGTCAACGCGAAGACCGCCAGAAAACCTGTTATGAAGTAATGCATATGTGCTATCCAGTACGTATCTATCCCGGGATATACCATTGTTAGAAAGCTCATTATCCATGCCGCAGGAATAAGAAGTATCGGACCATACTCTCTGATCATAACAGTACTGTTATTGCTCTACCAGCTTTTTATTTGTAGACAAGTGCTAAAGAGAACAGAAATCTCCAGTACAAAGAATTCAAAGGTCAAGAGATAACCTGGCTCTTGAGTTTACTACAGGTTAGTAGATTGCGGCGTCCGGGACTTGAACCCGGGTCGCCGGCTTGGAAGGCCGGAGTCTTAGCCACTGGACCAACGCCGCGCAAAACTATTAAGCTGTAAGACTAGGTTGTATGGTTATTTTCTTAAATAAACTGGATTGATGGTGAAAGTATGTGACAGATTAAAAAAGAGGACGCTGTTTTTCAGAGTATAGAACAGTTTTAACTCGTCACTGTTTTTCCAAATGTTCTCCTATCAGTGTTCGTGCTTCGTTTAAAGCGTCTTCGACCTGTTCACTGTCTTTTCCTGTTGATTCCATCCATTTCTTCAAAGGCCTTACTGTTGTGTCTCTCACCTCTAGGCTGAGGCTTTGTTCATCCTCCTTCAAGGTTATATTGTGGTAGACCCCTGATGGAAACTCTACGTAGTAGGCTTCGTCTGTCTCCGCGGTCCTGACCTCTTCTCCAGTATCTATATCTATCGTTCTTACCCCTGTCGACAGTCTTCCGGTATACTGGTCTACGAGTCTTTCAAACCTCTCTGAGTCGATATCAGAGGATATCTCCGCCCTGTAGACCCCGGGTATACCTGGCCTCTCCTCTCTGTCAAGCAGTCTCAAAGAAAGGTATTCACTGTTTTCAGAGTCTAAAGGTATATCAAATACTTTTTCACCGGTTTCAGAGTCTTCCACATATTCAAAACCGTTTTCAGAGCGTTCTGACATATTTAAATGTGTTCGAAAAGGCAAATCATAAAGATTTATTTACAGAGTCACAGTGTTTCCTTGAAACAGTTTAAAGGTTCAGGCCATAAACAAATGTTTATGGACCGGGAACAGTACGAGGACTATCTCGTCGACAAGGCAAAAGAGCTTCTTAACGAAGAGCTTTCTAACGTAGAAGAAGAGAAGATAGAAAAGCCTGAGATGAGGAAGAAAAGAAACTCTATGGACGAGAAAGCTGAGAACGACTCGACCTCCAAAATACCGTTCTCCTGGGATCCAAGAGAGGTGGAGTACCTGTCCCGTAACAGGAAGGAGATGAGTAACAGCGATCTCGAGAAGTTCCTGAAAAACGAGTCAGAGTTCCAAGAAGAGATAGAGGACGTAACCGACTGGAAAGGATTCTCCAGATGGGAGGAACGGTTTATGGTTCAAAACCCGTCTATGGATCCTGGGAAAGTCGCTGAAGAGCTTGGAAGAGACGAAAAACATGTGAAACTGAAGATGCATATGCTCGGAATAAATGTCGACCGGTGGTAAACCAGTGAACGATCTACGAGACGAAGCGTTGAAACAGGCTCGGGAGAAACTTAAAGAGTCGGCAGAGAGAGACCGTTTAATGGTTAAAGCTGTCAATCTGTACGACGAGCTTGGTAACAATGTTTCTAAAGAGATGGAGAGATTCAGAGACTGGTACTCGCTTTACTTCCCCGAGCTTGAGGAAGAGATATCGGAAGACGAACACTTGGTAAAAATACTTTCAAAGACTGTAGAAAGGGATAGAGTTGCCGGCTTCGAGGAGCTTGCAGAATCTTCAACAGGGATGACCTTGACAGATAAGGATATCGAGGTTCTTGAGGAGTCTTTAAACGTTATAGAAAAAAAGAGAAGTCACCGCGAAAACCTTGAGAAGTATATCGAACAGGTTGCAGAGGAGGAAATGTCCAACCTTTCAACCGTTTTAGGCCCTCTTCTTGCAGCGAGAATTGTTGCGCTTGCGGGAAGTCTTGAAGACCTGGCAAAGAAGCCTGCCTCAACGGTCCAGATGCTGGGTGCGGAGAAAGCACTGTTCCGTTACCTTCACGGCGAGGGCACACCTCCTAAACACGGCGTGATATTCCAACACCGTTTCATAAACAGCCTTCCTGAAAGTAAGAGAGGTAAGATGGCGCGTTTCCTGGCGAACAAAGCCGTTATGGCCGCTAGACTTGACCAGTACGGAGATAAGGAAAAAGGTGAGGAGCTTCGACAGGAGTGTCTTGAACGGTTTGAAGATTTGAAGAACTAGTATCTTTCAAGATAACTTCTCAAGCTGTCTTCCTGTTGTTCAAGCAGATCCGAAATCTTTTCAACAGGGTTATAGACGTCTTTAACTTTGTATATCTCTTCCTTAGGACTGTAGTCATCCAACTCGTTTATAAGTTCTGAAACCGTTACCGATCTACCTCTGTAAGTTTCCAGATAAATCTTTACTTCTTTATCGTCTATATCATCTATTACTTCATCGATCCTTGGCGGCAGTGCTAAGGGGTTATGATACTTTTCAAGCGTCTCCAAAACCTTTTTTTCAGCCTCTTTCTGGTCTTCTCTCCTTCCTCTCTTATACTGTCCCCGATCTATCATATCTATGTGATATGGTTGCGACTAGTTCAGTTTTAAAGAGATATTATAGAGGTTTATCATGTTTACCGAACAATGAGTCTGTATGGAAGAGATACAGCCCGGGATATACACAAGAAAAGGCAAACTGTATACGGAGGCAGGATCAGATCAAAAAGTTTACGGGGAGCCGTTCATAAACGTAGAAGGAAAAGATTACCGTCAGTGGGTTCCAGAACGTTCGAAAGCAGGAGCTGCAGTGCTTAACGGCATCGATCTAAAGATAAATAGAACTGACAACGTACTCTATCTTGGTGCTGCTTCAGGAACAACAGTATCACATTTCTCAGATATACTGTCAGACGGCTTTGTATACGGTGTTGAGTACTCAGACACCGTCTTCAGAAGTCTGTTGAAGCTTGCTGAACAGCGAGAGAATATCGTGCCTTTCCTCGATAACGCACGTAAACCCGAGAACTACTCTAAAGTCCCCGAGGTAGATATAGTCTTCCAGGATATATCACAGAGAGATCAGGCGGAGATATTTATCAAGAACTGTGAAAAGTTCCTAAAAGACGACGGTACAGCACTTTTAGCGGTGAAAGCTCGGTCGATATCCTCTTCCAGAGACCTTAACGATATATTTGAAGAAGTAAAGGACAAGCTGCGCGAAGAGTTCAGGATAGTTGAGGAAACAGAGTTAGAGCCTTATGAGAAGGAACACCTGTTTCTGAAGATGAAGAAAAAATAGTCTAGGCTCTGAGAGCTGTTACCAGCTCCCGGAGACCTTTGTCTACAGATTCTTGTTTGAAGCCTGCGGAATCAGCGTAGTCTGGTTTTGTACAGCAGTCAGCTTCACGGTTTGACGCGTTTATAGCCCCGAACACCGCGTGCTTACCTGGTAGAATATTTTTTGTTTTCTCCGTCCCACAGTTTCGACATTTTAGTGTTATCATCTCCCCTCTTTCCTCTTAACTTCTAGTTACCAATACTGCCTTTATAAATGAGTGAAGAGTTTTCCGTTAGTTCCGGTAGAAAAGATATTTTAACTCTGCAACCCTTAAAACGGTCTATGGAGTTTCACCGGTGTGAAAGATGCGGAAGAGAGCTTGAATCAAGCATAAAACCGGAGAAATGTCCATGCGGCTCAGAAGAGATAGAGCAGAAAGAGAGAAAAAGTAAGCTGGAACAGATAATAGAAAAATATCTTTCAAAGAGTTAAGCCAAGACAGAAAAGTATTAGTAGATAACCAGACTGATTTTCATACAGTGGATTACTTCTCAACAACCAGAAGGTTTGAGCTTGAAATCAAAGAGGAGGAGTACGCCAACAACATACACGACACCTTATCAACATCACTTTACAACCACATAAACGAGTATGAAGAGTTCAAAGATTTTTTTAACATTAGAAACCCTACAAGACTAATCAAAGAAGACTCAGATACCGCCAGCTGGAACCGTACAGAGGACTGGGCTATAACCGGATCCTACAAAAGCGGAGAACTTATAATAGGCCAGTCTGTATCATGTAGAGAGAAGAAACCTGTATTCAACATACCTAAAGAACTAATACAAATCAGAAGTTTTGAGAACCGTCTGAGACACAACTCAACTGTATATGATAGGCTTGAAGGTCTTTACACCGTTTCAGTCGATAGCAGTAGAGAAGAGGTTCGGGAGAAGGAGGAAAAACTTGAGAAAGAACTAGAGAGCTCCGGCTCGTCAGAGCTCCAGGTGATAGTCCGTGAACTGGAGAAAAAAGACTCTCCAAAGGACGGTCCTCGCCACGTACTGATTTAGATCTCTTCCTTAATCCAGTCGTATCCTTCAGCCTCAAGTTTCTTTGCCAGCTCTGATCCTCCAGACTTCACAATGTTTCCGTCGACCATTATATGGACATGATCCGGCTGTATATGGTCTAGTATTCTCTGGTAGTGTGTTATCATCAGTACTCCTCTTTCCTCATCTGCCAGAGTCTTGATTCCTTTAGCCACTACTTTCAGTGCGTCGATGTCAAGACCCGAGTCGATTTCATCCAGTACAGCATATTTTGGGTCAAGCACCGCCATCTGAAGTATCTCATTTCTCTTCTTCTCTCCTCCGGAGAACCCTTTGTTGAGATAACGTCTTACATACTCTTCTTCCATATCAAGTAGATCAAGTTTCTCTCTTACGAGTTCACGGAACTCTGTCATCCCTATAGGTTCTTCTCCCTGTTCTTCTCTTTTAGCGTTCAGAGCCTCCTTTAAGAACTCTGAGACCTTTACACCCGAGATCTCGCTTGGATACTGGAAGCCCAAGAAAAGTCCTTTTCGAGCTCTTTCATCTGTTTCTTCGTCAGTTACATCTTCTCCGTCAAGGATTATCTTTCCTGCGTCTAAACTGTACTCAGGGTTTCCCATAAGGGCTTTACACAGTGTTGACTTCCCTGAACCGTTGGGACCCATTATTGCGTGTACTTCCCCAGGATTTACTTCCAAGGATACGCCTTTAACGATTTTTTCGTCTTCTACAGATGCTTCTAGATCTTCAACTTTCAGACTCATTATATTAGTTTAGTTGTACCTAAACTTTCTTAACCTGAACGATGAACTAGCTTTACAGCATCTTCTGCCGCATCTATAATCTTGGGAGACTCCATCTCTTCTACTCTTGAACGCATCTTGTCGAGTTCCCAGAAATCCGCGTCAACAGCATCGTCGCCAGGTTCAAGCTTCCCTTCAACATTTTGGTGGTGAACAGCGTACGCATTTCCTACGACGTACTTGTCCGGGTGCTCTAACTGTATCGTGGCCACAAGTTTGAGACAGTTTTCATCGGCTTTAAGACCTGTCTCCTCCTCCAGCTCTCTTACTGCACCGTCTTCAGGTTTCTCATCATACTCTAGGTATCCTGCAGGATAGCTCCATTTTCCTTTGTGGGGCTCTCCACCTCTCTTAATCAGAACCACCTGATCATCTTTCACAACAAATACTCCTGCTACAGGTACAGAGTTACGGTATACAAAGTCTGAACAGTTCTCACAGTAATATCTTTCACGGCCTTCATCCGTTCTCTTTACAAGTTCTCTTCCACACCGGTAACAGTAGTTAAGGTTCTTCATGATCCTTCAGAGCTTTCTGAACCGTATCCAGTCCTAGTAAAGCACATTTCAACCTCATAGGTGAAATATCTATCCCTAGTTTACCGGTTATCCAGTCGTTGTCAAGCTCTATTACATCTTCTATATTTTCTCCTTTCAGCTCTTCCGAAACTATAGATATTGCTGCCGTGGAGATCGCGCATCCGTCCGACTTGTGCCTAATCTCTTTTATCTTGTTGTTCTCTGTCTGTATGTAGATATGTGTATGGTCGCCACATGAAGGGTTTTCACCTTCTCTACTGATTCCTTCTTCAAGTTTTCCTTCGTTCAAAGGATTCTTATACAGATCAAGTATCTCATCCCTGTACATCAGCTGAACACCTCTTTAACCTTTTTTACGGATTCGATAAGCTTTTCTACATCTTCCTCGGTATTATAGATATACGGAGATACTCTTACCGTGCCAGATATATCAAGCTCCTCCATCTGAGGCTGTGCGCAGTGGCTGCCCGCTCTGACCGCAATATTTTCCTGGTTTAAGACCTCTGCAATATCATGCGGATGTGCAAAGCTTGCTGTAAAAGACACTAACGATTTAGAATTCTCAGTAACTGTTTCAACCCCTTCCAAACTGTTTAAACCGTTCTCTATTTTTTGGGCTAGTTCATCCTCGTGCGTCTCAACTTCTTCCATTCCTAGATCTGTTAGATAGTTTACAGCCTCTGCTAGTCCAACTGCTCCTGCTATATTAGGTGTTCCGGCCTCAAACTTTTTCGGAGGCTCTTCCCAGCGGACCTCCTCTTTCCTAACAGATCTTATCATTCCGCCGCCTACCTGGTAAGGATTCATATCTTCCAGCAACTGTTTCCTCCCGTATAGAGCTCCTATACCTGTCGGTCCAAGCATTTTGTGGCCTGAAAACACCATGAAGTCGACATCAAGCTGTTTAACGTCAACTTCTTGGCTTGGGACAGACTGTGCTCCATCCAGTACTATATATGCATCATTCTGTCGTGCCAGTTCAACTATATCTCTGACAGGGTTCTCTTTACCGAATACATTCGACACATGACTTAACGATACCAGACCTGTCTCAGGACCTATAATCTGTTCTGCCTTTTCAACTGATATCTTACCGTTCTCTGTAGGAAGATAACTGATCTCTCTGTGATCTCTCTCAGCCCTCCTCCTAAAAGGTAGCTGCTCGCTGTGATGAGCCATCTCCGACAGGACGATATCTCCTTCGAACTCCAGAGAATCTGCAACAAGGTTCAGTGCTTCTGTACTGTTTCTAACAAAGACTATTTCATCTGTGTTAGCGTTGACAAACTCTGAAACCGTTTTTCTAGCTTCTCTGTATTTCAGAGTTGCTTCCTCAGCTAGGTCGTATAGTCCTCTGCCAATGTTTGAGTTCTGTTCTCTATAGAACTTTTCTACAGCATTTATAACCTGTAAAGGCTTCTGAGCGGTTGCAGCGTTGTCCAAGTATACAAGATCAGGATGTTCTTTGAATACCGGAAAATCTTTCTTCAGTTCGGAGGGTTTCAGACTCATTATTCTCTGTATCTACCGGTTCAGCTTCTTATCTACTTCCTGTCTTATACTCTGTTTTAGATCTGGTAGACCGATTTTCTGCATAACCGGTTCGAAGTAGCCTTTTACGACCAGTCTCCTGCTTTTTTCAGAGTCAAGTCCTCTTGTCTCTAGGTAGTGCTGTTTCTCTTCAGCTATCTTTCCTGCAGCTGCTGCGTGGCTTGCCTCTACATCAGGGTTCTCGATCATCAGTTTTGGCGAGGCGTCTGCTTCTGCATTGTCGGATAGAAGCAGTGACTCCTGATCTTGGAAGCTTTTGGTGTCTTCGGCAGATTCCTCAACCTTCTGTAACCCTTCATAGAGTGAACGGGATCTATCGTCTACTACTGCTCGAGAGTCCATATCACATTTCGTGTTGTGGCCTATATGGAATACGTGGAGCGATATATCGAAATGCTGGTTGTTTACAGGATACCAGACACCTATATTCTCTGTCTCGGAGTTGTCTCCTTTCAAGACAGTCTCAATCTTTGTACGGTTCAGCTCTGATTCGAACTGGCCGTTAAGCCATTTCATTGTCGAGTCTTTCCCCACAACAGCTTTTCTATGACTGTAGCTTAGTTCAGCATCCAATGACTCTACTGCGCCGTAGTCTACGTGAGAGTTGTTTCCTGTGTAGATCTCAGTGAAACTTGTTTGAACGTCTGCTTCCCCTCTGAAATCTTCAGTGATTTTAAGGTCTGTGCTATCTTCTGTTTCTATCACTAGATGTGAGAAAAGGTTTGAATCTGTCTCGTATTTTACGGATATATCAGCTTCTCCCTTAACTCTGATGAGTACTACAGAGTTAATCTTTATTGCGTGAAGAGCGTTCAGCTTGTTTTCTCCTGGTTTAATGGAGTCGAGTAGTTTTTTACCTGCTTCTTCCGCTGCTTCAGATCCTGTGTATACTTCTGCTTCTCCTTCTATATCTATCTCTGGTTCGAAGTCTTCTATATCGCCTAGTTTGTCTTCTATGTCAGGATATCTTGTCCATGTCCTTCCTGGTGTTCTTATGCTTTCAGGCATCTCAAGTTTGCTGTACAGTTCTGCTGATCTTTCTCTGAGTTCTTGGAACTCTTCTTTCTCTTCGTATAGTTTGTGTATCTGCATTTTTTGTTTCACCCTAGGCTTCCTTCCATCTCTAGCTCTATTAACCGGTTTAACTCTACTGCATACTCTAGAGGCAGTTCTTTCGCGATCGGTTCGATGAATCCTCTTACAATCATCTCTTTTGCTTCTTCCTCTTCGATCCCACGACTCATCAAGTAGTGGATTTCCTCGTCGCCTATACGGCCAACGGTTGCCTCGTGCGCCATTTCAACGTCGTCCTCTTTAATCTCTATGTATGGTTCTGTATCGCTTGTAGCCTCCTTGCTGAACATCAGTGCATCACACTCGATAGACACACTGCTTCCATGACTTCCTTTCGGCACCCTCACTAGTCCCCGGTAGTTAGTTCTTCCGTCTCCTTGAGATATAGATTTTGACTCAATCGTTGATTTAGTGTTTGGAGCATTGTGAACTACTTTAGCCCCAGTATCGATGTTCTGTCCTTCTCCGGCAAACCCGATTGTTATATGGTTGGCTCTTGCGCCTTCTCCGTTCAAGTGAGAGGAAGGATAAAGCATTGTAACTTTTGAACCCATGCTTCCTGAGATCCATTCCATTACACCTTCTGAGTCTACTTTAGCTCTTTTCGTGTTCAGGTTGTAAGTGTTCTTACTCCAGTTCTGGACTGTTGAGTACTGTACGTGTGCGTCATCCTTTACAAATACTTCAACGCAGCCTGCGTGTAAATTAGATCTTGTGTACTGTGGCGCGGAACATCCTTCGATATAATGGACCTGGCTATCTTCCTCCGCTATAATAAGTGTGTGTTCGAACTGTCCCATACCTTTCTGGTTCATCCTGAAGTATGCCTGTACAGGTATCTCGACCTCTACACCTTCAGGCACGTATACAAACGATCCTCCTGACCATACAGCTCCGTGTAGGGCCGCGAACTTGTTGTCCTGTGGAGGAACACATTTGGTCATAAAGTATTCTTTAACCAGCTCCGGATGTTCTTGAACCGCTTTATCCATGTCGCAGAAGATTACTCCTTTCTCTTCCCACTCCTCTTTCATATTCTGGTAGACTACCTGTGATTCGAACTGTGCACCTACACCGCTCAAAGCTTCTTTCTCGGCTTCCGGAATTCCCAGTTTGTCGAAGGTCTCCTTAATCTCTTCAGGGACTTCTTCCCAGTCATCGCTCTGTTCTGCATCAGGTCTTACATAGTGACTGATCTCTTCAAAGTCTAGTTCAGAAAGATCTGGACCCCATCCAGGCATAGGTCTTTTCTTGAAGTGTCTGAAAGCCTTCAAGCGTCTTTCTTTCATCCATTCAGGCTCTTCTTTATCTTCCGATATAGCTTTTATCGTCTCCTCTGTAAGGCCTTTACCTGCGTCAAAAGCCTTCTCAGTCTCTACTTTGTGTTCGAAACGTTCTTGGTTCTTCTCAATATTTTCTTCGGACATACATTATTTTAGGTATGCCTAAAACTTTAAACAGCTTTCAGAACCTTTTTCAGAAATCCCTTATACTGGTCGAAGAGAAACCTTCTCTTTCATCTACTCTAAGAACTTCGACCTCGTGTCCTGTAGCCTTCTCGGCCATCGACTTAACTTCTCCCTCATCATGTCCCTGATCATAGCCAAGGGTGATTACATCAGGATCAGCCCTCTCTACAGTAGAGTATATATCACCTTCAGATCCGAGAACCGCTCGATCAACCACTTCTAGAGCTCCAACCATCTCCCTTCTCTTATCCTCAGAGAAGTATAGATCTTTCTTGTTTCTCATACGCGAGTCCCTTGATATAACTACGACCAGTCTGTCACCGTGCCGAGCCGACTGTTTCAGATAATGTAGATGTCCCGGATGAAGTATATCGAAAGTTCCCTGCGCCATCACTGTCTTCATAACCAAGTCTGCCCGGTTCAAAGTTTTATTCTTTTCAGAGAGATACAGCCCATATTTATAGATTGGTACGGCATCCCATAATCCCATGGAAAAACTTGATGAAGTCTCAGAAATACTTGAAAAAAGAGATATACAGGTCGCAGAAACTTACAGGATAGAAAACTCCCGTATCTACGAACTCGAAGGCGACAAACTCTCATGGAACGATCTTACAGATATAGGAGATAAGACAGAGGCTAAAGATCTTGGAGAGTATCCTGAAGAGAACAAATACTTCCTAGCATACAGACCTTAGAAAAACTCCTTAATCTCTTTCCAAGGAGCACGAGTCGATCTCAGCCTTTTATCCGGAGGAAGTACCTTTCTGTAGTTGCTCCAGTCGTAACGCTCATCCATATACACGACCACCCCTCTATCAGTTTTACTTCTTATACAACGGCCTGCAGCCTGTATAGCCCGGTTCATCGCAGGATAAGAGTATCCGTAGTCCCATCCTTTGCCGAAGAGACTGTCGTAGTAGTCTATAAGCTCCTTTGTCTCAAGATCTGGCTTCTGTAGAGGTAATCCTACAACGAAGACAGCCTTCATAACTTCTCCAGGATAGTCTACACCTTCACCAAATGATCCTGCAGCAACTCCAAGAAGAACCGAGTCTTTCTGATCCTTACGGCTGGCAAAGTCGTTCAGTACCTCTTGTTTCTCCTCTTTGTTCATCGCACGGTCTTCCGTAAAGATCTTCCTATCTGTTTTCTGTTCAAGAAGCTCTTTTATCTGGTGCATGAAAGCGTAAGAAGGAAAGAAGACTCCGCAATTGCCTTCAACCTCTTCTAGAGACTTAGCGAGATACCATGCATACTTTTGCCTCATCGATTTATCTCTTTTTTCGTACTTAGTCGTCAGTGTCGGTATAACAAGGTTCAGCTCGTTTTCTTCAGGGAAAGGAGAGCCGAAAGCTATTTCTTCAGTCTTTTCTCTGTCAAGACCTGTTAAATCCACATACATGCTTTGTGGCGTCAGAGTTCCAGACATCAGGACGGATGCATGGCTCTGGTTAAGAGGCTCCTTTGTTGAGAACTGTGGATCCAGACAAGAGTAGTTTATCCTTATCTCTCTGTTTCCACCGCTTGTTCTCGTTCTCTTTATACATCTTACAAAACCTTCATCTCCGCCGTTCCAGAAGTCAAGAAACTCTGCTAGGTTAGCACAGTAGCTTCTCTCTTGTTCTTCTTCGACTTCTTCAGCAATGTTTTCTAGATCGACAACGAAGTCTTCATAGTCATGGAAAGAGTTCACAGCTTCTTTCAGTTCTTTTTTCTCCAGTTTTTCTTCGTGACTGGTCTGCCCTAGTTTATCTCGTGCTATCTTGTTTACCTTTCTCTGTAGCTGTTCTATATACCGTTCTTCTTGATAGTATCCGAATGTTTCAGCCTCAGTTTTCGCTTTCCTAAGAGTAGGGACGGTTATTGAGCTTGAGAACAGTGAACGTGTTCTTGAAGGCAGGTTATGAGCCTCATCAACTATCAAGATTATATCCTCAAGCTCTAGACCCGATTTCTCAAGTACGATATCTCTTACTCCAGGATGGAATATATGGAAATAGTCCGCAACCACTAAATCTGCGGAAGAGACCATATACATTAATATCTGGTAGGGACATACGTCTTTACACCGTTTTTTAACCTGTTCTGCGGTCAGGTCCTCATTACTGAACTGTGCTATTCTTTGTTTCGCTTTATCTGTTAGTTCACGTGAGTCTGTAAAGGTATTATCATGTCTGGGGCAGTCTGGACCTTCTGAACCTCTTATACCTGTTTCTCCTTCACATAGATGGCTTTTACCTATTATGTCGACGGAGTTTATTCCCGCGTTATGTCTCTCGTTTATTTTTCTGACTGTCTCTACTGCTATCTGGTGTTGACTGTGTCTTGGAGTTACGAAGAATACAGTCTTATCGTTCTGTTTAGCGTACTCTAAAGCCGGTGTTATCGATCCTGCTGTCTTCCCTAAACCGGTTGGGGCGTGTGCTACAAGACTTCCTTTGTCTTCTACAGCCTCCTCAACTTTTTCTATGAGCCGGTCCTGTTTCTCCCTTACTTCAGGAAAAGGAAATAGGTTCATGTAGTATTGAATCGAGCAGAGAAACAATAAAAGGACACCGATAGTGAGTGAAAGCAAAAAGGAGGGGAAAAGGGAGGGGAGTATAAAGTTAAAGTTCTTCGTAATCTTGGAGCAGTTTTCTTACTGCTTCGTGGAAGGCATCGGTTTTGTCTTTGAAGACCCCATCTTCGACTAGTCTGTCGAGATCTTCGTTCAGTCTGTCGGATAGTCTTACAGAAACCGTTGCCATTCCATTTCTGTACTACAATTTACGCGGCTTGTTTATAAAGAACAGGGTTTTATGTATTATATTTATGAAGATTTTTCTAAAATGTAATACAGAGGCTAGAAGTCTCTGAGACTGAACTGTCTTCCCCCAAGTATCTTACTCTTACTCTTGATACGCGAATACAGAAACCTGAAGTCTCTAGATATACTCCATTTAACCTTTTCAAAGCTTTCTAGCTCTTCCTTATCCTTAAAACCGTTTCTAACAGTTTCTCTTATAACCCATACGCCAAGAGGAGCCCAATAATCCGGTTTAACCTCTCTTATAACAAGTGCTTTAGCTTGTCTACGTCTCCTGACCAGATGCTCTGCAATACCTAATCTAGTAGCATAAAATGCTCCAGCTGTCTCCTCCGCATAACCAGTTCTGCCGTTGTAAGGCTCATAGTTATGGGCAATATACGTGTTTTCTGCAGCGTTCCATACCGATCCGGATCTTTTCAACTCGAAAAGCTCGTACTCCCACCTTCCCGGAATCAGGAATATATGGAAGTCGTTACCCACATAACTGTTCTTGTAGTACTCTATCTGTCCAAGCTGCTGGTAATCCTTAACCTGTTCCCTTAGGTTTTTGGATATCATGTCGTCAGAAGCGGTTATGCTCCAACGTGTGGGCACCAGCTTTCTGTTCTCCTCTTCTCCAAGCATTCCTGTCGAAAGACTTTGCTGTATCTTGTAGTTGTCAACGCCTTTACTGTAAAGCTCTTTTACACCGGTCTCTGCTTTCAGGTCAGTATCGTAGAATGCCTTCTCAATTTTTCTTTCTACCGAAGGATTTTCTCCCAGTATAAAGTTTTCTATGTCTCCTGCTGCCGAAACAGGTTTTACTCTACCTCCGGAGACAGCTTGAGACGGTTTTTTCTCCAGAGCTACTTCTATATCTACAGGTTTTCTCGACATCGCTATCTCTCTTGTGTTACTCAGAAAGCTGTCTGTCTCCTCCACCTTCAGTCTCTGACGGGAGTTGATAAGCGAGGTTCTTAGAGACGCAACCTTTTCAACTCCGAAACCTTCGGAGTACCATTTATCCGGACTATCCAGCAGGCTAGAGTCTCCAGGATGCTGTGGAGAAAGTATTCCCGTACTAACTTTCGGGTAAGAATGGCTTCCTATAAAAACGCTTGGCGCGTTTCCACGGAACTCTTTCTCTCTCTTTAGATTAGGCATGACCTTTTGAAGTCTTCTTGCAGCTTCCTCCGAGGACATCCCTTTCGCGAGTTTTCCGTAAGCCATATACTTCTCTTTAGTAATCAAAAGATATGTAACAAAGGGGTTGTCGGTTATAATACAATGGGTCATCTAGATGAGATAGTAAGTCGGTATGAAACAGTAGAGGGTATATCCGAAAGCTTGGTGGACAAAGATACTTTAGATAAATACTTCAGAGAAGTAGGGCTTGAACACCCTCTATCCGCCTCTGCTAAGAACTCAGTAGGCCATTACGAACACAGCTCCTACGAGTATATAGCATCGACGTTTCTGCTTTCACACAACATTTCAGAAGAAATGATATCAGACTATGAACTAGAACAGAAAACAGAGTTGAGTCTGAAGAACCAGTCTCGAAGAGCTGTTGAGACCGGAGAAGAGTTCCTGAATATGAACAACGGCGCTGTTTACCGTAAAAAAGATTACTCTCTTCTCTTAAGGTTTTACGGAACTATCTCCCAAGAGCTTGGTATAGAAGTTTCTTCAGACAGAGGTATTGGAGTTATAACCCAGCCCAAAGAAGATGTTAGAGACGAACTTGACACGTATCTTGATGACATCAAAGACTTTCTAGAAAACACCGATAACCTCACAACCGGTTAGTTAAACAATTTTCCAGTGAGGATTCTCTCTATCTTTTATATCAACTATCTCTTCCCTAACCTTCTTCTCTCCAGCTGTTAGAAGTTCTTCCAGATGTTTTAGCTGTTGGTACTCTCTACCTGTCAGGTTTACTAGAAGTTCATCGCCTTCTTCAAAATCTCTACCTACTGTAGCGTTCGAGATTGAGACAGCTACCTGATCTCCTTTCTCTGCTTTCTCTACCGTATCATTCTGTTCCTGTATACTTTTCACGGTTCCTACAACGTTACCATCTGTATCCATCAAACTGCTTCCTGGAGTCAGAACACCTTCAACAACCTTAAAACCTAGTACTGCCGGGTTGGAAGTCCTAAAAACGTGTTCTGGCATTGAAACTATCCTAGCAGGTCTAGATATATTGTTTAATGCCTCTTCCTTCTGTCTGTTCTCCAAGTTCTCACGCCAGTCCTGATAGTTTTCAACTATCTCGTAGATTATATCGCTCCTGAAGACCTCTACCCCTTCTTGAAGTGCTTTTTCTTTTCCTTGTTCAGTGAAGTCAACGTTAAACGCTAAAACAGCTCTATGACTTGGTTCCTCATTCTGTACTTCTATTATATCTCCTTTTGTTATGGAACCTACCTCTGCTTTCTGTACATGTATATCTTCATCCTTTATCTCTCGCATAACTGCCTCAAGAGACCCTAGTGAGTCTGCTTTTACAACCACTCCCTGGTTTTCAGGTTCAAAGTCTGTGGTTTCGAGCTCTTCTTCGACCTCTTCTATAGCTTTTTCAACCTCGTCATCTTTAGCTGTTCTTATTGGTGCTCCTGATATGACTCCTTCTAGATCTCTTCCTGTTATCTTAATACCTGAAGCAGGTTCAACCCTTTCTGTTCTCTGATATTGTCTATCAAGTCTTATCTCTTTCAATGGCTGTGGCTGAAGCAGCGCTCTTATCTCAGTTGTTTTAGCTCCGTCTGCTGTACCGTATACAAGCGTCTCTTCTTTTTCAATAACTCCGTCATAGTGGATGACGTTTATGGTGGTGCCTAATCCCTGTTCCTGTGAGACCTCTAATATGGTTCCTTTACCCATTCCCTCATCTACTTCAAGTTGGTCGCCAAGATAGCGTTGTGAAAGACCTGCTACCACCATCAGTAGTTCAGGTATTCCTTCATCTGTCTCTGCGGACATTGGTACAACAGCGACTTTTTTCTGGAAGTTGTCAACCCTGTCAAATCTGTCGACAGTTACGCTGTGCTCGCTGAACTCTGCCATCAGCTCGTATATTTTCTGGTCGAGCATGTCTTTTACTCGGTCGCTCTGGTTCCGTATATTTTTTGAGAAGCATTTGTCCTCTGTTATCCAACCGTTCAAGGTGTCAACTTTGTTTAAAGCAATTACAAACGGCGTACCTGACTCTTTTAGTATGTTTATCGCTTCTTCTGTCTGTGGCTGGACTCCCTGATTTACATCAACGACTAAAACTGCTATATCGCTTATTGAGCCTCCTCTTTTTCTAAGTGAGGAAAAAGCTGCATGTCCCGGAGTATCTATGAATAATAGGCCAGGAATAGTTAGGTCTGTCTCCAAAGTGTTCAGAAGATCACCGCATACATCTTGGACAGTTCCTATAGGAACCTCTGTAGCTCCTATCATCTGTGTTATGCCTCCAGACTCTCCTTCAGTTATACGTGACTCTCTTATACTGTCAAGCAGTGTTGTCTTTCCGGAATCTACGTGTCCAAGTACTGATAGAATTGGTTGTCGAGGCATTTTAGATTGTTCTCCTTGTTTTCAGCGGTTTTTTGATTTAAAATAAGATAGAAAATAGGTTACGCGAGGATTTTACTCCTCTTTGTCAGGGTAGCTGTGGCTCCTGTTTTTCTCCCAGTTTTTCTGACACTTTCCTGAGCAGAAGAACAGTCTTTTTCCGCTTGACTGTACCAGCATCTTGCCTTTTGACTTTTCTACCTCTTTTCCGCAGTAGTTACATTCCATTGTTTATCCCTCCATCTGTGTCTCTTTTATGTGAACTACGTCGTCTTCCCTGATAGGTCCTCGAACGTTCCTTACTAGAATCTTACCCTCTTCATTACCTTCGAGGATCCGGCAGCGGATTTTTCGGACTCCTCTGTGTCCTTGGTCTCCTATTACTTCAACTACTTTTGCCGCTACCATTTTTACTCACTTTATTCCTCTTTTTCAAGTAGTTCGCGGGATTTTGAAGCGATATCTTGTACGTCGTCTTCTGCCTGTCCTGAAGATGTTATTGCTACTGTTGCGGACTGTACTCCGATTCCTGCTGCAAGTCCTAGCTCTTCTCTTTCAGGTACAAACGTGTATGCAATATCTCTTTCTTCTGAAAGTGCTGGCAGATGCATAACGATTTCTTCCGGGGATACGTCTGAAGCGATTACAACAAGTTCTGCTTCATTTCTCTCAATAGCTTTGGTGACTTCGTTAGTACCAATTACTACTTTTCCGGTTTCGTCAGCTTTTTCCACTGCATTGTAGGTTTTTTCTGATAGTGATTCTCCTGGTTCAAATTTTTGGTATGCCATTAATTGTTTCACCTTTCACAAACCTTGGATCATCAAGGCGTAACTAAAAAAAGGGATAGAACTTTTTTATACCATCTGACTTGGTTAAGACCGTTAAGGAAGAAAACTCAAAGGCCTTTATTGGATACTGGGTACCGGTTAAAACAGTTTTATAGAGTTATTGCTGTTTGTTGTCGTTTCCAGGACTTATAATTTTTCTAACAGTGTCTCTATCATCGTCAAGAGTGCTCAGTAGCTCTTTAGCTTCTCTTTCAGTATCATGATCTTCTTTTATTCCTTTCTCAAGTCTGTTCATAACTTGTTCAATCTCTTGGGAGATGTAACGCATCTCATGTATTAGTTCTTGAGCGTTCTCGAACTTTTTCCTTCTGATGAAAAGCGGGCCCTTATCGATCTCGGGGACGTCTATCTTACGTGTCTTTGGAGGCTCAGGTACTTGATTGTTTAGTTGTTCCGTCTTTCCTGATCTACCTCTCTCTCCAGAACTGGCACTTCTCTGTCTTGGGTCTGTATCAGATCTTCTTCTCTGTTGGCTCTGTGAAGGCTGGTCGTTAAAGCCTTGTCCCTCATGTCTTTGCTGGGTTTGAGGCTGTTGTTCGTTCTTTGCAGTTTGGTTATCGAAGTTCTCGTCTTCTGTCGGCTGAGGCTGATTCTGATCATGCGGCTGTTCATCGAAGCTGGTCGTCTGGGTACGTGTTTCTTCAGGCTCTTCAGAGTCAGTATCTTCAGCGAAATCATCTTCAAACGTTTTATCAAAACCGTCTTGGTTTTGATTTTCAGGCTGGTCAAAGCTCTCTGAATCGTTTTCAAAGGATTCTAAGTCTTCTCTTAGCTCTTCTTGGCTAGGAAAGTCTCCTTCCTCCGATTCAGAACCTTTACCTTTGTTAATAAGCTGTTTAATTTCCTCCATATTCTCTTCCAACTGTTCCTTGTCTTTGTCTCGAAACCCGAACATAGCCCTGTTTCAAACCTTCGGTCTTCGAGAGTTTAAATATTCCGGTTGGTAGTCCCGAGAAAATAGAACAAAATACTCAGTTTAATTTTCGAACATGTTGGTCGGCTTTGTCTGCAAACTGTTCCACTCTTTCTCTGGTTTCCTTATCTACAAGCTCTCCGTCCTCAAATACCGATCCTATATCGGATATCTGTACTGAAGGGCCAGGGAATCCGCCCAAGGCCAAGGTTATGTCTTGTAGATGTCCTAAAGCTCTTACCCCTCCAAATCCGCCTGCGGAAGTGGTTACGTATGAGAAAGGTTTGTCGCTGTACTCAGGATAAAGGTAGTCTAAAGCGTTCTTCAGAACACCGGGGATACTGTGGTTGTACTCTGGAGAGATTATCATTATGCCGTCCGAGTCTTGAACTAACTGGCTAAGTTCCTGTATATCTTCCGGTACCGGCTCCTCATCAGTATAGCTCCTGTTACCTAGAAACGGTATCTCCTTCTCTTTGAGATCGAACAGAGTGGTTTGATGGCCCTGTTCCTGTAGAACTGTGTCTACTTCCTCGGCCGCGTGTATACTTCTTCTTCCCTTTCTTGTAGAGCCGACGATAATGAGGAAGTCTGTCATTCCTCTTCTTCGTCTTCCTCTATTACAGGCTCGGTCCTGAACTCGTCTATATCTATATCTCTGTCTTCTCCTCTGGCTTCTACAATCTGTTCTGCTAGGAGATAATAGACTAGTCCTATAGAGTTCTCTGCCTTGTTGTTAGCTGGTATTACATCACTTATATCGTCAAGACTGTCGGCTGAGTCTGCTAGAGAAATCACCGGAATCTTTGCATCTTTTGCTTCATTAATTGCTTGTGCGTCTTCTTCAGGATCTGTTACTAATATTACCTCTGGCTCCATGAAACTGTCTGAAGCAGGGTTTGTAAGTGTTCCAGGCATGAACCTGCCTTGAATAATTTTTGTACCTAAAGCATCTGCAAAAGCTTTCAATGGTCTTTTAGCCGCATCCTTTCTCCCAACTACCAGAATATCTTCTGAATCATACCCTGCCAGAAACTCTGCTGCTTCCCTGATCCTTTCATCTGTCTGGTTGAGGTTTAGTACTGCTAGCTGGTTCTTCTTTACGTGGAAAATGTAGGGTTCCATATCCTTGTTCTTGCCCTTTGTACCGATATGTACGCCGTGGGCAAGATACTCATCACGGTCGACTAAAAGTTCTTCTTCACTCATACAACGGTTGTTAAAGAAAAAAAGTTAAATAAGGATTTGAGCCTTCCCTCCTAGAACCGATTGATAACAGGGCTTTCTGACTTATCCCACAGAGTGATAAGTCTGTTGAGTTTCGCTATCCGTATATCAGATATCCCTGCTTTAATCATAGGACACCCCCATTCAAGCGCAAGATCGGAGATAGTGTGATCGCAGGTCTCTCCACTCCTATGAGATATAACGGAGGTGTAACTGTTTTCTTCTGCTAGCTCAACCGTCTTTCTAGCATCGGATACCGTTCCTACCTGGTTAGGTTTAACGATAAGTGAGTTACATGCTCTACTATCTATTCCTTCCTGTAAACGTTCTTCTTGTGTGACGAAGATGTCGTCTCCACATATCATGACCTCCGGATTTTTCGAGGTCAGTTTAGCATGGTTAACGAAGTCGTCCTCATGGAAAGGATCTTCAACGTATACCAGATCGAACTCATCGATAAGCTTCTGTAGAAACTTCATATGTTGTTTTGCATCGAATTTTTGGCCTATTGAAGACAAATTGTACTTTCCATCTTCATACATTTCAGATGCTGCAACATCAAGACCTATCCTAGCCTCATATTTGTCCGCAACTTTCTTCAATGCCTTAAGAGTTTTTTCATCATCCATAGAAGTTATTAACGCGCCTTCATCGTTCATACCCTTAATTTTAGTGCTGTATCTTTCTTTTAGCTCCTGATAGATCTTCGTGTTTGTTTTCACAGCTTCAGGAAATGTTTTAGCGTTAACAGGTAAGACCAGGAACTCTTGTATAGCCGTGTTACCTCCGTGTTCGCCGCCTCCTATAACATTGCTTAAAGGTAGAGGGAACTTGTCTGTATGACTGAACCCCTCTGCGTTCTTAAATGCAAAACTTGCGGCTATTGAAACCGATCCAAGTTCAGAGAACTTTTCTGTACTATCGATATCTCTGAGCTCTTCGTCAAACTCCTCTTGTGATAAGTTACGTCCTTCAAGATCTTCTAGAAGTTTCTCTTTAGAATCTAGGTGCTCCGGTACGAAGGCCTCTGCCTCATGTCTACCTGTTGATGCTCCTGAAGGCGCTTTGCCTATAGAACCGTTAATTTCGGCTTCTACTGTTGGTTTTGTACGGGAGTCTATAATTTCTCGTAGAGTTATATCCTCTATCTTCATACAGAATAATTAAGCTGTACTGGTTTATACCAGTAAGGAAAAAGAAGAAATGTTTACCGTTTTACGGTGATAGGAAGCTTTCCTTCGTTCATCTCTTTCTTTGCTAGTTCGATTGGTTCTTCTTCATCTGATTCAACGAATACTGGTGCTCCCATCGCTATCTGTAGGCTTCTTGCTCCTAGAATCCGTGCTCTTTCGTATCTTGTGTACTCTGTCATTATACCACTTTTATCCTATGTAGCCAAGGTCGGAATTGCTTGGGTCCTGTTCTTGGCCCTGTTGTTGCTGTAGATTCTGAAGTTTTTTAAGTACTTCTTGTGATTCCTGGATTTTTTCATCTAGATCTGAGAAGTCAAGCTCTATATCAAGTACTTTTTCTATACATTCTAATGCTGCCTCTGTTGCTTTTGGATCACTCATAAGGAATCCCGGTGTCTCTCCCAGCATGCATAGTCCTTTGTAGTCTTTTTCGGCAGCCATTGCCAGTATCAGTCCTGAGGCACCTACTATCTGACCTATATCGTGGCCGAATTTTATTCCGTGTTCGGAGTACTCTTTTTTCAGCTCTTCTTTAGATACTGCTCCGAAGACATCAGGGTCCTCCACCACGTCTCCTGTTCCGTATCCTCCAACTGTTATTACTTCTGAGGCTTCTGCTTTCTCTACCAAGCTCATTATTTTTTCTGCAACTTCGTAGTGTCCAGGAGGATTGGATGCTTGAGCGTTACCTTCGATAAGCACAAGATCCTGTCCATCCTCGTTTCTGTACTGATAAATATTATTTTTCAACAGGTCAACAGTTTTTTCATCATTTATTATTGTGTAAGGCGGGAAATGATGCGAGTAAAGCTCTCCTACCTTTTCTACATCTAGATGATGTACTAGATAGCTTACAGTGGTTTTCCCTATATGCCCTATTCCTGCTAGTCCTTCTATAAATACAGGTTTTTCAACATCTATTTCTTTTTCCATTTCCAGTCTCGTAGTCATTAACTTATTCACCTTTCTTAGTTTTTCTACGGTATTTCCCGTATTTGTCAGGGTATGAGAACTTAGGCGGTCTAGCCTGTACTGTCTGTCCCTCACAGTGAGTGTCTTTCAACGTGTAAGAATTGCAGTTCGGACACTTTTTAATCATTGTATTTCAGGCCCTTGAGAACTCGAACTTCCCTTCAAGTTCCTCAGCTTTCTCACGGAAAGTTTTGATAGCCTTGTCCATACGTTTCTTAGCTAGCTTGGAGTTTCTTCCCCAGGCGGTTACCGAGTAGTTCGGTGCTGACAGATAGTTTACCTCTACACCTTCTCCAACCTCTGAAAACGTCTCTTTTATCTTCTCTATGCCGTCGCCTTGGCTGAACTCGAGTGTTATCTCTCCTTCGAGTTTCTCCTGTTTCATGTTGATGTTGTCTTTAGCTATCTCCTGTATGTCTTCTACTACGTCTGCTTCAAGTATTTCTTTTAGTTTCTCTTCTTCGCCTACAGCAATTTCAAATCCGTGGAAGGAGGATCCTAGTTCTTTCTGTAATGGGAATACTACTTCTTCGTATAGATCTTCCATGTCTTTACCTGTTCTTTCAGACAGCTGTTCGACGAACTCTTCGGCCTTCTGTTCTTTTTTCCACCGCGCCATTGCGTCCCGTTTCTGGTTGTCGTTCACACGTTTCAGCGATAGATCTATTGTTCCTTCTTCTTCAGAGTCTATAACTTGTGCTACGGTCTTTTCTCCTTCATCAAGTTCTTTTCTAACGTCTTGTAGCCATGAACGGGAGACCTCGGATATATGGATTAGTCCGCTTACGTCTTCGTACTCATCGAGTTCAGCGTATGCAGAGTTCTTGTCTATATCAGTTATCGTTACTACAACCATGTCTCCGGTTTCAGGACGGTCTTTGTACCAGCGCATAGCCTATCGTTGGAGTGCTAATCTTAAAAAGTATAAGAAATTTTGTTCCCTGCTACCGGTTGGTTGAGAAAAAGCTATTTACTCAACTTCTAGTTCTTGGATAATGTTGCCGTGTAGTTCGGCTTTTCCGCCTGTAGACTTCGCGATTACCTCGTTACATACGAGACATTTCACGTCTGTTGAAGGATGTGAGAATATCTTCTGTTCGTTCCCACATTCTCCGCATTCTACCTTTAGAAACTCTCTTGCCATTAGTTTGTTCACCTTTCGATCTCTAGTTTAGATGTTCGGATAGGGTTTTTCGGCTTGTAGCTCTTTCCACACTCTTTACATGTGAACTGTAGGTCTTTCTTCTCAGAAGTCGGGTTCTTACCTCCTCTGCTTCTGATAGCCGGATTCTCGTATGGGAAAGATCCGTAGCCGTGATCAATCTTTCTCTGTCTCTTCCTGAACTTCTTTCTCATAGGACTGTCCTTCCTGTTTGTAGGTTCTTTAACTGTTTGCTCGGTATGTTCGTCGCAGTGTGGACAGTACCGTCTCTGTTCTTTTGGAATCTTGACCATACCAAAATCACTGAAGTTAAACTTTAAAAGTACTATTACTCGGGAAGGATATCTGTTCCTTCACAGCTTTCAGGGTTTCTGATGTTTTCCGTGTTTCCTTTGAATAGCCGGGTTTTAACCGTAGATCGGTCAATTATATCTACAGCAGTCCCATCTATGAGTTCGTGGCCTCCTGCTTCGTTGTTTCCTGATATAACCTTTCTTAGTTCGTCGGTATCTATCTCCTCATACTTCTCAGCGTCTTCATTCTCTGGGTCTCGGTCGTAGACGTGGTCGACGCTTGTTGCGATGTAAAGGTGTGCTTCTACCAGTTCCGCGGCGATAGCTGCCACGGCATCTGTTGAGTGTCCTGGAGTCAGTCCGCCCATAACGATATTCTTGCCTGTTGATGCGGCTTCTCGTATATCATATGCTGTTTCAGGGATTGAAGGATAGACATTTTTCATAGCTGTCATCAAGGTTTTTGCGTTAAGTCTTGTAGCTGTTATACCTACTAGATCCTGTTCTCCTTGATTCCCAAACTTTCCTGCCGCTTTAATATACGATTTTAGGTTGCCTGCTCCTGTTACAACAAGGACCTGTTCTTCATGTGAGCTGAGAGCCTCTGCAAGCTCTTTAAGATCTTTCAGGTTTCCTGTTATCAGTGATCCGCTTACTGCGAACACTTTTACCATTACTCAACCACCTCTGCATTACCTCGGTTTACAAGTATTTCAGCGTTGTCTTGAGGTATCTCCGCCTTTTCGCCTTCTTCAAACGGTCCATACGACTCTAGGTCGGTCCCCATGAACTCAGGAACGCTAGATACTATTTTTACCTGCTCATAACCATCTTCTGTGTCTTGATCGTCTTCGATTTCTTCCTCTTCTTCTTCAGTTGCGGTCTCTGGCTCTTCAATAGGTTCAACTTCTTTCTCACCTTCTACTATATCATCTATCTCATCAGAGTACTTTTGGAAGACTTCTTTGATATCTAGGAACAGCTCTCTCTCACGCGGCAGAAGATTAAGCTTGGAAGAATTCAGATCAGATTTAACAGCTATACGCGCGTTTTTCACTATCTTCTCTCTTCTCAGCTCCAGTATCTTATCAAAAACTCTTTTGGCATTTTTATACTCTCTTGGAGTTGCTGATCCTTCTTTCATTTCAAGGTAACGTCTTACATTCAGTAGAAATCCATTGTCAAGTTCCGATAGTCTTTCCTGTCTTTTTTCTTTCTTCTGTATCTTTCTGAGTTCGCTGAAGGTCAGTGCTTCCTCCGTCATATCTATCAAATCAGTCGCAGTCAAACCTTTTTATCTCCGCTGTGCAGCCTCAACCAAAACACTGCTGCACATGTTTTTTGTAGTAGCCTTCAGTTTTGTACTCTTTACCACAGTAAGGACACTCATAGATGTCTTTGTCTTCATTATTGTCTTCTCTTTTCTTTGCCTTCCTAAAAGCGTAACTTACAGGGTTTGGAACCTTCTCTTCCAATGGATCTCCCTCGTACACCTGCATGTCTTTGTAGTATCCGTTTGAGTTGTAGTTTGGAGGAGGTACGTCTTCATCCCGTCTTCTGTGCCAGTCCAGCTGTCCTTTGACATAGGAGTCGGAAAGCGCTTCTTTGTTTCTCTCATTCCAGCTCCATATCTTTGTCTCTATCTCGTTCCATGAGTATCCTACCGCCCTGTAAAAGTTGATAAGTATGAACAGTGCACGTTTCCTACCGTCTTCAAGACCTTCTAGAATATTTTTTATCGTAGGTGGGAAGTATTTCTCTGGAATCGCGTCTTCCGGTCTTTCGTAGTCTTTGTTTGCTCTTTCTTTTCTTTTCTCTTCCCTATCTTCCTCTTGTTGCTCTAAGTAATCCAGTGCCTGTACCACCAAGTTAGTGGCCTCGCCTTCCTCTGGTTCTTTGAAGAAGTCGGTTTCGAAGTCTACGTTCTCTATTTCAGCGTCTTCTTTCTCGAAATCCATTACTTCATGTTTCTCTATAGGCAGGGAAACTCTCCAGCTTCCGTCATGAAGAGAGTAAGGCATTCTGAATAGATGTCTTCTTCCCCAGTCGTTCTCTATATCTGTTACTTGGAAAGGGTCTTCTCCGGACTCAACCTGCATCTCCTCACCATAACCGTACTCCTCCACCTTTGTAGTAAGCTCCTGCTCAAGGTTCCGTCTTAGATAGTTCACGATGCCTCTGGGAAGCCTTGGATAGAGCTCCGAGATATGTTTGCCTTCAACATTTTCCGGTAAAGCAGTACTCATAACGGATATATGGAAACCTCTGTTACCTGAAAACTTTACACCTATATTTTCGATACCGTGCTGTTCAAGCTCTTCTATAACCAGTTTAGCGGTTTCTTTTGAGAGCTCGAAGCTGTGGTCGCAGTCAATGTCTATTATAAGATCCCAGCCCTCTCTTAACGTATCTAAGTTGTTGACTTGGTCTATAAGAAGCGGGTTACGCCATTTCTCGACCGATGCGTGGAAAGCTACGGCACCGTTCTCAACAAACTGTTCGAAGTCTCCCGGAAAGTTTATTGCGTCAGGTCTCTTGCCGTACCCTGAATCGTATGTGGCAGCTATCTCACGGTACTCGGATACTCTGACTACACGGTCTATAACCGGCTGCTGTTCGTAGTACTGTCTTATTTTCCAGTCCTGAGGTTTTTCCCCTTCTTTCCCCATAATGTTTGGTTATACTGAAAAGCTAAAAGACTGATCATTCTTCCTCAAAGTTAAGAGCAATGGAGTTTATACAGAACCGTTTTCCGGTAGGCTTTGGTCCGTCATCAAATACGTGTCCTAAATGGCTTTCACATCGGGAACAAACTACTTCTGTTCTAACCATTCCATGCGACTTATCTTCTCTATATTCAACAGATCCGTCTACAGCATCATAGAACGAAGGCCATTTACTGCTCGAGAACTTTGAATCACTTGAAAAAAGTTTTTGGCCACATCCCTTACATCTGTAGACCCCTTCTTCATCCTTATTGATATAATTCCCTGTTCCGGGCGGTTCAGTACCTTTCTCTCTGAGGACTTGGTACTCTTCCTCCGAAAGCTTCTGCTTCCATCTTTCTTCCGACATGGATATTTCTTAGATTCCCAAGTTTAGGTTTCTAACTGTTGTCCGGAGACAAGTATAGAATATATTTTTGACAAAAAACGTGAACCGGTATCAGTATCCACAGCTTCTCAAGTTTGAAACCAAGTCTACTAGAAATTTACTAGGTTGAGAAAGTAGATAAGAACTAAATAGAATATACGAGGAATTTTAATCCTCTTCTATTCTAGGCGCCAGCACGAAACTTAGTCTTGCCTGTTCCGGCACTGTGAAGTTGAGCCTCATAGGGAAGTCTTCACCAAGTTTGAGTTCTACGTTGTCACTCAGCTTCTTAGCTCCCGTCATATTGTTGAGGTAGTCTAGTGAGAACATTGAACGTGCTTCTCCTCCTTCGAGCTCCATTACTCCCGGGGAGTCTCCACTTATACTGAAGTCTACGTTGCTCTGGTCCCCTTCTGCTTCAATATTCAGTGTTTCTGAGTCTGCAGAAATTGTTACTGAGTCTCCTACAACAAGCGCGTCTTTGATAGCGCTTTCTAGAACTGATGTCTCGAGTTCAGCTGTCACTGTGAAGTCTAGCTGGTCTGTACTTGGGATGTCGTCCTCTGACAGATTGAGGATTGGTAGTGAGAAGTTTCTGGTTGAGGAGTTCTCCATTTTTATGTAGAACTTGGACTCGTCCTCCTTTACTTCAAAGGTTATAGTATCGTCGCTGTTAGCTCTTCTAAGGATTGAATAGAAATTCTCAAGGTTTAGTCCTACCTTGTCTTCCTCATCTAGTTCATAGTTTTCAAATACGTCTTTCTCTATCTTGAAATCGACTAGTGCTACCATTGCTGGATCTGCGGCTATCAGTTTTACCCCGTCATCTGTTAGCTGGAAAAGTCCTTCACTGATTAAGTCTGAAACTGTTTTCATAGAGTCCTGTATAAGTCCTACTTCTTCTAATTCTGCTTTGAACACTCCTCAATACACCTTGTGTTATTCACTAGTATTAACAATTTTTTTAACTCTGTCGTAGAGTTCAGCTTCCTCGTCTCCAAGCGTATGTACTACCTCCGCCTGAACCTCGAAACTGTCTGGAGTAGGTAGAATCCTTCCGAGAACCCTTATACGACTGTTTTCCTCTAAATCTTCAAGTTCTTCTTCTCTCATGAATACTTCGGTCGATCCCGTACCATCATCTAACGTTAATGATTCCTCTCCGAGCGATATAGCTGTCCCAACTATTCTTGCTCTTATATCTGTCTGAGGATCGATTTCTTCGATATCTTTCGGTGTTGCAGCCGCTCTTCTCTGTTGTTCAGCCATGTGAAACCGGTTCCCTTCAAATGTTTTAACTGTACCGGGTTGTAAAGAAAAACTAGTACATGGATCCCGAAGAAGAGATATCGATAGGTAGAACCTTAATGCTACTGGGTCTGGTCTGGATATTCACAGGATTTGTAATAGGCTCGGCATTCTGGGACATAGAAGTAGCAGTCGGTCTTACCCTCGGAGGGATACTTCCGCTTATAACCGGGATAGGTATCTTCAGAAGAGGTAAGAGAAAGGTTTCAAATACAGACTAGCACCTAAACAATTACATGGATCTTCTTGGAAAGAAGGGAGAGGAAGCTGTCGAACGCATATCAAGGCTTGAATCATCAGTTGAAGATATCAACTCTCATCTAAAAGCCGTAGACTCTGCCTTACAAGACTTCACAGACAACTACCAACAGATAATATTTGAGGAGCTTGAATTCCAAAAGAAAGAGCTTAAAGAGATTGAGAATGTTGCCGGCACCCTTCCCGATATCAAGGAAAGGGTCGACAGAGTCGAAGAAAAGACCGAGGAAAACAGCGAGAAAATAGAAGATATAGAAGTCGAAGAAGTTCTAGTGGACATATTGAAGGAGATTAAGAAAAGTCGGAAGATGATGGGAGATTTCAGACAGAGGATGGACAGTTTTGAGAAAAAGGTTGATGACCTAGAGTCAGAGTTTCTCGTAGAGATAAACAATCGGGACTTCGACTTTGAGAAGAAACTTAACAAAAGAGAGTTCGAGAGTAAAGAAAAAGAACTAACTGAAGATATCAAGAAGCTTCGAGCTTCCGTCATTGCCTTGGCCGATGAGCTTGGTAAGAGAGATGAGATCGAAGTAGATTAAACTTAATCGTATTCTTTATGGACGTTCCCACAGTTTACACATTCGTAAAAACGCGTTGCTGGTTCATCGGACGACCTTGTCTGTTCCATCCACCACTCATGTTCTTTCTCATCTTCAGAGTCTTCCGAACATTTCGGACACTCTTTCATCGTTGTTGGTCTCGTTGTTTCTTGCTCGTCTTCTGAGGAAACGTTTAGACGGTCCATAGGATCTTCTTCCTTCTCTTCAGTGATTTTCATCTCTCCGCCATCTACGTCCTGTACATGGTCGCAGTTACGACATTTCATCACTGAGTCGCCGTTCTGTTTCTCAGATACAAGCATTCCTCCGCATTCGTCACAGAACTCCATACTTGAGGTGGTTTACAGGTGTAGCTTTAAATAACATGGGCCTATACCTGCATGGTACATCTCTGAGTGGTGTCAAAAGTGAACGGCTGGTTGCCAGGATCTCCGTAGCCCGTGAAGTCGATCGCAAGAATCTTCAGCAGTCCTACTCTCGGCACCCTGAGGACCGTCTTACCATGTACCTGATCTGGCTCTATCCTTTCTTCAAACTCTTGCTGTGCTTCAGTATTGTCTCCCTTCGCACCTACGTATCCGTCTCCGGTCTCTATAACCCGGTGTATTATCGGTATATCGCTGTACTGGTCGTCCACATCAAAAACTATGATATCTCCCTCCTCTACATCTTCAAAGTCTGTTCCTCTAACAACCAGTATATCTCCTACATCAAGCTCCGGATACATCGAACATGACACAACGGTTACAACAGGTTTTTCTGTATCTAGAACTGTCCCTGTTGTTTCAAGAGTTCCAAACGCCAGTATCAAAGCTATAGCAAAAAAGTAGAACTCCTGAAACCCTCTATCATTCTCTATCTTGTTCCAGATACCTTCATAATCCATTTTTTATACCTCTAGATGTTTACCCTTTTTACCAAGTGACCTTTCGGACCCCAATGTTAACTCGTGCAGAATCGAGCTCTTTAATATTAACTCAACCCGGTCACTTTTACAGACCAGACATCTGTCCAAATCTTCCTATATATCTTCAAACTTTGAACCGTATAGATAAAATTAGCCTCGGCTAAACTTATACTACTGATTGGAGACCCTTTCCTATTGCTACTGAGACAGGAATTAAAGAGAGAAAGTTTAAAACTGGTCTTCGACTTGTTCTAGCCAGTCTCTCGCGGTTTCAACCGCTTCCTCAAGAACTTCTTCAGGATTGTCAGACTCGACTATAAGATTGGAGTCCTCTCCTAACGGGTGTCCTTTGTCGTAGGCCGCTTCCCCACCGTTTTCCCATATAGCTTTTCTAATAAGATTGCCTAAAGTATGGTTTTGACCCATGTCGATAATGATTCTTCCGTCTTTCTCAACCGTTTCAAGCTCCATTTTTAATCATCCTTTCTGTGTTATTATAACATCGACTTCCGTCTCACGGCCTTCCTCTGTATGGAAGCCGTAAGTCGAGGGAAGAGAAATCCTGTACTCTTCCAAAGCCGTTATTACATGGTTCGAGTTCTCTACAAAATCTTTTATAACTTCTCTGGAGCCCGGATGTGAAACAGTGTAGACCGCGTTAGAACAGCTGACGGCTTTACGGAGGAATGCTATGCCCGAGTCCGAGTGTACGGAGAAAGGCGGGTTCATCACAACAGTGTCAAAGCTTTCATTTACCTTCTCAACATCTCCCTCAGCAAACTCTATTTCCTGTCTGACACCGAGTTTTTCAGCGTTTCTCTCTGCATTCTCAAGCGCATCACTGTCTTTATCGAACGCTTTCACTTCTGCTCCGAGAAGCGCCGCACCTATGGCCAGTATTCCCGTGCCCGTTCCGAAGTCTGCTACTTTTCTTCCCTCTAGATCCTGGTTCATATATGCCGTATGTAGTATATCTGCTGCCATCTCAGGAGGAGTTAGATACTGTTCCAAGGAGATTTTTGGGTTCTCAAACCCCTCAACCTTTGAAAGGGTTCGTGTAAGCTCTGATTTCACTTTTTTGAGGTGGATGACTACTGATAAAAGAGTTTCTATCCACCTTATAGGCCATGTCAGAGTTAAAAGACGAGGTCAAGGAGTTAAAACAGCTCTCTAAGGACGAGCTTGTTGAGATTATAGAAGAGCTTAAACAGGTTAATGAAGGTTCAGAGGTTGTGTTTTTCGAACCTCAACGTGAGATAATACTGTCAAATCCTTCCGACCAAGTACTGAACGAGATGTCGGAGATAGCTCATCTCGATACATCAAGCGGTAACCATTACAAGTTCAAAGTAAAAGAGATGGATATCTGGAACTCTGACCTCTCCTTAGAAGAGATGAGAGAGAAGTATACCCGTATAGTAGGGAACTATCCTAACTTTCTAAGCTGGCTTGAAAGAACCTACCAAAAACAAGAAGTGTTTTCTATAGAGCACAAAGGAACATACCATACCCTGGAATCTACCGATACAGAGCGAATGGAGTGGGCTAGAAGCATCGATGAGGTAAGAGATAATCTTGTTGTTGACCTTTCCGACAAAACATCCCGTATAGCTATGGGAGCTAAATCAAGAGCTGAGATAAAGGAAAAACTACTGAAGAAAGGTTATCCTGTTGAAGACAACTCAAAATTCCGTGAAGTAGATAAGAAAATCGGCTGCGATCTTGAAATCGATTTAAGAGATTATCAGGAAGAGTATGTAGCACGAGCACATGAGGAAAGAGCCGCAGTACTTGCAAACCCTGCAGGATCCGGCAAAACAGTTACATCTATCGGTCTGATGGCCAAAATTGATTCACCGACTCTAGTTCTTGTACCGCAGAGATCTCTTGTCGGCCAGTGGAAAAGGGAGATACTAGACAAAACTACTTTAACAGAGGACCAGATAGGAGAGTACCACGGCGATGAAAAAGAGATGAACGATGTTACAATCGCCACCTACCACATGGCCGGAGGAAAAACTTCGTTATTCAGAAAAGACTGGGGTCTGATAATTTTCGACGAGGTGCATCACATACCATCAAAACTGTTCAGAAAAACAGCTTCTCTACAGTCCACAAGACGGATAGGTCTTTCAGCAAGCCCTGTAAGAGAAGACCGTAAGGAAAGAGAGATTTTTGCGCTAATAGGTAAAGAGATAGGTGCTGACTGGGCCCGGTTCTTCAACCAAGAGTATGTTCTGAAGCCGGATGTTAAGATACAGCTCGTTGACTGGGAAAGCGACTTTCACAGAAACCGTTACCACGAGGCCTCAGGCTTCAAGAAAGCTATTATAGCCTCGAAGAATCCTGCTAAAAAACAGGTTATAGACAGCCTTCTTGACGAACATCAAGAGGATAAGACAGTAATCTTCTGTGACTGGATAGAACAAGGAGAAGAACTCTCGGAACAGTTCGAAGTACCTTTTGTATCCGGCCAGACAGATTTTGATGCACGAGAAGACTATTTCGATGATTTCCGTGAAGGAGAAATTACCACAATAATTGTTTCGCGGATAGGCGATGAAGGGCTAGATCTTCCGGATGCAGAAGTCGGTATCATAGCTTCAGGCCAAGGAGGATCTAGAAGACAGGCAACGCAAAGAGCAGGGAGAGTTATGCGTCCTTTCGGAGATGCCAAAGTTTACATTGTTGCCACAAAAGGCTCGAACGAAGAAGACTTTGTTAAGAGACAGGTAGAACACTTGAAAGGAAAAGGTGTACCTGTGAAGATAGAGGAATAAAATGAGTTGGACCGCACATTTCTACCTTTACAACGATGAAAGTTCAGATACGACAAAATCTTTTCTAGATGTGCTAGACATGTTAAAGGAAGAGACCTGTGAAATTGAATATATAGAAACAGATTTTGCCAACGCTCCTTCAGAGTTTATAGATCTATATGCAAACTCGACAGACATGATTGAGGCCAAGTATTTAGATTCGACTATAGAAGACTGGACAAGTCTAGATGCTCTGAATCGCCAGTATTTAGATGGGAAAACTGTTTACACAGCTTTTGGACCTTCAGGAATATACTTATTTGAAGAGGACGAGATAGCTTCAGATTTGTATCCTTCTTTAGATTCCTGCGCAACCTACACAGTTCCTTGAAGAATGTTGAAAGACGACTTAAAACTATCTACCGCAAAATGGTTCAATGAGTCTGATTAGTGCAGAAAGCCTGTCTAAAACGTTTAAGATATATGAAAGAGGAGAGGGAGTAAAAGGATACCTAAAGAGCTTCGTATCACGAGATTACAAAGAGGTAGAAGCTGTAAAAGACTTGGACTTGAAAATCGGGCAAGGTGAAATAATAGGTTACATAGGCTCTAACGGCGCAGGAAAGTCCACCACAGTAAAGATGCTTACAGGAATACTTGAACCTAGCTCCGGCACAATAGAAGTAAGAAATCTGAACCCTCACAAACAACGGAAGAAGAACGCTATGAACATAGGCGTTGTGTTCGGTCAGAAGACTCAGTTATGGTGGGATCTACCGGTTAGAGAATCGTTCAAACTTCTAAAACAGATTTACGAGGTTTCTGATGACGACTATGAGAAGAGGATGGAAGAATTTAAAGAAGTATTAGATCTTGACGAGTTTCTTGACCAGCCTGTAAGAAAGCTTAGTCTTGGACAGAAGATGAGATGTGAGCTCGCAGCATCATTCCTACATAATCCGCCTATAGTCTATCTGGACGAGCCTACAATCGGTCTGGATGTCTCTGTAAAGGAGAAGATTAGAGAGTTCATCAAAGAGAAGAATCAGAAAGATGATACAACCGTTATGCTTACTACGCATGACATAGGAGATATAGAAGATCTGTGTGAAAGAATAGTGGTTCTGGATAAAGGCCGTAAGATATACGACGGCAGACTGGAAAAGCTCGTGAACAGTTTCTCTTCCAGAAGGCTTTTGATCGACCTGAAGAACAGGAAAGAGCTTAAAGTAGATTTTGAAGGCATTGAACAAATTAATCAGGACGATCTTGAAGCGGAGATACTATTTGACAGAAATAAGATCTCTGCATCCCGGATAATGAAAAAAATCCTGAACAACTATGAGATACACGACTTTAAGGTTAGAGAGCCGGATATAGAGGAAGTGGTAAAGAAGATCTACAGAGAAGGTCTGGATAATGAATAACAAGTATCTAAGTATTCTGAAAACCTCGTTCAGAGAGTCAATGGTTTACCGTTTAGACGCTTTAATGAGTCTTGGGACCTCTATACTCTTCTTGGTTCTTTACTACTTTGTGTGGCTGGCAATAGATCAGTCAGGAGATATTGAAGGAGGTTTCCAGCACGCAATCACCTATATTGTTGCAGGACAGATAGTCGCTAATACAGCTTTCGTTGATACTGAGAGATATATAGGAGAAAGGATCAGGAAAGGCACTATTGTCAACGAGCTGAAACGACCTATAGAGTTTATGAGACAGGTATACTTTTACGACGCTGGGGGCGCTTTATTCGGGTTTTTCACAAAATCATTGCCTGTGGCAGCTATAGGAATAATTTTTATAGGTATAGATACTCCTTCGCTGTTTAATGGAATGTTTTTCCTTTTAAGTCTGTTCTTAGCGTTTAATGTTGTCTTCCTGTTCGCTTATATTACCTCTATGCTTATATTCTGGACTAAGATCGACTGGAGCATCAAGATGATGCGTAGCACCGCCCAGAACCTTTTTTCGGGAGCCCTTTTCCCTCTTTACCTACTTCCAGGAACGCTTCACACTGTCTTCAATCTGCTTCCGTTCCAGGTCATGATCGATGCGCCGGTACAGATATTTACAATGTCAGCCACAGGAACAGAAATCTATCTTATAATGGGCAAACAGGTTATCTGGATCTTTATACTTTATATAGTATCTTTCTATGCCTGGAAAAAAGCTAAAACAAAGATAACAGTTCAAGGAGGTTAAAAGGATGAATCTAAAATCTATAAAGAAGCATTTGAGTATCTATATATCGTTTTTCAAGGTTTACATGAAGTCTAGACTTATCTATAGGACAGATTTTGTTTTAGGAACTCTTAGCCAACTTGTTAACCTGGTTTTCTCTATTGCGTTCCTTACACTGATCTTTACACAGGTTGAGTCTTTACAGGGCTGGAGTTTCAATGAGATGCTTCTATTGGCAGGTGTAGGAGGACTTATACTGAATCTTCATCACATATTCTTCTTCAAGCTTTACTCGCTTGGGGATGACTATATCGTTTCAGGAAGGTTTGACAGAGTACTTGTGAGGCCTTTAAACCCTCTTTTCCAGGTCTACGCCTCTTATGTGTCCGACAACAATATCTCAAAGCTTTTAACCAACTTTGCTGTTATTGTCTATGCTGTAAGCCAGATAGGTACCCACCTCGTCACACCTGTAAATTTGGTTTACGGACTGGTAGCTGTTTTGAACGGCGTCATGGTGCTTGGAGCCGTTTTCTTAGTACTTTCAACCACTGCTTTCTGGACAGGTAGAAGTAAAGCCGTTTTCTGGCTTTTCTTCAGAGTAAGCGATTTCAGGAAGTATCCTTTAGGCATCTACTCAGGCTCTATACAGCTGATGCTTGTAACTATTATACCTATTGCTTTTGCATCATTCTTCCCTGTCACATTTTTCCTAGGTATGGAAGAATGGCGGTTCTGGCAGATACTAACTCTTGTTATCGGTCCTGTATTTTACATCCTTGCTTACCGGTTCTGGAAGATAGGGGTTTCTAACTACTCGAGTACAGGAAGTTAGAAAGAAGAAAAAGATATGAGGAGAGTTTATTCGAACTCTTCTTTGTATAGTTCTTGGCTCTTTTCGATAGCTTCGAAGGCTTCTTCCTTTCCGCCCCAGCCTTCGATTTCAACCTCTTTTTTCGGTTCTAGGTTCTTATAGGTCTTGAAGAACTCTGCTACCTCTTCCTTCTGATGTTCGTCTACATCGTCAAGGTTTTGGACGTCGTCCCATCGAGGGTCTTCTACGGGCACCGCGATGACGTTGTCGTCCTGTTCGCCGCCGTCGTCCATGTAGAGAATGCCGACCGGTCGTACTTCTATAACGCATCCCGGGAAAGTCGGGTGTGTGGTTAGAACGAGTATGTCCATCGGGTCTCCATCCTCGTAGTAAGCCTTAGGGATGAAGCCGTAGTCTCCCGGATAATGTACCGAGGAGTGTAGCACTCTGTCGAGAACAACTGATTCTTTTTGTTTGTCGTACTCGTACTTGTTTTTTGTTCCTTTCGGGTTTTCGATTACCGCGTTTATTACTTCTGGAGAGTCTGGACCTGTTTCATAGTCCTGCCACTTGTTAACCATAGTTATCAGTTAAAACTCGGTGCAGAAGAACTTTTTATTTACTTCGTAAAAAGGAACGGTTGGAAAATGTTTACTTTCTATAACTGTTTGCGGCAAGTCTTACCATTGAGACTTCCTTAACTTCACCACAGCTACTACAGACGACTTTCACCCAGTCGACATCAGGCTTTTCCACAGGATCAACATTCAGGTCTCGACTACAGTTCTCACAGCTAACCATTTTATGATTTCCTCGAAACTATAACTAGTTACGGATTTATTTAAGCCTAACCACAGAAGAATACTGTACAACAACCGTTCGAACTATACAAAAAAGTAAAGCAACAAGTTTGTTACAGGGTTCGTGGTCTAGCTGGTTATGACACCACCTTGACATGGTGGAGATCCCCGGTTCGAATCCGGGCGAACCCATTGAGACCCTCTTATTCCTCCTAAAATAGATTTTTAACCGAGGTTACTGACTTTCCTAAAAATATGTCTCAGCAAGATGCAGATATTTTAAACATTTCTATAAGGTATTCGAGACTTTTTGTCTGACAAAAATCTTCTTGGGTCTATGAAAACAGGATAGATATACGTAGATGGCTTTTGGCTCGCAGATCACACTTTCTAAATCAGGACACGCCCCTTCAAGAAGGATCTGGCGGGGATAGAGATTTAAAACCGCAATGAACATTTTTGGTGGCTGGTTTATTTAATATTCAAAGGATTACTCTAAATCTTAGAGTTGTCTATGAGCCTAGAAAACATGTTTGAACTTGAATCCAGTTGCGAAAAGTACTGGGGGAATAACTCAGAAGAAGCATTAGAAACAGTCCTAGAGACCTATGAAAACAGAGATTTTGAAAGCCAGGAAGTACATGAGATCTTGGAGGATTACTTTACCGAAAAGTACGGTCCGGATCCGGATTACAGAGATCTCGACTCAGATATCGAGCGGGAAGCTTTTGACATCTACACCTTGACCAGTTTAACAGACCTGACTTTAGACAAGATAGAGTACGACAATCTTTTCGGATTCAATTAAGATTTCCGGTCAGCGGAACAGCTTTTTTAGAGCTGTGTAATAAAAAGATTTAGTAAAGAGATAAACTTACAGAGATGAAGGGAAAGTAGCTCAGGGGTTAGAGCGCTGCGCTCATAACAAAGAATTATGAGCTATGAGAGGTCTTAGAGACCTTGATGATTAAATAAAGGTTTTGTGAGATACGCAGAGGTCCCGGGTTCGATTCCCGGCTTTCCCAACTCTGTAAACTAATTAATTCTTTGCGTTGTAGATTACCCGTAAAAGATATCTTGAAAAGAGTAAAGAAAAATTGAAGGGAGAAATAGAGAGAAATTTCCTTATCAGTGGATTTCTATTACTCTACCGTTCTCTCCTATAAAGACGTCTTCTTCAAGACTGTATCCTTCTTCTCTTGCTAATTCAACATAGCTTCCAAGCTTCTGGATGTTCCCGTGCGAAGGAACTATGTTGTCTGGATCAAGATACTTGATGAAGTCTCTGTGATCTTCTTTCTTTGCGTGTCCTGAAGTGTGAACGTTCTTGTAGAGTCTGACACCTTTCTCTTTCAGTTTTTTCTCTAGGCTGTAACGGTTCGACCGTGTTATAGGAGTAGGAATTGTTCTTGATGAGAAGACCACGTGATCTCCTTTCCTAAAGTTGAACGGGTATGTCCCCGAGGCCAGTTTGTCCATCTGTGCCCCTGGCTCTCCTTGGTTTCCTGTTGCTACAATCAGCCACTGGTCTTTCTCTTCTGATATCTTTGAGACCAGTTTCTCACATTCGTCGAAGTATGAGGCTACTTCAACATTTGAGAGATCTATTAGCCCTAGCTCTTCAGCTGACTTGGTGTACTCTTTGAGGCTTCTTCCTAGGAATGCCACCTTTCTTCTACCGTTGTTAGCGTCAAGAATCGTGTTGAGACGGGAGATCTGGCTCGAGAACGTTGTGACAACTACTGCTCCTCCAGCTTCATAACAGGAGTTAAGCGTGTCCTGTAGTTCTATCTCAACAGATTTTTCGGACCGTACCCTTCCAGGTTTGTCAACCGTTGTCGTTCCCGGAATCATAAGCTTGACCCCTTCGTTTCCTGCCTTCTTTAAACGCTCTATATCAGTTGTTTCCTCTATTACTGGAGAGTAATCGATTTTCATGTCGTTTCCGTAGACAACGTTTCCTTCAGGCGTCTTCAGAAGACTTAAAGTTGCCTGCGGGATTGAGTGGTTGACGTGCATGAACTCAAGCTCCAGTTTATCGGAGATTACATAGTTCTGTCCTTTCTCGACCTCTCTTACAGGGTTGTCGATGTTCTTTCTGTCTCCGTCAAGAACTCTCTGGATAACCTTCTTTGTGTAAGGGGTGCATAGAATCGGACAGTCGTATGCTCCCGCTAGTTTCGGGATTGCTCCAACGTGGTCCATATGTCCGTGCCCGATTATGATTGCTTTGACGTTTTTGTCCATTATGGACTCGTCTATCGGGATTGCTCCTGTTTCTAGGGTTTGATTTGTGGTCATCTGGTCGACTTCGCCGTCGGCGTTGATAACCTCTTCCATTTCGAAGCCCATATCGAATATAACAGTCTCGCCGTGGACTTCAACAGCGGTCATGTTGCGGCCTACTT
>LKMN01000004.1 GCA_001563875.1 Nanohaloarchaea archaeon B1-Br10_U2g1 | reverse complement strand
TTTTCGCGTGTCCTCCCGCAACTTAACTTTTTAAGCTCAAATCTGTCCTTTACTAGTTTCTCTATAGATGCTTGTCTCTAGTTTGGCCCAAATTCCTCTACTTTATTTTTATAATGGCTTTTATCCAAGAGAATTCAGAGGAAACACTTTTAAAAGTTTCCAAGCAGTTTATGATGAAACCTAAACTATTTATACAGAGTTTAGTATTGTTAAAATGTCTGTGATGGCTGATCGATCCAATAACAATGTCTTTTCGACAAATGAGCTGGCTCCTCGTGCCTGGTTTAAACTTGAAGACGGTTTTTCTGAGGGTTTCAAGGTTGAAGACGGTTCTATGGACGAGGAACTAGGTAATGCATTCAACGAGCTAACCCCGGGAACAGAGTACGACGTGTTCAGACTTCACCACTATGAGGCAGGACAGCTAAAGGATAAGCCTAACGAACTTGTTATCAGGGCCTGTGACGAAGAAGAGTACACAATGTACGCTTTGAAGATAATTGAGCCTGATGTGACAACCGGTTCAAATCTAAGGATGGACGATAGACGAGGCCATCTTCCCGTCAACATCCAGGCGATCCAGGGCCAGGACCACGGATACGCTCATAAGAGTAATTTAGGCCGCGATGAAACCGATACTCTCGGCAGCCTCGAAGGTTTGGGGGCAGATATGTTGAGGGGTAGAGACGACGAAGAATGGGTTCTGTACCAAGATACAGGACCTTGGACTTCAAAAATGGATCCAACACTTATAGATGTTTATAGAGATGCTCCTAGAGGCGAGCACCTGCTTGAAGGATATCATGAGGTCTCAGAGACGGACAAAGGAGCTGAAGTATATCTGGATGCTCCCACGGATATCTTACAGGTAGCGGTTTATCTGGACAACTTTAGAGATACTATAGATGTTATTGTGGAATTGTATGAGTCGGAGCCTAAGGCCTGGGAAGACGTAAGAGAAAGGAACTATGGTTCTATGGCTGAGCGCCTGGACGGTATCTCCGAGGAAGGTCTCAAAAACATGTTGGAAGAGTTCTCCGACCAGATGGATATTTACAGCCGCGAAATCATGTAAATCTTGGAAATAATTCTGTCCAGCACTTGATGTACAGAGGAATGATAAGCCACTTTTAATAGAGTTATAGACTGGTTTGGACCTGTAGAATCTCTATTTTTCTTACTTTGAGTAGAGTACTGGAGCTTTATTTGGCATCAGACATACACCGATGGTGTTTTGCATGTTAGAGACCGCAATTTCTCATAAAATTTTCTACTCCGAATAGGTATACAGGTGAACTGTAAATGCCGATGTTGCAGATAGGACATTTTTCGCCGGATGCGCCTTCAGTAGATATAATGGTGGACGGAGAACCGGTTTCTGAAAATGTAGGGTTTAGAGAAACAACAGAGTTGGTTGAACTGGATATAGGATCTCACCATGTGGAGATCAGGGCCCATGGAGAGCAGGATACAGTGCTTGAACAAGAATTAGTGTTAGAAGGAAGTATACATTATACGTTGATAGCTTCCGGTCTTCTAGAAGAAGGAGATCTCGGTCTCGATGTGATGGCGCATCCGGAATAGGAAAATCTGCTTTCGCTTTCTCTTTTTTCCCGTTGATTTAAATCAGATTTTATCTTATCCTGTGATATATGGAGGAAAGAGTGAGCCTTGATCTCAACGGATTCTGGAAGAGACTGGTAGGTGTTATAACTATACTCACAGCCTTCATGATTCTTGTAACAGGAGGATTTCTAACAGTTCACAGTCTTGTGACGGGACCTTACTGTGACTGCGGAGATTCGCTACTTCTGACAGTGGTAGGGATGTCTTTAACAGGAGTGATTGTAGGTATTACTATCTACTACTATTTAAGCGGATCTTTTAGGACTGAGAAAGAAGACCTTAGGGAGAAGGCTTTGAAGACAACCAGATTTCTGCCTGAGGAACAGAGAAGTATTCTCAACTTCCTTATTGATAGAGAGGGAGTAAGCTTACAGAAGGAGATAGTGGAAGGTACTGATCTCGGTAAGGTAAAGGTTTCAAGAACACTGAAGAAGATGGAGAAAAGGAAAATAGTCGAAAGGGAAGAGAATGGTATGTCAAAGAAGGTAGAGGTTGCCGGCGACCTCAGAGACATTATGGCTGAAAAGTAGTTTTTCCGGGCTGTTACATCTTCTGAAACGAGCATATTTAAACCGTTTCTCAGAAATCTAGGATATGAACAGTATACCAAACATCAATAACCTGAAATTAATCTTAATCTTGACATTGCTACTTTCTACAGGAATAGCTGCGAATGGAGAAACCGGAGATCTAGAATACGAACAGAGTAATGATAGCTTAACCATAGATTATGTATACGCTGATGGATGTCCATACTGTGCGGACCAGGAGGTTTTCCACGAAGAGTTGAAGGAGAACTATCCTGGTTTAGTGATAGAGTCTTATGATATCAATGATCCGAGAACTATCGATAAGATAGAAGATTTAGAGCAGCAGCACAGTGTCGAAGTTGGTAGGATCGCCACACCTCTAACGTTTATTGAAGGCGAAAAGTTTCTGGGTTTCAACCCCTCAGTAGGAGAGGATATCGAATCAATTGTTGAGAAAGAGCTCGGTGAACCTTCTGAGACAGAAGGTGAAGAAAACAGTTCAGAAGAGTCCGAAAAAGCCTATATACCGTATCTAGGAGAGGTTGATTTAGCCGACTATTCTTTGACAGGTTTAGCAGTCCTATTAGGATTCATAGATGGGTTGAACGTCTGCAGTATAGGAGCATTGCTCTTAGTCCTAGGTATTGTGATAAAATTCGATTCAAGAAGAAAAATCCTGACTTACGGAGGACTATTCATCTTCACTACAGTAGCTGTCTACGGCAGCATAATCTTTATCTGGTATAACGTATTAGAGAGCTTTGTAGGATACTTTAACATACTAAACATCCTAATCGGAGCCGCAGGATTAATAGGAGGACTTTACTTCTTCAAAAAGTTCCTAGATTTCTATAAGCACGGTCCAACCTGTAAGACCACCGGAAACAAGTACGTAAGCGAGTTCCAGAACAAGGTATCGGACAGATTACACAGTGATTCAACAGGTTTTATGGCGATAGCCGGAGCTGTAATACTTTTCGCTGCAGGCATCACTCTTGTAGAGCTGCCTTGTTCAGTAGCACTACCATTAGTGTTTACAGGTGTTCTAGCGGATGTATCGCTCAGCACAGCAGCATACACTTCTTACATCCTGCTCTACCTAATGATGTACATGCTGATAGAACTAGTAATCTTCCTGTTTGCCGTACTCACTAAAAATCTGTGGTACGGGCCAGACAAAGCAGTTACATGGACAACACTACTAGCATCAGTGGTTCTGATAGGGCTAGGACTCTACTACCTACCTTTCATACCAGTTGGGATGTGAAACCAATACAGTACAGAAAGGAGACAGGTTAAAAGCTTGAAATTCACGATACATTAATCCACTACAAAATGTTTCTCATGTCCTGCCTGAGAGGTTAAGGATAATACCTTGGTATATACACGAGTTCTAGAACAAGTATGGAAAAGAGTAGTGAAGCCGTCAAACAGCAAGGAATAGTACTATACTAACAGTACGACACATAGCCTCTGACGTGAAAGAGCGGACAGTCTATCTTGATAATAATAAGATAGTCGGTTAGTTAGACTGTTTCATGACTTCTCTAGTTTAATTTTATAGCCCATACCGTTTCTTTTCTCGGCGTTTGCTGGGCAGTATTCTACTGAGCCGTTGTTGAGTTCTACTAGCTCTTTTACCATTCCAAGACCTAGCCCTGTATTTTCTCCTTCCCCGTACTCAAATATTTCTTCTGTGCTGTAACCGTTTAGTCCTGGTCCGTTGTCATATATATCCAGTTCCACGTAGTCTTCTTCTGACTCTACATTCACAAAAAGTTCTGAATAGTCTTCCAGTCCCTCTCCATGGTCTATCCAGTTTTTCTTTATTGTATGTGTTGCTAACCACAGTTCTGATCCGCCTCTTACGTAGAAGTCGTCTTCAGGACAATCTACGGTTATGTCCAAATCGCTGTAGATTTCTTCCTTGCCGTGTCCAAACGTTGATAGAATATAGTCTAGAGAAGTTTCTTCATCTGTGCTAAGAGGTTCACTGAGCTTTCTAGAATTCTCTATGACATTTTTACCTTCAAACGCAACTCTTCTAGGGTAGACTGGTGCTTTAGAATCTTTCGTGAACTCTTCTATAAGCTGTTCTGGCCCTGAAAACTCTTCGTATTTCTCGTTGACAAATCCTTCTTCATTTCTGCCTTTAAGCTCATTCAGAGAGTCAATTACATGGGTGCTCTCGAAGTCAGATTCGTACCTAGGGCTCGCTTCCCATATCTCCCTATTATCTGTTTCTGGAGAATCAGTATAAGGTATTTTCAGTTGTAAGTGGTTGCCGAACTCATGGTCGATCACTGTTTCTGGATCTGGTAGGTTTGTACCGGATAGTTCTTTCTCGACTGTTTTTTCAAGGCCCACACTCATAATGTTACTATGATGTAGTAACACTTATATTTGTTGTGTATATCGAGAAAGGTATCCTGCTCTAAGCACACCTGCCAGTAAAAACAGCTTAAAAAACAGACTAAGAACAGTGTTAAAATGTGAAGTACAGAATCAGCGGCTCCGGAAAACCAGTGATAATATTCCATGGCAGCTTTGGAGGCTTGAAACAGGCAGAACTACTAGGACACGTTTTGAGGCATGAAGGTTTCCAAACTATCAGTTTCTCACGTCCAGGCTATCCTGGAACAGATATAGAGGAGGGTAAAAGTCCCAAAAATCAGGCTAGGCTAGCCAAGAAGATCTTAGATGAGAACTCTTTAGATAGTGTAGATTTGGTGGCATACTCCGCCGGTGGACTTCCCGGTATCGAGTTCATGAAACAGTATCCCGAAAGTATTGACAAAGCGGTCCTAGACTCTGTTGTGATAACTTCCTACGATCATCCTCACGATCTTGGGGACTGGTTCTTCGAACACAGAATTGCTTACAACAGCTTTACTCTCAAACTGTCGGAACAGGTTCTGAAGGCTTCGGTAAAGTTGTTCCCAAAAACCGTATTTAGACTTGTTTCACATTCTCAGGTCACCAAGTCTGAGCAGCTTGACTACTTTAAGAGGCTGATGTCTACTGTTCCTCCTATAACTGAGAAACGTGAGGGGGTTAAAAATGATCTAAAATCTTTAGCGGACCTAGAAAATCCGCCGGAAGTAAACAGTATTGACGTAGAGGTGCTTCTGACAGATAACAGAGAGGTGCCTGCAGTGAAAGAAAGCACCGACTATCTCAGTTCCAACCTCTCAAACTCTACCAAAAAGGTTTTTGAGCAAGGAGGACATACCGATTGGATAGACTGTAATCCCGAGAAACGTGAATCCGTAGTCAAATTTTTGAAAAACTAGGTTCTACACTCCCACAGCCCTTGCTCTTTTCCAATAGCTCTCTTCTCTGCCTCTTGAAACTCTTCTCGTTGTTCAAACTCCACAGGGAAAACATTGGCGTAACCTTTCTTAACTAGTTCGTAGTTCAAAGTATCTTCAGATCCAGGAAGATATACATGAGCACGTAAACGGCCGTACTGGTCTCTTCTGTCGCCCTCATAACTTATTCTAACATTTTCTGTATCCAGTCGTTTTTCAACGTAGTCAGTGGACTTTTCCGCCCATTTTTCCAGGCATTTTTCTCCTTCTCTTGTTTCCGGAACACCTTGGAAATACTCTGGTTCGTTCTCTGAATGTATTTCAGGCGTATCTATTCCAATAAGTCTTACAGACTCCGTTCTACCGTTAAAAGTAACTTCAATGGTGTCGCCATCTATAACCCTCTCTAATTCAGCTTCAAAAACGTCGTCTGTCTGGAAGTTTTCCGCCACTAAAAAAACTGTTAAAGTTATTATCGATGAAATCAGAACTGCTTTTTTCATTTTTAAGCACCGGCTACACCTACAGCATCTTGTATAGGTAGCCCTAAAGCACCAAGAACTATGAGAACCGTAATAGTTACTATCCAAGCCGTAAAACCTATGAACAAGGCATCAATCCATCCGCCCGGGTAACGCCAATTAATAACTCCTATCCAGACCAAAAGAGTCAGGAATGTTCCAAAAAGCGGTATCCATCCTACCAGTAAAGCAGCTATACCTCCCGCTATTGCTCCTAGAAGAGCGGTCCCTACGGCCTCCCAGTAATCCTTTACATCAACAACTATGCTTGCAGCGACGTAGATACCAAAGCCTCCTACCAAGAGGCTTACCAAGAATATTGCGAAAGAGGCTACCAAACTCATAGATAGACAAGAAATCTCTTTATTTAAACGGTTTGTTGAACTATACCGGTTCTGTATGGTGTCGTACCGGTTTTATTAGTATTAAAACATCTAACCATGATAGGTAGGCACAACGATGAGGAAGACCGTAGATCTAGGCGATAAGAAGGTTACAGTTCTTGGAACCGCTCACGTGTCTGAGGAAAGCCGGAAACAAGTTGTAGAGCTTGTTGAAGATATAGAGCCAGATCTGATAGGTGTAGAGCTTGATTCTCAACGTTTTGACTCACTGAGAAACGAGTCAGGATGGAGGGACCTAGATGTAGTTGAAGCTATAAGAGACGGTAAAGGCTACCTACTGCTCTTCAACCTACTACTCAGTATATACCAGAGAAGACTAGGAATGGAGGAAGGAGTTAAACCCGGAGCAGAGATGCTTGAGGCTGTTGAACAGGCTGAAAAGAAAGATATTGACTACGAACTTGTCGACCGTGATATCAATACGACCTTCAAAAGAATAAGAGATGAGCTGACCCTGTGGGAGAAGCTGAAGCTTTTCAGCTTTTTCCAAACCGAAGAGTTTGATCTATCTATAGAAGAACTTAAACAGGAAGATATAGTTGGAAGCATTGTAAAAGATTTGGAGAAGGACTTCCCATCTGTTAAACAAGTATTTTTAGATGAGAGAAACGTCTACATGGTCGAGAAACTTAAGGAGAAGAAGTTCGACCACGCTTTACTCGTTGTTGGAGCTGCACATGTACAAGGAATTATAGATGAGTTAGAGGATGAAGGCGCAGAACTGCCTGAGATGAGAAGAAAGTTTATCCCCTGGCTTAAGATTGCCAACTACGGAATACCTGTTGTAATACTTTCGATGCTTGCTTACGCCTTCTTAGGTATAGATTTCGATACCGGTATGGAGGCAACCACTTTCTGGGTTCTAGCAAACAGTTTTGGAGCTCTCTTAGGAGCTATATTAGCTCGTTCACACGTCCTAACCTGGGTAGCGGTTTTCTTTAGCTCCCCTCTAACATCTTTAACACCGGTTTTAGGTGCTGGAATGGTGGCGGCATACGTAGAAGGAAGGTTCTATCCTCCAAAAGTAAAGGAGCTGGAGGATATAGCATACATAACCGGTTACAGAGATCTCTGGCACAACCAGGTAGGAAGAATACTGCTGACATTCGGACTAGTATCACTGTTCGGAGCTCTAGCAACATTTGTAGGAGCAGGTTATATAGCATCCCTGATAGCCACAATCTAACAAAGATTTTAAGGATGTAATAGAAACCCCGAGTTATGAACGAGAAAGTAGGACGCCATAAAGGAGCGGTAGAAACACTTCTACACGAACAGAAAGAACTTTCAAGACTGCTTAATATTGTACAGCAACAGCTGCAGAGACATATTACAGCTTTAGAGGAGGAAGGTATCGACACCGACCGTTTCCTAGAAGAGTTCCAGAGAAGAGAACAAGAAAGAAATCAGCAGGCCTTAAACCAACAACAAAGACAGTCAAGACAAAAAAATAGTTCTGGGAACAGAAACTCTCAGAAAAGACAGAGGCAACAAGAAGAAAAGCCAAGAAACACTGAGAACCAACAGAAAGATAGAAGATCAGAAAAAACAGGGGAAAAAAGTAAGGAAGACTCAACAAAAAGAGATTTCAATCCTTACAGCTAACTCATCATCCATTTTTCTTCCCATTCTCTTATCTTTCTCTCCCAGTCGTTGAAACCATCCTCGTCATCATCTTCCTTCCGGTAAGGTTCTTCTCTTAGCCAAAGCCCCGCAACAGAGCCTGCCAGAATTCCAAGTAGATGCGCCTCGTTCGCAACATTATTTGTGGCAGATAAACCTACCAAATCAATTACTACATAGATTAAGAAAGCTGCCCACATAGGTACAGGAACACCTAATGCAAGCCCAACATTTCTAGGACGGTAGACAGCTAAAGCTGCCATCAAACCCATTCCTCCGCCGGAAGCGCCTATAATATATGATTCCGGGAAAAATATGAATGCTGAAAAGTTAGCAAGTATTGCTGATCCAAAGAATACTTTAAGGAATGTTTTGGAGGAGGTATACCGTTCAAGTAGAGATCCGAACAGGCCTATAAAGAACATATTGTTCAGGAGATGTTGCAGATCACTGTGTCCAAGTATAGATGTGAAGAATTTCCACCACTCTGACTCTGAAGCATTGAAAGCAGGCTCAAATCCGGCAAAGACCTGTAAACCATAGGCAACCGAAAGAACTCCACATAGCTTTAAGGCCGTAAAACCGAATCTTTCATCCGTCATATTATCTAGTCTTTTCACTTGTTAATCTTAGTAGCCTTTGTCTATCTCTTCAACCGATTCAATTTGATCTAAGCAGTACTCTGCAGATTCATACTCGTATCTTGTGTTCGGCTTTTTTTCCTTGTTTTCGTATACTGCTGCGGCTTCAAAATGTTTTGCAGCCTTTCTATGAAGATCAATCTGTTCTCTGTCTTCCAGCATAAGTCCCAAAGTTGAAAGCCGTTCAAATAGATCTCTTCCTTTCTCGGACAATGCTAATTCACCTGTTTCAGAATCTTTACTGTTTCTTTCTGCCCCAGCGACATTATCAGCCTGGAAAGACGAGGACCCTGTTCACGGCCAAGCAATACTTTGTAAGATGTGTTGAAGAAATCGCCTGTCCCCAGTTCTGACTCCTTTTTAACGTCAAATATAGCTTTGTCTAGATCGTCTGAGTTGTCGAAGCTTTGGTCCTTCAGTCTTTCCGCCAACAGATTTATTGCCTCAATCTGGCTTTCTTCCATTTCGGAGACTATGCTATCCGGTACTTCAAAGTTGATTGAGTATCTGTAGTCTTCCGGTGCGTGTTCTCTAGCCCAGTTTTTAGCTCTTTCAAACCTTGATAGGACTCTTTCAACGTTTTGTTCAGAGAGGTCTTCCGGTATATGGCCTGTTCTCTTTAAGGACTCTATACCTTTTGTGCTCCATTCCTCCTCTGGCACGGTCTGAGATACAAATGAGGCATGTTGGAACGGAACCCTTAAAGGTTTTTCATCCGGTATTTCGACCATTGCCAGTTCGTAAACTCTTTTCCAGTGTTTTCTTTTTCTTTCATTCTCCATTTTTTCAGGATTAAAGTAGGCGTCCTCTATCTTGTCAAACTTTTCGTAACGTTGGAATATATCTTCATCAAACGGTATTTCGAACGCTTTGTTAGGTTTGGTTTCTGAGAAAAGGAATCTTATCATCTCTGGCGGGTAAACTTCTTTCAGCTGTGATATAGTAAAAGCGTCTTCCCCGCTGCTACCTGATATCTTTGCCCCATCTTTCGTAACAAATTCGTACATCTGGTATACCGGTGGCTCATCCTGGTAGATCTGTTGAACTATATCTACTGCGGTTGTCCTTGAACCGCCTTCTACGCTATGTTCTTTTCCGCCTGGTTCGAAGCTTACCTGTTCGTAGCTCCATCTCATCGGCCAGTCAACTCTCCAAGGAGGTTTGACCAGTCCTTTCTCACTGAAATCTATTTCATCTTCTTCCTCGCACTCTTCACAGTAGTATTTTACAGTGTACTCTCCATCGTAATCTTTAACCTCTGTAAAGTCTTTCTCGCATTTTTCACAATAAACTCTCAGAGGATACCATTCTTCTTGTAGCGGCTCTGAACGGTACTGGTTCAGTATCTCTCGGATCTCGTCCCGGCTGTTCATAGCTCTCTTGATAGGGTCTGCGTACTCGCATTTTTCGAACATCTCTGTCTGCCGGATAAACTCTATATCCATATGCATATCTTCAAGCTCCTCTTCCAGACGGGATTCAAAATAGTCTGCGTACGAGTCGTACCCCTCATCAGGGCTTGGAACCTTGCTTAACGGTAGCCCGATGTATTTTTCGAATTCGTCAGGTACGTTGGCAGGAACTTTTCTAAAACGGTCGTAGTCGTCCCAGGAGTAGATAAAACGTACGTCCTCACCTCTATTCTTAAGTGATTTTACTACAAAATCTGTTGTTATTATTTCTCTGAAGTTTCCTGCGTGCACTATTCCAGATGGAGAGATACCTGAGGCACATACGTAAGTGTCACGGTCAGGGAATTTTCTTGTCACTCCGAAAGCTAACTGATCAGACCAGAAGAGAGGTTGTTCCGTCATAATACCGGGTAGTAACTGAATTTTTATTAGAGTGTTATAGAGTGAGCCGGGTTTTTAAACCTCAACTTGTGTTACAGATAATATGTTAGAACTTTTAGCCGAGACTAATCCTAGATTGATATTCTCTGTGGCACTTACCGTTGTTGTTGCAGCAGTACTTTGGTGGGACAGAGAAAACGTTGAAAGACAGTTTATACTTTTCTACAGGAGAACCGATAGAGGTCTCCAGAAGATTGATCAGATAGCGAGTAAATTCCCTCGTTTCTGGAAAGCATACGGATCTCTCGGTGTCCTTACGGGTCTAATAAGTATCGTAATAGCACTGGGTATGGTACTGTTCACGTTCTACTTCATGATAGATACAGGATCTACAGAGGGAGGACCAGCAATGATACTTCCCGGACTGGAGTCAGAGACAGAGTGGCAGGCAGGAGCAACATTTGTGCCTGTAGAGTACTGGGTTATCTCTATAGCAGTGCTGATGTTTGTACACGAGATGAGTCATGCAATTATTGCGCGTGCAGAAGGATTTGAGATAAACTCTGTAGGCTGGCTCGTACTGGGTATACTTCCAGGAGCTTTCGTAGAGCCTAAAGGCGAGAACATGCTCCCTGGTTCAGAACAGGAAGAATCCGGCTCGCATACAATCTGGGAGGGAGGAGACTGGAAATCACGTCTCAAAGTATTATGTGCAGGAAGCTTTGCAAACTACGTTACAGCAGCACTGTTCCTGGGTTTAGCTCTAGGAATGACTTTTGCCGCAGCAGAGACTACGGAAGACGCAGTTATAGGAGTACAGTTGTTCCAAGGAGACGAAGGAATAGAATACATTGCTACTGAAGAAGGTCCTGCATACCAAGCAGGAATGAGAAACGGAACTCTCTACTCTATTGACGGCTTTGAAATTGAGAGTATAGAGGATATTGAAGCGTCTACTGTAGATCTGGAGATTGGACAGCAAATAGTAGTTGATACGTCAGAAGGAGAGTTTACGGTTGAAGTAGGCGAAGGAGAAGTTAGAGAGATTAGAGAGTCTCTGGAACCGTATCAGGCACCTCTGCAGTGGTTCACATCTATGTTGCTTACTGTAGCTACGCTGAACTTCTTGATCGGCCTGTTTAACATGGTTCCTATAAAGCCTCTTGACGGCGGTCTAACCGTTGAAACGCTGATAACCGAGTTCTGGGGAGAAGAGAACGTCAAGTATCTGAACAAGTTCTCACTTGTTATGTGGGCACTACTCTTAGGTACAATAGTGGTGGTTCTTCTCGGATTCTAAAACTCAACCTTTTTTAGATTTCCAACCTCGGATAGAACTATGAGTTACACTATCGAAATTGTTGACCGACATAAAGAAGTTGAAGCTGAAGAAGGTCAAGATGTTCTCAACGCTTTATTAGAGGGAGGTGTAGAGTGGCTTCATGCCTGTGGAGGGTTCTGTAACTGTACTACCTGTCGTATAGAAGTTAAAGAAGGTATGGAAAACCTTTCAGAGATGCAGGAGGACGAGAAAAATACTTTAAGACGTTTCCAAGGCGATGAAGTACTAGACGGTCCTTTCAGACTTGGATGTCAGGCAGAGGTATATGGAGATATCAAGATATCAGAGCCCGAATGGATATAGATATGGAAACCAATACACTAATAGGTGTACCAGAATGGTATATATTCAATGCTGGAACTGTGGAGATGAAATGGAGGAGTACATTGACTGCGAACTTAAATGCTTTAACTGTGGGTTCATAAGAGACTGTAGTGACCCTTAATCATACTTCCTAACTCTTTGATAAGTGCAACGATTACATAAGCCTAGCATAGTTATTTTTTCACACTCCTGATTTACACACTTTCTCCAGACTTGTAACTACCTCCTCCACAGGGTTAAAGATAAGTAAAATTATTTAAAATCATAAATTCGGCCCCATCCTCTCTTCTCCAAAGGTTAAATTTATCAAAAATAATCTAAAAAGATCTATTGAATCTCAAATATATCCTCAAAAAGTTTCAGATGATGTGAACACTGTTTAGTAACGTCTAATGGATCGAAAGAGGTTCGAAAGCTTTACAAACGGGTTAAAATGGCTTAAAACTGAGTTAAACAAACTACAGTTTTAAAAGACTGGTTAATAAGATATCAAACATATGTCAGAGAAGGATTATGAAGAGATTCTGGATCAGAACGTTGAAGAAGCCAAGAAGGCTATAGAAGATCTAGAGGATCCGGACTACGAGGAACTACTTGAAACAGAAGAACAAGGAAGAGACAGGAAAACAATCAAAGAATTCCTCGAACCGTTAACAGGAACTAGTGAAGAATCTGAAGAGGATACAGAAGAAACTGTAGAAACAGTAAATGAAGAAACTACTGAGAACTTTCTAGACGGTTTCAGCAGAAACCAAGTACTTTCAGGAGGACTAATAGCAGGAATCGTGCTCGGACTAATAGTAGGATTCGGTTTCACAGCAACCGACTCCCCGCAGGCAACACCTCAGGAGGTAGAAGACAGTATTAACAGTCTTTTCGAAGCCTCTGGAGAAGCTGAAGACATCGAGATTGCAGAGATTGAACAGGCTCACGGAATGTACTACGCTTCAATAGAAGCTGAAGTAGAGATGGAGAACGAGACACAGACACAGACAGAAACATTCTACGTCTCACCTGACGCAGAACTTCTATTCCCAGAAATCCAAGACATGATGATGCAGAACCCAATCAACATTGAAGAAACAGTAACACAGATGGAACAGATGCAAGGAATGGAAGAAATGCCTGAAGAAGAGATGCCTGGTGAAGAAGATATAGAGATGCAGGAACCGGAAGGAGACGAACTTGAACTAGATGAAGAAGATATAGAGCTCGAAGAGCCTTAAGTCAGCGTTCAAATCCCTATTTACTTCTCTTTTTATTTTATGTAACCGAAAGCACTAAGTCACCTCATACACATAAATGCTATATGACAGAACACAGCTTAATCGATATAGATTATGACTATGAAGACCTCGCACCACACATATCCGGAAAAGTAGTTGAATGGCACCACGGCACACACCACCAAGGCTATGTAAACGGGTGGAACCAAGCCGAGAAACGGCTAGAAGAGCAGCGCGAAACAGGAGACTTCTCCAGCACAGGAAGTATCCTGAACTCATTTACACACAACTTCTGCGGCAACATACTTCATGATATCTTCTGGCAGAACATGAGCCCTAACGGAGGAGGAAAACCGGAAGGAGAGCTCCTTGAAAGAATCGAAGAAGACTTTGGAAGCTACGAAAACTGGAAGAACGAGTTTGTAGAGGCTGCAAAGGCAGCAAGCGGCTGGGCTCTCCTAGTCTATATACCTTACTCAGATGAACTTCACAACGTCACAGTAGATAGACATGATGAGGGTGCTGTCTGGGGAGCGCATCCGGTGCTGGCCTTGGATGTCTGGGAACACAGCTACTATCACGACTACGGACCCGAGAGAGGCGATTTTATAGAAGGATTTTTCGAACTTGTAGACTGGAATGACGTACAGAATAGGTACAATAAGGTTGTAGGAAGGTTTTAGATAGGAGTTACAGGAAACCTTAGTCTCCTCTTTTATTCTTTTTACTTTATTGAGCAAAAACACATCAAATATATAATTTATGTTAGAAATGATTGGATGTTGAAATAAAAATGGATCCTGAATCTAACGGAGACTATAGTGGAAACGTATTGGAAACCCTGCGAGAGATACCTAAAAGGCTGGAAGATGGTGACAGCAGTTATGGAGATAGCAGCGAATTAGATACTGCTGAAGAATCAAATCTTTTAGAGGAGGAAGCTCGGGAAGGGATACATAAAGACGATCTTTTTAGCCTACTGGGAAATTCCCGTAGAAGAGCTGTGCTAAGATATATGATGGAATCAGACAGCGAACTTTTCACTCTAGGAGATATATCAGAAAATGTTGCGGCCTATCAGCAAGGCGTATCCGTGGATGCTCTAGATTCAGACGAACGGAAAAGAGTATATGTAGCTCTTTATCAGACTCATCTTGACAAGCTTGACGAGCACGGTATGCTCAACTACAATAAGGACCGTGGTCTTATACAGCCCGATGAGAACCTAGAGATTGCAGCATATTATCTTGAAGACGAGCTCAATGCTGAAAAGCAGAGGATTTGCTCGGAAGATTTACAGGAAGGCTTCATATCTGAGATATTAGGAAGATTTTAGTTCATGGCCCTGTAAAATTCGATCTATCAGAACTTCTACATGTTACATCGTCATACTGTTGAAAATTGATCGTCGCGGAGAAAATATTGTCCTACAATAAGAGAGTTTTGAATATGGATAGCGCGGAGCGCGGGATTTGAACCCGCGTCATCACCGTGACAGGGTGATATGATGGGCCGGACTACACCAGCTCCGCTGTATGAACAGGTTTAACCGTTAACGCTTTTAAAACAAACTTTGGTTTATAAACGGGTTGAGTTTGAGACTGATAAAGACGCGACCATTAGACGTAATGTCTCAATTTATAATTTTTGTAGCAAAAATGTTTGGTATAGGATGCCAAAGAAATATGTTATAGTTGGAAACGGTATAGCCGGAGCTTCTGCAGCTGAAGAGCTTGGAAAACTAGATGAAGAAGCAGAGATAAAAGTATTCACGGACGAACCTAACCCGCTCTACAACCGTATAATGTTAAAGACCTACATGAAAGGCCGACTACCTAAACAGTACACCCGTGTACATGACAGCAACTGGTACGAGAAAAGGGACATACAGCTTTCATTAAATACACGGATATCTACCGTCAACTCGGAGACAAAAAAGGTTGAAACCGAAAAGGGAGAGAAACACGACTATGACAAAGTCCTAGTAGCTACCGGAGGACGTCCCAGAAAGCTTCCACAGGATGAAGGATACAGTAACCTACATTATATGTGGACTATGGAAGACGCTGATCAGATCAAGAAATCTGCTGAAAACTCGGAGAAAGCAGTAGTGGTCGGAGGCGGGTTACTCGGTATCGACTTCGCTGTAGCGTACGCAGAGAACGATGTAGAGACCCACTACCTGATAAGAGGTAAGAACTGGTGGAGCCGAGGCCTGGACAGAGAAGGAGCATCAATTATACACGAACAGCTGGAGAAGAAAGGCGTCAACGTTGTAACAGAGTCAGAGGTTGAATCTCTAAACAGCTCTGAAGGAGAAGTAAAGTCAGTGGAAACCATTAATGGAGAAGTGTTCAGCTGCGATGCATTAGCTGTCGCAATCGGACAGATACCTAACTCTGAGCTAGTTAATGTCGGAAAAAACCGTAAAAACATGATAAAGACCGACGAACACTTAGAGACATCTGAAAAAGATATATTCGCTGCAGGAAACATGGTAGAGTACAGACACCCGATATTTGGCGACAAAACAGTGAACGGCGCATGGGACCACTCCGAACAGATGGGTAAAACCGCCGCCAAAAACATGGTTGGCGAAGAAAAGGTGTTCGACTACGTTAACACTTATGGAGTGGGGCATTTCAGCTCACAGTTCCTCGCTATAGGAGACTGGTCGGGCGAACCTATCTCAAAAAGTTACGGAGACCAACACTACAGAAGACTCTTCTTCGATAACGATAGACTAGTTGGAGCTGTAATGATAGGTTTTACTAAAGGACAAGAAGAGCTTAGAGAAATGATAAAGAACAGAGTAACTGTGGAAGATAAGGAAAAGCTTCTAGAGAAATCTTACTACAACTGAATAAGTTCTAATCCTTCTTCTCTTATCCGTAAAGATAGATGACCAACCGCATTGTATCTCCACAGCCTTTATCTAGAACCTGCCATTTTGACAGATCTAGGCTGTGAGCTAATGCTCTATCTCAAGTTCATCAAGTACTTCTAATGCTTTTGGAGATACAAAAGCCATGTCTCTCCAGTCTTTTGTCATCCTTGGACAAGCACAGTTAACGTAGATATCGATACCATAACCTTTGTAGTCCGACTCGAATATCCTGTCCTCAACAAATACATACACATCTTTGCCGTAGGATTCAAGTTTCTCCTTAGCTATCTCTACAGCCATCATGTAGTTCTGTCCTTTCTTGCTGGAAGTTACTATACCCCACTTCTTCTTGTCTTTGTGTTTGATCACTCTTGCGTATTCTGCTTGCATCTCGTCTTCTAGCGAGTTTGGAGGCTCTATCCAGATATGTTCTTGGTAAGGATCAACCACATACACTTTCTTCCCGGTTTCGGATACCTGTGAAGGATGGAAATGTCCGCTTCCCAAGAACACAAATGCATCAACTTTGTGTGAGACGTTGTGTGCTGCACCTGCGTCACAGCCCAATACCTGACCTGTCTCAGTTGTTCTTAGGCCCGTGGTTCCCTCTACGACATCATAACCTTTACTCTCTAAGAACTCCCGTGCTTCTTCAGCCCTGTCCATGTACTGAGTCACACCCACTAGACCAATTTTCTCGTCTTTGTCTATCTCTTCGTAATGTTCCTCAAGTATAGGCATTATCTCCCTATCCTCTCTGTAAGGCAGGTAGTAGACGTCGTAGTCCTTCATATCCGCCTTTTCCGGATGTAAAAACCTTGTATGTCCGATATGGATTAATGCATCTGCCCCCATCCTCTTTACCTTCTCATCAGCTATGCCGCAGGCTCCGAATGTTGAGGCTCCTACAATAACAGTTTCGAAACCTTCCTCTCTTAGACGGTTAGCGTACTCTATGACTTTAGGTTTTATACCGTCTGGTCCCTGAAGCCCTATAGTATCGTAATCATGTTCTTGGTCTCTTATGGCTTCTATTATCTCTTCAAGTGATTCATAGTTCCAGGATTCTCGTTCCTGTTTTTGCTCTGTCATAAAGAACTTTTTGTGGGCCAAACTTTTTTAGTTAGATATTTGTGACAGGAACGACCACGTGTTAAAGCTCTAGTTCTCTCTCAGTTTGTCCATGATAAACCTTTTCTCCGCCCTAAACACTTTCTCTCTTAGTTCAGAGGCTGATCTCTTATCAGATACAAACAGTTCAAAACCGTTCTCCACTGCTTTCAGAACTTCAGAAAGATCAGGCTGTTCAAAGATGACTGCCTTGAACTCCGCATCTATATATTCAATCACGTTTTCTACCGCCTCAGAATCTATTCTTCGAGTGTCCAGAACCACTTTCTCACCTTGGAAACGGAATACGTCAGAACACGTTTCTAAATAGTTCTCCTCGGGTATTCCTCTTCTTGATACCTGGTACCCTTCTCCAAACGGCGGTTCTGTATAAAGACCTCTCCCTCTAGAAGGATTTAGAGGAAGCACTTCCGAACCAGTCGTTAGACCTGCTTCAGTAAGACCTGTTCGAGAATCTTCTTTCTCAACGCTTCGGTTATTAGGTTCCTCTCTATACTCAGACTTCTTGTTAACGGTCTCACCTCTATTTATATCTCCTTTGTAACTGAATACAGCGGCTTTGCCATCTCTACGAGCTTTTTGTGCATCAGTTGAGGTATATCCTCCTTTATCAGCTATAAGCACTTTTTCGTAACCATCTGGACTATGTGTTGAATCAGAGTAGATTATACTCTTACCTACAACGCCCGAAATATCTCCTGGAGAAACTTTCAGTCCCTCAAACTCCATAATATTTCTTATACCGTTATCTTCAGGCCTCCAAGCATCCACTATGTAGAAGCTACCTCTTTTGTAGACAAACTTAACGCTAGCATTGTTCTCAAATACTTTCTGATGGAAGTTAGATATCTCCTGCTCCGAAAACGGTTTACCAGGATTTCTAAGTTTCTTACGTCTGTTTTCTCCGTTCATAGGGTTTCTAGTTATTTTAAGATGTTCTTTAGGAACGAGAACATCTTCAAGACTATTTTGGAATAAGTAGACAAATGGCTCAGTAGTTCCTCTCTCCAAAGAATGTCCCAGACCTTCAACTACTTCTACTATCGAACCATCAGAATAATCAGCCACCACAGCACCTGTATAATCAGGCTCCACCATTTTCTGTACTATTATAGACGGATGACCGTCTCTCTCTTTGTAGTATGATGCAGCTACCTGTTTCAAAGCATTGAACAGCCCTGAAGATCCTATATTCAGACGGTACTCATACATTCCTTGACCGTGATCGGAGATACGTATAGATACTTTTTGGCCGTTTCTCTGACCTCCTACAAGGCTCTTGGCTTTTCCTGCAGCAGTTCTAACTTCGGAGCTCATCCCAATTTCTTTGTATGCGTTCTTAATCTCTTCTCTCTTTCTGGATTCCAAACCCGTGTTCAGAACTTCTTCAGCAGTTTCCGCACCTTTGAAAAGTCTACTAGATTCTTCAGGAGTTATAACAAAAAAGTTAGGTATTTTAAACCCTTCAAGTTTCTCAAGATTCTCTGCTTTACTTCCTACATCTCCTTCAAGTTTTCCCTTCCACTGAACCATAGATAGATTCGCGGACTACCGGAATTAATAATTACCGGAATCTACTCGTCGATTAACACGTCACAGCTTATTGGCATCTTGTGGTTGGCTCTTTCAAGCGCCTTCTTGGCTTCTTGAACATCTCCTTCATCAACTCTTACTCTGTAGATAACTTGTTCTTCGTCTACAAGAGATGCTCTTCCAATAGGCCTTCCGAAAGGTTTACGCATACCTTCATAGTAACGGTCTGCCTGTGCTACACCTGCTAATGGGTGATATCTTAGGACATGGTGCGGATAAGGATATATCTTTAGGAAGTAGTCTTCTTCAGGATCTAGAACTTTACTTAAGTATGAGTTTGCTGCGATACGTCCTGACTCCAGTGCTTCGCTTCTGATAGAGCAGTCCTCTCCAGCCTTTAGAACCACTGATGTCTCAAACTCTTCATCTTGTACTCCTTGTTCATAACGTGTTATTCTTGGTGCAGGAGCCCCTTTAATGTAGTTATCGTTTTTTCTCTGTGACTGTCTTGTGTAGGGCTGACCTGGTTGTTCTCTGTATATTCTTGCTGGACGATCTCCCATTTTTGAAAACCTCTAAAGTAGACGCTGTAACTTAAATTTTATATAGGGTAGGCTAAAGATCGATGTCTTCACGCAGTTCTCCGCCAGAAAAGTATCTGTCTAGGAAATCTTCCAGCTCTTCATCGATATTTCGAAGACCCTGATACTGGGCGAAAGCACGGAACTTCTCCATGAATCCTATGGTGCCAACTGTGAAACCTTTCTCATCGTTACGGATACTGTCTTCCCCATAATAACTTACTGCATTGTCAATCAGAGCTAGCTGTTGTTCGATATCTCTTCTCCAGAGTTTCTCTTCGATTACATCTTCATCCAGTCCTTTGCTTTCCAGCTCCTTTCTTCTCTGAAAGTCTTCATCAACCGATAATCTGGCGAACTTCTGAGTGTAGTAAGTGTTGTCTGCAAACATCTCAACAGCAGGATTTTCTCTCATAGATCTGTCTTCTGCAACCTTTTCTTCTATGAAGTTAAGTTCCGAGAGCCTGTGCTTGATAGACGGATCTATACTGAACCCTTCTGAAGGCTCTCTATAACTCAGTGCGGCTTCTACAACCTCTCCCATATCATCTACATAGCCTTCTTTTTCCAGCCTACCAAGCTTGTAAACCATGTTTTCAGGGAGTTCGACATCTATATCTCCGTAGTCATCTTCATCCACCATATAGGCTCCTATTTAGAACGTTGACATAAACAGTGTTTATATAGTCCAGTGTAATGGTCCGGTGTTTTAAACCACGGTAGACAAGTAAAAAATGTGAAACTGGAGGTTTATCATATAGGTCTTGGAAGTTTTGGTCGTTACGGTTTCGAAAGACTTATTGAACTCCACAAACATTTTGGAGATGTTGATGTAAGGCTCAAGGCCGTCTGTGATACAGATCCGAAGAGACTTGAAAGAGCTGAAAAGTTTGCAGAATCTCAAGACATCAGCATCGAGACTTTTGAAAACATAGATTTGATGTACCAGAGAGCAGGAGATACAGAAAACCCTGTGATGGTATACGATACCGGTCCTTCAGATGAGCATGCAGAGAACATTTACCGGTCCATGAGGTACGGCTTCTTCCACACCGCAGAGAAGCCTCCTTCTATGAAAAGAGAGCAACATCTAAAGGAGAAGAGGCTGGCAGAGAGAAACAATGCGATGTGGAAAACTGATTTCATAGAAAGAGAAAACCCTGTCGTTAAGAAAACCATTGAGATAATTGAAAACCAAACTATAGAACGTATAGAAGTGTTTAGAGAGAGCAGTGTAGGAATTGAAAAAATGCTAGATCCTGTAGGCAGACACGGAGTTAAAGGCGGAGATATACTTGACAAAATGACTAACGAAGTCTACATATTAGACATACTTAAGAGCGCAGGTCAAGAACCTGATCTAGAGCTTGAAGAAGCAGAGACGAAGTATTTCGTGCCTTGGAGACCCAACTCTGAAAAACTGCTTTCAATTGACGGCGGGTATGAACAAGATATTAACTATGAAACCGCTACAGGTCAAACAAGCGCGCATCTCAAGAGCAGAGATGTAGAGATAGAGCTGAACACAGGCTGGATGGGCCTAAGCAATAACTGTCTGCAGAAGGCGAAAGAGATTAGAGAAATAACCGGACATAGACCGTTCAGCCGAAAGTACTCTGAAATAGATGAGACCGCCTATGTTAAAGAGGAAGCACGTTTCTTCATTCTAGAAGGAAGTAGAAGAGTTTTAGGCGATATGCTGAACAAGAAACTCTACGATCTTGAAACTGGAGAAGAGATAGAGACAGACTACTACCTACATGACCAGCTCTATAGAGTTCTCCGAAAGGCAGTTGTCACAGCTGCTGAAGAGAATGTAGACCAAAACATATCTGAGGATATAGATGTCTTCATGAACTCTATATTCGATGTTAAGGAATCGGTGTCTGGTGGAGAGTTCCTCGAGGAGCTTGACAAAGGCCTTGAAGTATTCGATTCGTTGACTGTAGAAGATAGAAAGGTTCTTGAAACTAAGGAAACTGAGTTTATACCAAGCTGAGATGATAGAAGAATGAAAGCGGTAATACTGTGTGCTGCAAAGGAAGAGTCATTATATCCTTTTACTGAGTCTAAACCCACTGCTCTTATACCTGTAGCAGGTAAACCGCTGATAAAACACGTTATAAAAGATTTACAGGAAGAAGGGGTCAAAGATATATACATTGTGACCAACCATCTTGAAGAAATGTTTAAACAAGAGTTTGATAACTATACCAACGTCAATACCGTGAGACAAGAGAATTTGAACGGTACAGGAGCCGCACTGGAAGAGTGTAGCTTTATAGATGAGGACTTCATGGTTTTGAATGGTGACGTAGTAATCTCTAAGAACGACATAAGCAGGCTTATCAAGAAACACAAAGACTCTAGTTCTTCCGCAACTCTTATGGCCACAACAGAAGACAAACCAGAGAAGTTCGGCGTAATAAGCATTACAAACGACAAGGTGGACAGACTAACCGAGAAACCGGAGGAGCCTGAGAACACACTTGTAAACACAGGTATCTACGGCTTCAGCCCTGATATATTCAACGTGCTTGAGGAAATGGGAGAGGAAGAGAAAGACCTGACAGAGGTCGTACAGAAGCTGATACAGGAGGAAGACGTGCATTTCGAACTAGCTGATGACTACTGGATAGACATAGGGACCGTAAGAAAACTTTGGGAAGCAGACAAAACAAAGAGAGAATACATAGTAAAGGAGACAATGGTAGAAGACGATGCAGAACTACATGAAAACGTAGAAATTCTTGGAGAGGCGATCATCTCCTCAGGAGCAGAAGTCAAACCAGGAACAGTTCTAGAAGGTAAAGTCTTCATCGGCGAGAACAGCGTTATAGGCCCCAACACGACTTTGAAGGACACAACAGTCAATAAAAACTCGCAGCTTCGATCATGTGACATAGAATCCACTCTGCTTTTTGAGAGAAATATAGTTGATCCTTCAGTACATATAGAAAACTCTATAATCGCGGAAAAAACCGATATAAAATCCAACACTTCTATAAGGGAATCCTATATAGGGCCTAGAAGCTTTATAGAGATGAACAACTCGGTTTACGGCGTAAAATTTGTGCCTGATGCCAGAACCGATTTATCAGAGCTTAGTAAGTGATAAGAGTTGAAAGCAGTAATTCTAGCGGCCGGTAGAGGAACACGTATGAAGCCCTTAACCGAAGACACTCCTAAACCCTTGATACCTGTAGCAGGAAAGCCGATTATACAGCACAACATAGATATTCTTGACGATTTCGTAGAAGAGATAATAGTTGTTGCGGGCTACAGAATTCGAGACTTCAGAGAGTACTTCAACGACACAGATGTGAGAGTGGTTGAGCAAGAAGAGCCGAAAGGTACCGCAGATGCAGCCTTCCAAGCATCTTCACTGGTCAATAATAGAGCGCTTATATTAAACGGAGACGATATATACGGAAACTCTATAAGAGATCTGATAAAGAAGGATGCCGGTGTTCTAGTATCAGAGTCCAGCAGACCTGAGAGATACGGAGTTTTGGATACCGAACAAGGAACCGTAAACAGAATAGTTGAGAAACCAGAAAATCCTCCTTCAAACCTTGTGAACACGGGATGTTTCCTAGTAGATGAAGACTTTTTCCCTTTACTCGAAGAAGTTAGAAAGTCTGAAAGAGGAGAACTTGAGATAACAGACGCCTTAACAGATTACATAGAAAAGAGAGATCTCGAGTACGTTGTGGCAGACAGATGGATCCCCTGCAGTTATCCCTGGCAGCTAATCAACGCTAACCAGGAACTAATAGACTCAGAAAAAGATATCAAGGGAGAAATAGATCCTTCAGCCACAATAAAGGGAGACGTAAAGATAGAGAAAGGCGCTGAAATCAAAGAGAACACGATTATTGAAGGCCCTGCTATAATAAAGACAGGTTGTAAAGTAGGTCCGAACGCCCACATCAGAGAGAACACAGTTCTTGAAGAAAACGTAAAGGTTGGGTGTTCCGAGGTTAAAAACTCGGTAGTAAGAGAAGAGACACAGCTACCTCACTTCAACTACGTTGGCGACTCTTACATCGGACAGAATGTTAACTTTGGAGCCGGAGCTAAGACCGCAAACCTGAGAAACGACGGTAAGCCTGTTAAAATGGAGGTAAAGAATGATTTGATTGACACAGGTAGGAAAAAGCTGGGCGGTATAATAGGCTCCAACACAAAGTTAGGTGTTAACACATCTGTTAAGCCGGGTAGAAAGGTAGGTCTTGGAGCTGTTACTGACTGTAACGAGAAGGTAGAGAAGAATCTGCCGGATAACTCGGTACTCAAGAACGGTGAAATCAGTTGAAGCTTGGAATAGATTTTGACAGAGTACTATTCGATACAGACGGGTTTAAGAAGTATCTACTTGAAGAGGTAGAAGGTTTTGGAGAGACATATTCTGAAGCCAATAAAAAAGTCTACAAGCCTGAGAGACATGCTGAGATACTTGGAGTGAGTCCAGAAAAAATATATAGAGTACTAGATAATGCTGAAAAATTTCTCTATCCTGACATAGAGAAACTAGAGAGACTGCCCGACAACGTAAACACAATAATAGTCTCTCGAGGAGACAAAAGGTTCCAAAACATGAAAATAGAGAGATCTAGGGCTATAGAGTATGTAGATGGAGTCTACATAGTCCATGACCAGTCCAAAGACACGGTTGATATAGACTTCTTAGTCGACGACTCTGAAGAAGAGCTTGAAAGAGTAGATATTCCTGGACTCCTCTTCGATAGAGATAAACACGACATAGGAGATATTATCGAAAAGGTGGAAAAACAAGCTTGAAACCTGAAAAAGTATTCAAAAGATATGATATACGCGGAAAGTATCCTGAAGAGCTTGACGAAGAGTTTGCAGATCTTTTAGGAAAATCTTTAGGAACTTTCGTTCAGAGAAACTACCCCAAAAAAGTTGTGGTATGTAGAGACAATAAAGAATCCTCCAAGACCTTGAAAAAAAGTTTTATCAAGGGATTAAAATCCACGGGAGTAGAGATTATTGATATAGGTTCAGGTCCAACTGATTATGCAGCTTTCACAGGCAGAGAAAAAGACACAGTCTCTGTCCAAGTCACTTCCTCACATCTTCCTCTAGAGTTTAACGGGTTCAAGTTTATGTATCCTGAAGGAAACGGATTTCTCAATCCGGATTTAGACAGTGTTAAAGACAGGTTCCGTAACAGAGAGTTCAGTCAAGGTACAGGAAAAGTCGAACAGTATCCAGAAGCCTTAGAAGAATACAAAGAAAACCTGAAGCTCTTTGCTAGAAGACTATCCGAGAATCTTGATAAAAAAGTGGTCATAGATACTCTAGGAGGAGCAACAGATTCCTTACTCGCCGAGACTTTAAGAGCTATAGGTGCGAATGTCGTAGATCTCGGCGAGGAAAAAGAGGAAAAACCTTACAGGGATCCTCCCAACCCTAGACCGGAGAATCTAAAGGAGCTTAAGGCAAAAGTAGATGAAACAAACGCAGATATAGGTCTGGCTACAGATATGGATGGCGACCGGGTAACCCTTTACAAAGATGGTTTTGTGGATGGTAACAAGGTACTCGCGGTTTTTTCACAGATCTTCGAAGGTGATGTAGTGGCCTCTATAGATACCTCCAAGTCTTTGGAAGAGACAACTGAAGAGCAGGTATTCTACACGAGGGTTGGAGATCCTTTCGTAATGGATAATGCTATTGAAAAGGATGTTGAGCTGGCAGGAGAACCGAACGGCCATTATGCATTTTTAAACTTCGTGCCTTACAACTCAGGGACTCTAGCAGCTTTGATTCTGGCAGGGGTCGACTTAGAAAGATATCTAGATAAGATACCCGAACACCATTCAGTAAGAGAAAGTTATGAAGTAGAGGATAAGAAAAAAAGAATGGAAGCGGTAGAGAATAGGATTAAAGAAGAATACAAAATCGTATCAAGGAAAGACGGATTGAAAGTAGAGTCTCCGGATGTAAGAGCTTTAATAAGGCCTTCCGGGTCGTCACCTAAAATCAGGGTTGTAACAGAGTCCAAAGATAGACATAAAGCAGAGGAAGAAGCCGATAATCTTGAGAAAATTGTCCGGAACCCATAAAATCCTTTGAGTACAACCACTTACTATTATGAGCGAACTACTACACAAGTTTGAGGAGGGGCCTTACGACGTCCTAGAGTTTACAACCCGTACTAAAGACGGTAAAGCTGTAATCGAAATAAATAACGGGGATCTTGGAAGACTTCCTGTTGAAGATTTAGAGACTGTCGAGAATCTCAGAGAGTCTTTAAACCGTGTGGAAGAGTTCTTGAACGAAGTTGAACGCAGGCAAGAAGAACTTTAGTAAAAATAGATAAAAATTGAGATCGGGGTTCAACCCCCCAACCCCTTCAATTTAACTGTTTTAAACGTCTCTTGACTTTACAGTCCTTCGTCCGTTTTCTTCTGCTCTTTCTACTGCTCTTTCGATCATTTCTTGTACTGCATCGTCTAGAGCATCGTAGAAGTCAGATCCAACGTTGACGCCTTCTGCTGCGTCACGGACGCCAGACTTCTTTAGTACGTCTACCATGGTCAATTCACCAAAAAGGTATTGTCTGGGCTCTTTTTTATAGGTATGGGCATTAACCCGTGAAATCTGCTTTGCCACGCCCTGTGAAACAGGTTTTTACTATCAGGTTATCAGCAAGAAGGATTTAAGACGTTCGATAATATTCGAACAAGTCTAAGCATAGTTAAAAACCTGGAAGCCTCTAAACTATTTTTTATGGAGATAGACTTCAAAACCGTTAAAGCTCTTTCATCACCTACAAGAGTAAGAATACTTCACAAACTTCTTGATAAACCTTCTACAACCACCAATTTAAGTGAAAAAACTGGTAAAAGCAAGTCTACAGTATCTTCTCATCTTTCAAAACTTAATGATGCAGACCTAATTGAAAAAGAAGAGGAAGAAGGAAGAAAAAGAGTTGTATACCACCCTACACAGAAGTCTGAAGCGATAGTAAGCGGGAGAGAAAAAAAGGTAAAGTTCTCTATAGTTTCATCAGCCCTTTCAGCAGTTACTGGCGTAGTAGTTGGCTTCCAAGGCTTGGAAAGAATAAGTCTTCTTCAAGACGATGCTCCGGCTGAAGAGTATGAAATGGCATTAGAGGCACAACCTGCGGCAGAAACTAGCCAGTATTTTGTTTCCGGCGAAATACTGGTTCTCGTAGGTTTAGGGCTTTTAACAGTCTCGGCTTTGGCGCTCTTGTACGGGCTTCTAATAAGAAGATTAAGATAGGGAATCAGGCAGAGTCCTGCCTGTCCACGTCAACGAACGAGTAGTCTGAGAAGAGTTGTTCAAGCTCGTCGATTTCTGATCTGCCATCATAGTTAACTAGGTAAAGCCCTCCATTCTCTCCGTATACACCTTCCATATCGTAGACTGCACCTAGGATTTCTGTGTCTTCATAGTCGGTATGTTCTTTCAGAAACTCAACCTGGTTATCAACATTGTACTCTACTAAACGGTTAATCATTTCTTTGTCTTCTAAGTCTTCATCCATAAGCTCTTTGTAGGAGCTGTCTAGACCCGCCTTCATAAGCAGGTAGATATCTGTTGTAATTCCTTTGGTCTCTCCTGTATAGTCTTCTAGGTCTATCTCTCCTTTTTCATACAGCTCAATTATCTCTTCAGGCTCCTCTACTTCTTCGGACTTCAGAGCGGATTGTATCGTATCGTATGTTGCTGTTACTGCTCCACAGCCTGTGTGTCCTATCACCAGTACTCCGGTCGGAGTGTCACTATGTTCGGGGATATAGTCTATACTTCCTGATGGTACGACCTCTCCCTCTAAGGTCAGACTGTTAGTCCGGTTGCCAATCCTTTCATGAGAGAACTCTCTTCCCAACACTTCGTTTCCACAGATCTTTCCCTGTATCACTCTGGAATCGCTGCACAGAATAGTCGTTACTTCAGGATCTTGACCGTCTAAGTGCTGTTTAAGTTTGTCTGAAAATTCTTCTACGTGTTCATCATTTTTTTCGGATAACTCGTTGAGAACTTCAAATACTTGTTTCTCTGACATAGGAATGAAAGGAGATAATCTAAATATATATAATGTAATTCCATGGTCTCTAAGCCCGATTTTATAAGCCTTCAGGGACTACTAAGGACTTACAACATTTTCTTATGTAATCATTGCTTTCCGGATATGTAAGGTTATTAAATTATGGCGTGTAACTTGTTCGATACAGAGTAAAAACTGGTATTAAACCAAACCAAAAAGGAGAGTAATCCGAAAAACTTTTTCTACGACCTAAAATGCCATCATGTGAACTATGCGGTAAGAACACTGAATCAGTTAAAAAAGCTAAAATCGAAGGCGCTGTTCTAAGAGTCTGTGAATCTTGTGCAGACATGGGAGAGGACCTTTCAAAGACCTCTAAGAAGAGAAAGAAAAGAAAGAAATCTCCAAAGAAACGGACAAGTAAAGAAGTACTTGTTCCTGACTACGGAGAGAAAGTAAAGGATGCAAGAGAAAGCGAACAGCTATCGATTAAAGAGGTTGCCAACGAACTCAACGAGAAAGAGTCCTTAATAAGTAAGATTGAGAAACAGGATCTGAAACCAGATAAGTCCCTAGCTAAGAAGCTTTCTGACAAATTCGGTATATCTATTTATACCAATCCTGAAGTCTCAGACTATGGTACTTCTGAGAAAGGCAATCAGAAGAAAGCTACCTTAGGCGACGTTGCAGACATAAATTAGAACTTGAACTCTCTATCCATCAAGAGATGAGACAGTATACCCACGCCTAGAGCTAGACCTGGTATTACGGTATAAAGAAACGTAACGCTTAGTATAATTCCTACAGAGGTAGCTATAATACAGAACGTTAGCGTATGGGTGAAGCCTCTATGCTTCATCTTAATACGTGAGAAGAAAGAGTAAACCATTAAAAACACTGTTATACCCGCTATGTACCTCTGATGAGTTTCCAAAGGCGCTACTAGAAACGTTAAAATACCTGCAGAAATACTTGTAAAGGATTTAACCGCTCTATGAACATAGGATCTCTTGTGATCTATATCCGGCATTATTGAGCCTATAAATACAGCCAAGGCTCCTGATAATGCTTCTAATGCTGTTATATCTATGAATTCTTCGAAGAGATACATTAGTACTGCAGCAGTAAGCAGTCCGAAAAGTATGTGCTCCTTAAAATCTCCCATTGCTAGGATCTAATTGCAGGCTTTCATAGTTAAACTTCATCGTTGCATATCGCTCTCAAACCGTGTAAGACAGATCTGTCGCCGAGTCCGCATACTTCTATCTCCGGAGATGAGTTGACTGTTTTTACATCCACTTCTTCCTCTAAACCACCAACTACTATATCAGGATGGTTTAATGCTACAGCTCCGCCTACAACAATCTTATCCGGATTATAGAGGTTAACGAGATTGGCGAATCCTTGTGCGTTAATCTGTTTCATCTCTCTAATTGTTTTCTCCGCATCTGGTTCTCCTTCTCGGTACTTATCAAAGACTGCTCTCGCATCCGAGAAGCTTGAACCTGTCAGCTGTTCGGCCATCTCCGGCAAGTTGTTCCCAGAGCAGAACGACTCCCAGTGACCCTCTGCGCCGCATCCGCAACGAAGACCTTTTTCTTTTATCTTCATATGTCCGACTTCGCCAAAGTTGCCGTCCGCACCTTCGACTAGCCTTCCGTCCAATACAACTCCTGCTCCTATACCAGAGCTTATAGTTACATAGATTAAGTTTTCACAGTTGTGGTCTCCGTAACAGTATTCTCCTAGAACCGCAGAAGTGCAGTCATTGATTATTGAAACTTCGCCGTATTGTTCAAGCGGTTCGATAAGATTTATTTTCTCAATACCTATGTTAGGAGGATAAAAAACTCCTTTTTCACGGTCTATAGGTCCTGCTACCGCTACGGCTACTTTCTCGATCTCTACGTCTTGGTTCAATTCCTCTATTATTGAGTCTATACTTTCTAGAAATTTTTTGCTCGAAACTTTCCTAACAACTTTGAACTCGCCGTTTCCAAGACCTAGAAGCGTGTTAGTCCCTCCTATATCGATACAAAGAAAACCCATACAATACAGAGTATTACTTAGCGTGTTTTTGAATACTTCGAAAAATCCTCATTCAAAACCGGTTTAAAACATTAGAGAACAAAGGTTTCAACAAGGAGCCCTAAAAAATGACAGAGATAACAAGTCTGAAAGGATTTTATGACCGTTATCCGGAAGACTATACTTCGTTAAGAAAACTTATTGACATAGTCGAGGAAACAGCTGAGGAGTTCGGATTCAGAGAGATAAATACCCCCAACGTTGAAAAAACCGATTTATACCGTGTAAAATCAGGGGACGAACTACTAGATCAGACATACTCCTTCGCAGATAAAGGAAATCGGGAAATCACGCTTATACCTGAACAGACACCTACAAGAGCAAGGCTTGTACAGCAGAGAAAAGACTTGAAAACACCTATTAAATGGTATGATACCTCAAAAAGATGGAGGTATGAGAACGTCCAGAAAGGCCGTGACCGAGAGTTCTTCCAGGGAGACTTCGATATATTCGGTATAGAAAGTGTTGAAGCAGACGCAGAGATAATTGTAACCGCTGCAACAATCTACAAAAAACTTGGAGTAGAAAACCGTGTAAACTTCTTAATCAACGATAGAAAGCTTCTGGAATCAATCCTTAAGTCTCAAGGAGTTGAAAGAGCAGAAGCAGCGATGTCTGTTATCGACGACAAGGAAAAAATGGGGAGAGAAGAGTTCTTAGAAGACCTTGAATCTGAAGGACTAAACAGAGAGGAAGCCAAAAAAGTAGACGAAATCACTGATATATCAGGCCCTATCAAAGAGACTGTTGAAGAGCTGAAAGAAAAGACTCCTGAGGAAGCAGAAGAGTCTGTAAAAAGAATAGAAGAACTAGCAGAGGCATTAGAAGCCTATGGAGTCGAAGAGATGTGTAGACTCGACCTTTCAATTGTAAGAGGACTAGCTTACTACACAGGCCTTGTGTTCGAAGCATTTGACGCTGAAGGTGAGCTGCGAGCACTTTTCGGCGGAGGAAGATATGACGATCTTGTTGGACTTTTCGGCGACAGAGAGGTTCCTGCTGTAGGATTTGCTTTCGGTTACTCTCCAACTATAGAACTCTTGAAGAAGGAGGGCAAATGGCCTCTAAAACAGGTTGAAACAGACATGTACGTCTTAACAGTTTCGGAGGATGTCCGGAATAAAGGTCTGGAGTATGCGAAAGAACTCAGAGACAGAGGTTTATCAGTTGAAACAGATCTGACCGGTAGAGGTTTTGGAGGACAGCTAAGTTATGCCGACAGTATTAACTCAGATAGGGTTTTAATTGTTGGTAAAAGAGATCTCGAAAACGGAGAAGTCACAATGAAACATATGGATTCCGGAGAGGAAGAAAAGCTTGATCAAGACAGAGTTGTTGAACATTTGAAGTCAGAAGACTTTTTCTAATATTCAGAAAGGTTTTTCTGTCTTTTTTCCTTTTCCTGTAGGAAGAAGTTATGTTCTCTTACTATCCATCTTACCAATAAGTTGACAACAGACCGGACTTGAGAGTCCGTAAGTGGCTTACCTGCAGGTATACGGTGAGCCTTGGAAAGACTTACACGAGATTCTGCATTGCAGGCATGCATCGCTTTATAGACAGGGTTACCTGCTCTAGGAGTCTGGTTTCCATCGTTTTCTGGCTGTTCTCTAAGCTTAGACTCCACAATATCATTAGATTGCTCCTTAAGCTTTGCCAAGCCAAGTTCCTCCACCAGATTGATATCCTTCTCATCCAGCCTTGGACGTGTGGAATCTCTTCCCGGGAGTTTTAACTTTCTCATACAGAAGGTTAGATGTCGAAAGTTTTAACAATAAACTATATTCTTTCGTCCTCTTTAGCCCCATAGTAGAAAAGTATAGCTCCTACACCTGCTACAAGCGCCACCAGAAGCGTTGTCTCAGCCGCTGTAACAAACTGCTGGTTGAACTGTGTTTGTAGTATGTAAAGTGCGGACATTATCACGAATCCTAAAGCTGAAAAACTGAACCCTGCTCCGTACGTTTCTTTGTTAGCTGCCATACTATCTCTCCATGACTTCTCTAATTTAAACAAATCTGCACTACAGTTCAAATAAGTTAAGATCCGGAGAGAAAACAGGTTTAACAATTGACAGAGAAGAAACTCCTGTGGCGTCAAGAGACAACATCTTCGACGTAGATATTAGAGAGTTAATGGAACAGAAGTTCTACTGCCATTTATGTGAGGAAGAAGGACTACGGCAAAAGCTTAAAGACGTTTACTATACCAAAGAAGTTGACAGCTATAGACCCGGAAAAAAGAAATATCTTGCTATAGCAGAGAAGGGATGCCCTAAAACCAGGCATCTAGAAGCAGGGTTCAGATACGAGGAAAGTTTCTACAGCTAACCTAATAAAAAAATTCTGAGGCCAGTAAATTTATGCCATACAAAATCGGGCTTGTCGGGAAGCCATCGGTCGGAAAATCAACCTTTTTCAACGCCGCAACAATGAACGATATAGCCGAGGGAGATTACCCTTTCACAACCATAGATCCTAGCGTTGGAGAGGCCTATGTTAGAGTAGAGGATGCAGCACCAGACTTCGACGAGACCAGCGATCCACGAGTAGGTTTTGTCGAAGAAGGAATAAGATATGTTCCTGTAAAACTTGTGGACGTAGCAGGACTTATACCAGGAGCTCACGAAGGTAAAGGACTTGGAAACCAGTTCCTGACAGATTTAAACGAAGCAGATGTCCTGATACACATAGTAGACTTTTCCGGTAAAACAGATATTGAAGGAGAACCTACTGAAGGACATAACCCTCGGAAAGACATTGATTTCCTAGAAAAAGAGCTAGATATGTGGTATCTAGATATTCTTAGAAAGGGAATAGAACGTTTTGAAGGAAAGACAAGACAACAAGATGTCAAGATAGAGGAAGAACTAGCAGAACAGATGTCTGCATTTAAGACAAACAAAAACCAGATCAAGCAGCTGATACTTTCACAGAACCTTGAACTTGATCCCGCGTCCTGGACCGAAGAAGATGAGAAAGAGCTGGCACGAGCTATAAGAAAAGATACTAAACCTATGGTTATCGCCGCAAACAAGATGGACGATGAGGCGGCACGTAAAAACTTTGAGGAGATCACCAAAGACCCGGAGTACAGCCATTTAGAAATTGTTCCTTGTAGTGCCCATGCAGAGAAAGCACTGAAAAACGCGGCAGAACAAGGAGTTTTAGACTACTATCCTGGTCAAGACGACTTTAATATAGAAAAAGATCTGCCTGAAGAGAAAAAGGAAGGACTTGAAAAGATTAGAGAGTTCATGAACGAGTACGGAGGAACAGGCGTCCAAAAAGCACTTGAAACAGCGCTTTTTAATGAACTAGGTGTTATAGCAATTTTTCCAGGAGGAGCAGATGGTCTGGGAGATGAACACGGCAATATTCTACCAGACTGTTTTCTCATGCCTCCAAAGACTACTGCAGAGGAGTTTGCATACCATATCCACTCCGATATTGGTGAAGGCTTCCTACACGCAATAGACTGTAGGAATAGTAGACAGATAGGTTCAGACCATGAACTGGAGCACCGAGACGTTATAGAGATAATCTCTTCAAACCAGTAAAAAAGAACAGTTTTAGAAGAGGTTAGAAAACCACTCTCTTATGGAGTCAAAGACAGTTCTGTTACTGTTTCTATCATCTTCTGTTTCATCTAGGTCTTCTCCTGTCTCTCCAACCTCTATTGATTCAACAACCTCATCTTCATGAACTATTTCAAGACTGTATGGCTCTTCGGCATCAAAGGTTGCGTTATACTTTTGGTATGTGATTACCTGCGGACAGATCTGTCCTTCATCATCGGAAGCCTGTACATCTATTTCAAACCGGTAGCTGTCGTCGGTTTCATTAACTTCTTCCTGTAGAGTGTTACATGGTGGAGGCGTAGGTGTCTGTAGAACACCTTCAAAGGTTACTGTTCCGTTCTGGACCTCATAGTTTATTAAACCGGTTTCTGTCTCGTTGTACTGGTCTTCTGTAACATTAAAGCTGTGGTCGAACTGCTGTTCAATATCTGTTATGGCTACTTCTCCGTCATCCGGCTCTGGCTGATCTACTACCGCAAGAGTCAAACCTGCGAGAAGCACTACTAAAGCTAAAATAGTTACTTTTCTCATACAAAGATGACACATCTCATAGTTTTTATAGACGGATGTATATGTTCGAGAGATATCGAACCAACTTAACGGGACTTTTCTACCTCCTCGTAGATCTCTAAGGCTTCCGCTATCTCACGGTAGTTCTTTCTAATAGTGACAGAAGTAACCCCTACTGTGTCAGCTACTCTTTTCTGCGTAAGCTGCTCTCCTTCAACTATTGCTGCCAAGTAAAGTACTGCGGCTACAATAGCTTTTGGACTTCTACCGGCAAGTACTTTTCTTTTACGAGCCTCTTTGATATACTTTTTAGCTTTAGCCTGAGCAGATCCTGAAAGGTTTAGTTCTCCGGCATACCTTGGTATGAAGTCTTCCGGTCTTGCCGGCTTGATATCCATATCTAGTTCCCTGGCCGTATACCGGTACGTTTTACCTAATTTTCTTTCTGATACCGAAGCAGCATCTGAGACCTCTTCCAATGTTCTTGGTATACCTTGTTTGCGTGCTACAAGATATGCTAGTGAAGCTACTGTAGGCTCTATACCTCTTCCTTTAATTATGCCCTTTTCCCGTGCTTTTTCCGTCAATCTTGCTGCCTCCTCGTATACGGATTTAGGGAGTTTTAGATCGGATATGATTCTTTCAAGTTCGGATAAAGCGTTTTGTAGGCCTCTGCTCTGAGAGCTTGCAGCTCTTCTATCCCACTTTCTCATACGGAAATATTTTCCTCTACGCGGCCCTGAAACCTTGCTTAGTTCACCGCTGTAACCTATCTGCGTGCTCATCCCTTTGTCTGCTTTTGTGAATGTTATTGGACTCCCTGCACGAGATTTCGTGCTTTTCTCTTCAGAGCTGAATGCTCTCCATTCCCGAGACGTATCTATTCGTTCTTCATCTATAACTGTCCCGCATTTTCTGCAGAAAAGTTCTCCTTTTGCACTGTCATGTCCAATGTCTTCTGAACCGCAGCTTGGACATTTTCTCTCGTTTTCTCCCGAGGTATAGTTGCGTTTAACCGGTATTGTTTCCTCGCCTATTACAGTTCCATTCTCTACCTCGGACATACCCTTTTCATGGGATAGAAAATCTTAAATACTAAATGCTGCGATAATGAGATCTAAAAACCCATCTCGAGTCTTATTAATCGGTTGAAGACACTTTTTCGAGTATATTGTTCTCAATTAAATATTATAAATCAACATAATTCTAGTTTAATCTGAATAAAGGTACTACCACCATGACAGAGATAGTTGAAATAAGTATTTGCAAACAGAGACCTTTAGAGTACGGTTCACGTTACATAGTGACTGCGGTCACAGAACTGTTCTACTACGAACTAGTCTACAGATTTTACAAAGATGAGGAGCCGTTTCTAACGGTCAGCCGCAGCACATATGGAAAGACACATGACAGGAAGTCCGGTTTTACACGTGTGCTACGACAGGAGAATGCGGTTAAGGAACATGCAAGAAAAACTGTATACCAGATTGAAGAACAGTTAAATATAGTTTAACAGTTATTCTAAGATAGCATAAATTCCCTGTTAAGGTACTAAACCCTTATAGGATATATACAGATATTTACTATAATTTTAGTTAAAAGCTACCGATCTGATTTCATTTTATAGTGATAGTTAAGACATGGTTGAGCCAGTTAGAATCGATCTATACGGAACAGAAGAAGGACTTCTAAGAGAGGCGGTAAAACACTCCGTAAACTTGGATCTTGACGGATATCCCCGTGCACCGACCGAGATACCTCTGGATCTAACAGAGTACGATCATCAGGGACAAAGGTTTGCACTCCAGATCAACGGAGGGCCTCCGAAGTCGCTGAACACGTACGAACATAACGGCACGCCGTTCCAAGTCTCTGAAAAGGAACGAAGTAAAGGCCAGTTAGAGAAGATTAAAAACCTCTTAAGGCGGAATGGCGCTGAATCAACCAACTATCTCGCTAAAGATGTTTCAGCAGCCATAAACGAGATAGAGAAAGGATCGCTTCTGTTCGAGGTTAGAGGCCAGAACCCTGAAGACGGTTCTAAGACGAAGGGGGAGCCCGTGAGAACCGAGATACAGAACAAAGAAGAATGTTTGCAACGAATAAGCTATGTAGAAGACTTGGCGGACGATAATGAAATTCTTGACAATGACCTCCTAGAGAGCAACAAATCAAGATATATGGGGTGTTCACATTTCGCAGAGACACGTGCCCATACATCACCTTACAAGAGCTGGGAAGATATGTCAACGACAGATATTGAGGTTGCCGCACATATAGATGTTGGTCTTGATTATCCTGTGGCCCTAGGTTATTTGGGAGAACGTTATACGGATGAACCTGTTTTTGGCTACCGAATTAACGGAGAAAATGGACGTATCAGTCCTTCAGAGTTTTCAAAGGAGGAACAGACTATAGCTAGGGAGCTAGAGGATGTTATGAATAAGATTGACAGGTATTTAGAGGATTAATTGAATCACAGAGTTTTCTATTGACCTTCTGTTTTTGCTTAGTAACTAACAGATTCACAGAGCCAAAGTATCTTAGAAAACTCTGATTAATGCTAGATAGAATTAAAACAACCCTTGCAGTCTAAGACAATATAAGATGTTTTTTGAAACCTGTAAAACTACTCTTTAGTTCCTATACCCCAAACAATGTCTACTGTGTTCGAGTGTAACAGTTTTAGTTAATTAGGAGGTCGAAAAAAACTGATAGGTAATATGTATGGAAGAAGAACTCAAATACATGTTCATACACGAGAAACCGGTAAAAATCCTTGTAAAACTTCAAAGCCCTAAGGAGTACTATGCCTCAGCGTTATCCACCGAGATTGACGCAACATACAGTCATACAGTTAAGATACTTCAAAGGCTGGCTGAACACGACCTTGTGGAGTTTGAAGAAAGAGGTAGGAAAAAGATTGTTACTCTAACAGATAGAGGTGCAAGGTTGGCTGAGATCTTTACAGAGCTTATGGACGAGCTTGAGCCTAGACCAAGCATCTAGAGTTTGAAAAAGTGAGATTCGCAGCCGCAGTCACTGGCACCGAAGTCTTTAACAGGTTCACCGATAGCTCCAGTTATATCTGCTAGCACACACTCAAAACTAGACTTTTCAGGAAGAATAAAGTAGTCTTCAGGGTCAGCATGCTGTGAGAAGTAGTCTATATGCCAGTGATTATTTTTTGATTCACTGAAATGTCTTTCTATTCTTTTAACGACATTAGATCTTCCTGAACCTGTATATAGATATAGTCCTCGATCAAAAGTTATCTCTCCAAGCGCTCCGATCTTTATACTTTTGCTCTCCTTAAGCCTGAAGAGGACTGCATATACTCCTTTCACATTTCCGTTATACCTAAAGAAACATTAAAAGATAGGTCTTGAAACAGTGTTCTCGAATACATCTAGAGGTTTAATATCTGAGACACAGGTTGAGAGTATAGGTGGTTTAACAGAAATGGCTTACTTCCCCCATCACTATAGAGACTATGAAGACTGGCGCGAACAACCCGAAAAAACAGCAAGACTTTACATGTTCGACTCCAAGTTAGAGGAGAAAGAGGAAAGAGAAGACAAGGCTGCTGAGAAACTGATTGGTAATATCCTAACAGACTACAAATGGTGGAGCGAGAGACCTGAGAAAGCGTACTCTACCCTAGATGAAGGATTCTTGGACAGAGCCAGTCTGATGCTGAAAGGTCGGAGAGGCGTTAAACCTCGTCCAAAGAAGAGAGAATGGTTCTTCGACAGATTCTTTGACAGAGGGATCTACCAGGTAGCTAGCTTGTATGCCGATAAGGCAGATCTCAACGTTGATCAAAAAGTAGATGAGAAACTTTACAACCTTTTAGAGTCAGAGGATAGGGATGAGGAAGATCTCAAGGAAGCCTTCACCATGCTAGACTCGTTCAACTATGGAAGAACTGTAGACGAGTTTCACCAGCTCTACAGAACAGATTACCTCGATGAGAACGGACCGGATCTAGTTATAGATCAGATTGCGACGGATATACTTTCAGATCTTGATGGCTCATCTAAAGCTTTCTTCCAGATGTATATTGCTCCACGGAAGGAAAGACCTAAAAACTCGTTTAGTAAGGACACGGTAGCGGAGACATACCCTGAAAAAGGTTTTATGCCTCGTAAAAAAGACGCCTATATCGAGGACGGGCTTCAGGAGTTCGAGAGAAGGATTGAAGACAGAGATCTAGAACAAGCCAAGCATATAGTTTCAAGATTTGATCTGCCAAGTCAGAAGGTCGCAGATATACTACACGAGAAACCGGTCAGATAGCTCCTTCTTTAATTTTTAACTTGCAGAAACGTTTCTATCACAGATTAGTCTTGGTTTGATTTTTGAATTTTTAGTTCTAAAACACCCTTAATGAACTTGGAGAAACTTATACCAAAGGATTATGGACAGCTCGAAAACTCCGACCTCGCTCTTTCTGAAGGACGTATAGCAAGACTTTTCAGAGAGAACATGGATGAAGATCAGACTCTTGACGGAGATGTTCCTCACGTAGTTAACACTGTTCTTTCAACACTGCTTGACGAGATTATCGATGAGACGATGGATCAAGCCGAGATGCTAGCAAAGGTTAAAGAATCACATGTGAGAGTAGCACTAAGAGATATAGAGGTTGAGGAAGAGTACAACGCACGTACAGAGGCATTCATAGATCAGCTTCGAAGTATCTCCGATGAGATGGAGAAGACAGCGGAAAGACTGGAGCAGCAAAAGTAACTAAGCCTGTTTTTAAATAGGAGACACGACAAATCTGAACACAGGGATACGAATTAATGAGCGAAGTTAACTATCTAGACTGGGCTTCACTTGTGATTATTATAGCAGGTGCGATTAACTGGGGTCTTGAAGGACTAGGCCATTTCACAGGAGAAAACTTGAATCTTTTCAACCTACTGTTCGATCAGGCCTTAGGAGTCCCTGAAGCTGAAGCAGCTCTATACCTTCTTGTAGGTCTTGCAGGTCTTTACCAGGTCTACTTTGGTTACGAGCTTTATGCCCGACAATAACCTTTTCTTCTTACTCTTCTTCTCGGTTCAAATCCTCTGTTATATCCATCATCTCTTCCATCTGATCCTGCATACCCGTTAACTGTGTTTTAACCTTCCATCTAAGATAGAAGATAGAAAGTCCTACACCTAAGAATATACCGCTTAGAAAACCTGTCAAAAAGTATAGTGTTGACATATAAACTAGTTTCTATTACAACTCATAAAAAGAATAGGACGGAGTTATCGAGTATACCGAGAACCGTATCTAGAAAAAGATAGCTTGTTAAGTAGTTTTCTATGGTAGAAAATCCTGAAAAAAAACTGGTAAGAGCTATTGTAACCGTTAACGCTGTGTCTTTGACGTTAGCTTCAACAATAGCATACTTTTTCAGCCTTTTTAAAGGAATAGTTAGCTTTGCAGTCTTTATAATCTTATTACCTTCAATATATATCTTGCTAGAGTCAAAAGAGAATTGATTTAGACTTCAACCACATATTTAATTAGGAGAAAGCTAGACAAACATAAGAAAACTAGACCGAAATAAGATCATTACATCTAATGACTCCTACGATTCGAATTTGGTTTCATATATTCTTACACTAAGGACATGTCATGTGAGAATAGAGCGAATTAGACTTGCTAGAATAGATCTTCTTCCCAGTCTTCAGGGTCTCCTTCAACACCATTACAGCCTTTCATCTCAACGTTGAAGCCTTCGTCCTCCAAGATATCCGTTATTTTTCTAAGACGTTCTAACCCGTCTTCCTCCGTATTAGGGTATCTGACCATCACATTTTCGACCGAGAAATGGCCGCCATCATACTCTT
>LKMN01000017.1 GCA_001563875.1 Nanohaloarchaea archaeon B1-Br10_U2g1 | reverse complement strand
GTAGATTTACCGTGGTCTACGTGTCCAATAAATACCAAGTTAATGTGTGGTTTATCTGCCATTTTGAGTTTTACACCTACTGCGTATAATTCGGGATTAGTCGATTAAGTTTTAAAAAGGGTTTGTGAGGTACTGGTTTTGATGAGAGTTGTCTTATTCGAGAGATTTCTGGTTTCTTGACGGTTTTTGGGCTGAAGCCGGTTCGAAAGGAAACTTATATAATAGTGTTGTTACTACAAAGTAATTATGTCTGAAGGTTTGGTTTCCGATGATCCTGAACAAGAAATAACTGTTAAAACAGTAGAAAAGAAGATCCTGCGGCCGCAAGATGCGGGGTCAACCTTCCTGACAACAGCTCTAAACGTGTAGATCTGTTAATATACGAACATTCTACTGCTACGGGGGGTAAACGTAAACTACTCTTGGATGAAGAAGGAGATATTACTGTTTCTGGTTATGAGAGAACTCTAGAACTACTCAATCAAGATAAGACGATAACATATACAACCGCTCTTGACAGACTAAGCTATGAACCCGAAACGATAGCAATAGATAATCTAAAAGCCTGTTCCGAACCTACTGAGGATATATACCGGGAGCTGAATGAGTTAGTGCATTACGTGGAAGCAGAAACAGGTTTTCTCAGATATTACTAGAGAAGAAATAATGAAATTAATAGAAAAGAATTTAGAGGGGGGGGTTTACTCCTCTAGTGTTGGTAGTTCTTCTTTCATGCCTTTCCTTTCTCTGATTTCGAGAATCTTCTCATCTTGTAGGTCAAGCATGAGTGGTTCGTAGATTAGGTCGATCAGGCTGAAGAATCCTTTACCGTTTGTCGCGGATTTCAGTGCTGCTTCGAATCCGAACAGTTCTTCTACAGGAAGCTTACATTTGATGACGCTACTTCCTCCTTCTTCTTCCATATCTACTACGTCTCCTCTTCTGTTTGAGACTTCTGTCATTGCGTCTCCCATTGTGTCGCTTGGAGTGTCAATTCTGAGAATCTGTTTCGGTTCGATTAGCTGAGGATCAGCTTGTAAGAAACCTCTTTTCAGCGAGTCTTTTGTTGCCGGGATCATCTGTGCTGGTCCTCTGTGGATTGCGTCTTCGTGTAGCTTTGCGTCGTGTAGTTTGACTTTCAGTCCGATTACTGGCTCGTTTGCTAGTGGTCCTTCGTCACAGAACTCGTGGAATGCTTCTACAAGGTATTCCTGAATTTCTCTCAGGTTTTTGATACCTCTTGACGCGTTGACGAAGATGTTCTCCTCGTATACTTCCATTAGATTGTCTGCTTCATCTTTTGTCAGGCCTACCTCGACCAATGCGTCTCTGACTTCTGTCTCGTCGTCACTCTGCATTTTCAGTTCTTCATAATCCTCTTTTAGGAACTTTCTGACGTCTTCTGTTATTGGCTCAACTGTGATGTCGAGTTGGTTGTGTCTGTTAGGTGACTTTCCTGTTACTTCTGGAGACTGTGAGTCGATACCTTCTCGGAATACAACGATAGGTTCGGATACGTTGATATCGATACCTTTTTCGTCGAGGTGTCTCTCGATCTTTGCTTCGATGTGTAGTTCTCCTAGCCCGGAAACCTTTGTTTCTCCGGTTTCCTCATCAATATCGACTTGGATAGTGTTGTCTTCCTTCGCACGTTTTCTCAGTGTTTCAATCAGTTTTGGTAGGTCGCTGGTCCTCTTTGGTTCGATGGACTTTGTAACTACAGGTTCGAAGACGTGTTCAATCTGTTCGAATGGAGTAATATCTTCGTCTTCTCCCGACCTTACGAATGTCTCTCCTGTTGAGAAGTCAGGTCCTGTGATCGCCGCGATGTTTCCGGCTGGTACTTCATCTACGTTCAGTTTTCTTGGTCCTGAGTAGATTCCTACCTGTTGTGCTCTTTCAGTCTTCTGTGATCCGATTCCGTATAGTTCGTCTCCTTCTTCCACTGTTCCGGAGAAAAGTCTTGCTGTTGCGATTGTTCCTGCGTGTTCGTCGTCTTCAACGTTTGTTACAACTCCGACTAGCGGTCCGTCAGCGTCTTGGTCTTCCATTGACTGTCCGACTTCGCTGTCGATGTCTCCGCTCCATACGGCCGGAATCCTGTCTTGTCCTGAGCTTCTTGGATCGGTTAGGTGCTGTACTACCATGTCCAATACGACTTCTTCGATCGGTGCGTCGTCTCTTAGGCCTTCATGGTCTCCTTCGTTTACTCTTTCAATTATGTCTCCGAAGGTGATTCCTGTATCTTTCATGTAAGGAACAGAAATCGCCCAGTTCTTCAGTGCTGAACCGAATGCTACAGTTCCGTCGTTTACAGCCATCTGCCATTTTTCGATCTGTTCGTCTGTTGCGTATTTTCTTAGGGCTGTGTTGACTTCTCGGATGATTTCTGTGAATCTTTCTTGCATCTCCTCAGGTGTAAGCTGCATTTCCTCGATCAGCCGGTCTACTTTGTTGATGAATAGTACTGGCTTGACGCCTTCCTGGAGCGCTTGTTTCATGACTGTTTCTGTCTGAGGCATAACGCCGTCGACAGCATCTACAAGTACTACTACTCCGTCGACTGCACGCATTGCACGTGTAACGTCTCCTCCAAAGTCGACGTGGCCGGGTGTGTCGATAAGGTTGATCAGGTAGTCATCTCCGTCGTATTCGTGTACCATTGAGATGTTTGCTGAGTAAATTGTAATACCTCTTTCAGCTTCTTGGTCGTCAAAGTCCATGAAGCGTTGGTCTCCTGCTAGTTTGTCTGATATCATCCCGGCTCTTGCGAGTAGGTTGTCTGTTAATGTTGTTTTTCCGTGATCAATGTGTGCAGCGATTGCGATGTTCCTGATGTGTTCAGGATCGTTAATCACTCCTTTGATTGCGTCAAGTTCGTCTCCCATAGTTTGAATTTCACCAAATAGTTATACCTTAGAAAGTAATTGCAAGATTTAAAAAAGGGTTAGAGAATTTGACGTAGATTCTTTGTTTAAAGGTTAGTTTAACGGATGAGAATAATTTGAAAACAGAAGTAGTTAGAAAGATGTAAGGATTGTAAGAAGGTTTATCGTGCACCTTCTGCTTCTCTTTCCCTTCTTTCTTTCTCTCTTACTGCTCTTGCGGAGTCGTCTCCGTCTGCTGCAAGCATTAGTTCGTTTGCAAGTGTTTCCACTGCGTCTTCGCTTGATGCAAGTCTTTTCTCGTATGCTCCTTGTACAAGCAGTCTTAATGCGAGATCTATCCTTCTCTGAGGAGAAACCAATACTGCTTTCCTTGCTCTTACGCCTCCTCTTTGGTATGTAACGACTTCCTCTGCAGGGGAAGAGTTTTCGATTGCGGTCACAAGTACTTGGATTGGGTTCTCTCCGGTTTCTTCTTCAATTATTTCGAATGCGTCTTCGATTAGCTTCCAGAGCTTGTCGCTGCTTCCGGTGTTGTGTCCGGAGTCGATGTAGTGCTTCTTACCTCGGTGTCCTGCTACGTACATCCTGTTTAGAAGTCTTTCAACTACGGGAACATCTGATTTGTAGAACTGTCTCTCGCTGTGTCTTCCCTTGCTTCTCGGAGCTAGAATATTTTCTAGGTTGACATATCTTACTAGTCCGTCATCTTCAATTTCTACTTCTTCTGCGTCCCATCTTCCGAATGTTTTCAGTCCGTCTTCAAGCTCTAGTTTTGCTGCATCGCTCATCTTTTTATCACCGTGTTGGTTTCTGTTTGTTTCCAGCTACAAGTTCTTCTAGTGATACTCCGTTTACTTTTACGACTTGGAATCTTACTGTTGGAATATCTCCCATAGGACCTGCGTCTGCTCCACCGATTCCTTCGATCATTACTTCGTCGTGTTCGTCGATGTGGTCGATTGCTCCGTCTCCTGGTACGAAAGCTGTTAGCTGTTTACCGTTTTTGAGTAGTTGGACTCGTACACATTTACGTAGTGCGGAGTTTGGTTGTTTTGCTTCAATTACACGTTTTTCTAGTACGATTCCTCTTCCTTGCGGTGAACCTTCTAGAGGATCTGATTTCTCTTTTAGTTTAAGCATTCTCCGCTTGTAGTCTATGTCACTCCAGCGGTACTGCTGGCGTTTCTTTCTAGTTTTTCTTGCGTTGTACAAGCCCATAGTAAATTTTCAAATCGAACTTAACCTTTTTATACCAACTTGTCTAAAGTAGGTGAATTTTTCAGATATAGTAAAACTCCATGTAGATTAGGATCGCTGTAAGAAGAAATATTATGATGAAAACCATGTATTTTCTGAATTTGTAGGTTTCTACTTCCTTAATCTGTTCTTTTTCAGGTTCCTCGAACTCGATGTCCTCGTCTAGTTCTCCTTCGGGCATTATACCTCTATAACCGCAGTTATTACATATCCAGTCGTTAACATTTCCGTGTGAAAACGCTGTAGTCTCTGTTAAGTCTGGCTCTACGTTCTTACTTCCGCAGTTAGGACAGTTTCTCTCAGCCATATGTCGGTTTATCCTTTGAAGTTTAAGAACTGTAATAGAGTTTCTGGAACAGTTGGGAGGGGGTAGGTCTCCTAAACTTTATTCAACGACTACTTCATCTACTCCGTGTGTTCTATGGAGTACTTCTCTGATTGAGTCTATCTTGTTCCCGTTCTTTCCTACTACTCTGCCTTTGTTATTCGGCGCTACTGAGATCTCAACTTTCTTCTCTTCTCCTTCGTCATCTATGTCTACTCCTCTTAGATCGGTTGGTACAAGGTTGTTTAGGAATTTTCCTAGGTTGTCGCTATATTCGTAGATCTTTACTTCTTTACCGATTTTGTTCTGTACTTTCTTCACTACTTTTCCGCCTTTACCTATAGCCATTCCTGCTTTACCGTCAGGTACTATGAAGTAAGCTTCGTTCTCTTTAAGAATAACATCTCGTGCTTCAACACCTGTGATTGATTCAAACATGTTCATCGCACGGATGTTCTCTGTATCGTATGTTACTGTTGCCATATTGTTGTTTACCTCAAGAAAACTTGTTTTTTGGTCTGTATCTCATCCATTTGGTAGTAGGTTTTATAAACCATTTTGTGGTGGGGTTCACTGTTTATCATTCTGACGAAAACCCTGCCTTTAAGTCGACTGTACCTGTTCCGTTTGGAACGGCTTGTCCGAGCATCAGATTTTCAATTACTCCGTCTAGGTCATCTCTTTCCCCTCTCAATGCGCCTTGTCTTAGATGTTTCTTGGTCTCTTCGAATGCACATCTGGCAAGAACCGACTTTTTCTCTCCAACTATTCCGTAACGGGTTGTACCGTTGAGCTCTCCTTCCTTGGTCATCATGTCGGCGAGAAGCATAATGTGTCGGTCGTCTACTCCAATTCCTTGTGCTGCAAGCGTCTCGTTTACTTCCTCTATAATTCTCTGTCTCAGTGCTTCTATTCCAATTACCTTTTTGACTTCATAGAGATCGTTTGAGATGGTTCTAGTGTCGTCAACTTCTTTTATCTTCAGGGTTTTTCTTAGAGATGTTCCTGCAGTTTGAAGACGCCATTCTCCGTTATCTTCCGTTACAACGACCTGTTCGATTCCTTTTATTCCTTTTATCCGTGCTTCTTCTGCCTTGTTTTTCAGGTCTTTGAGGTCTCTAAGATCGTAGTCGTCTTCTGAAGATTCGAGTACTATTGTTTCGTCGTCTTCTATTGTTATCTTAGCCTTCTTTACAGACTCTTTTATCCGTGATTTAACGTCTTCTGCATCTACGTCGTAATCTCCCATCAGGTCTGGATTAAGTCCGTATTCAACTTGTAGCTGCATAATGTCCAGAGTGTCTTTTTTGATAAGATCTGTGAAAGTTACTTCTCTTAGTTTTCGAGCTACCTTTTTGGCATCTTCCTCGTTGTTATAGTCGTCCTCTAAGTAGACATCCATCGCTGGTGTCTTAGGGTTTCTTCTTGCGTCTACAATCTCGATTAGACGTGGAAGTCCTGCTGTAAGAGATACTTGTGCGGCTCCTGCTGCGTGGTATGTTTCCATGGTCAGCTGGGTTGCTGGTTCAGCAAGTGACTGTGCAGCCACTACACCTATTGATTCACCTGGTTCGTACTGCATCTTTTGGTATCTTTCAACCAGTCTTTCTTCTGCTTCGCCGGTTAAACCGTTTTCTTTGTATTTTGGTGGTAGTTGTTCTGCTCGTTCTTTCCAGTTGAGTTTGTTTTTTGTCATTATTGGGGCACCTCTATTGTGTCTCCAGCTCTGTAGAAACTATTCCTCTATCGGATTTTTGTGGGTCTACACCGTCTTCTCCAGCTCTGAATTGGATGATTTCTCCCTGTGCGTTTCTTACTGTTTGGTCTTTCTCTACTCTCAAGTCTTGTAGGGAGTTTGCCACTCTTCTGTACATGTATCCGCTGGTCTTTGTTCTGAGCGACTTGTCCATCAGTGCCTTTCTCTGGCTCATCTGGTGGAAGAACATCTCTTGTGCGTCAAGCCCTTCCAAGATGTTTGAAGATACAAATCCTCTTGCTTTAGGACTTAGTTCTCCTTTCTTAAAGTGAGAGGTGGTTCTATCCTTGTATCCTCTGTTTATTCTCTGATCTCTTACTGCGTTCTGTCCTAGTAGACCTGCCATAGTTGTAACGTTCTGCATACTTCCTCTTGCTCCTGAGTCTGCCATGACCAGCGCGCTTGAATCTTCATCTACGTTTTCTGAGATTATTTCTCCGATGTCTGCGAAGACGTTGTTTAATGTCTGCGTCATACGGATTTCTCGTGTCTCCTCTAGTGTCTTGCCTGTGATTGCCTCCATCTCTTCGTTTCTGTAGTCTTCGATTACTTCTTCAGCGTTTTCAATGGTGTTTTCTACTAGTTCTTTGATTTCTTCTGTTGCATCGTCTGGGACTTCAAGGTCGTCAATGCTTATGGAGAATCCTCTTCTTGTTAGGAACACTGCTCCAATTCTTGAGACTCGGTTGAGGAACTCTGCGACTTTGTCGCTTCCGTATTCGATGTTTAGTTGCTGGATGATTTCTCCTCCGTAGTCTCCAAGTGCGTCTTCATCAAGCACTCCTTTGATGAGTTCTCCATCCTCAATTACTACTTCTTTGTCTTCTCCCTCGTTTATTACTAGTGAAATATCTTCTGGAATAAAGAGCGATACTAGATCTCTTCCTTCTATCGTTTCTCCTTCAGGAAGACTTTCATCGTGCTCTCCTGCTTCGGCAAGGAGGTTGAATGCTTTCTCTCTTGATAGTTCTACGTCTCCTCTTGTCAGTAGATATAGTCCGGAGATATAGTCTTGAAGCATACCGATAATTGGTGAACCGGTTTTCGGTGATTTAACGTGTTCCTGCACCTTAAGTAGTTCTTCTGCTTCGGCACGTGCTTCCTCTGTCTGTGGTACGTGAAGGTTCATCTCGTCTCCGTCGAAGTCTGCGTTGTACGGTGCACAGACGTTTGGATTTATTCTGAACGTTCTGTAAGGTAGAACTCGTACCCTGTGCGCCATTATAGACATTCTGTGGAGGCTTGGCTGACGGTTGAATAGTACGATGTCTCCGTCCACCAGATGTCTTTCAACTTTCCAGCCCTCTCCTGGCTCAATCATCTCTTTCAGATCTTCTATATTGTCTTCTGTTACTTTTCTTCTTCTGCCGTCTGGTTGGAAGACGTAGTTTACTCCCGGATGTGACTCGGCTCCGTTGTCCAGCCACTCCATGACTTCATCGTGCTTGTCCTCATTTACCTGGACCTGGATTGTCAGTTTCTCGGCTACTTCGTAAGGTATTCCCACTTCGTTTACACCTATGTTAGGGTCTGGGCTGATTACTGTTCTTGCTGAGAAGTTGACACGTTTACCGATAAGGTTCTGTCTGAATCTTCCTTCTTTTCCTTGTACTCTTTCGATTAATGATTTTAGACTTCTTCCGGACCGGTGTCTTGCCGGTGGTACACCGCTCATGTCGTTGTAGAACAGTGTTGAGACGTGGTACTGTAGTAGCTCCCATAGGTCGTCGATAATGAAGTCTGGTGCTTCTATCTCTATATTGTTCTGTAGTCTCTTGTTGATTCTGATTATGTCAACAAGCTTGTGTGTGATGTCATCCTCGCTTCTTTCTCCTGTCTCTAGTGTGATTGAAGGACGCATTGTTACTGGAGGTACCGGCACGTGAGTGATTATCAGGTCTTCTGGTCGTCCTCCTTCTACCCCTAGTTTGGCTGCGTGTTCATTCGGGATCTGTTCAAATCTTTCAATTATTTCGTCAGGCTTGATTTCTTCTCCGTTCTCTGTAAATGTGTAAGGCTTGTCGAACCCTATGTCAGGTACTTCTTCTCCTGTTTCAGGGTCTTCTGTCATCCTGTTGCTTTTTCTCAGCGCCTTATTTTCATCCTTAAGTAGAAGCGTACAGTTCCCGTTTTCGTTGAGATGGGTGAATCTTAGTAGGTTTCTAATCTTCTTTGCGTGTAGTACGTGGGATACAGGACGTGAAAGTGTTATTTTTCCGAAGTGTCCTTGACATTCTCTGATTCGTCCTCCACAGGTTTGACAGGTCATACCTGGGTCAATAACTCCTAGTGAAGGATCCATTACTCCTCCTTCTACAGGGAATCCGTCGGCGTCGTAAACTTCAGCCTTACTGATTTCTTTTACTGCAATGTTCTGGATTTTTTCTGAGCTTACGATTCCGAATTCTAAACTTTCAATTTTCTTCATTTTTGACACCCTCTCACTCTTCCTCCAAGTGAAGTTCTGTATCTATCATAAGTGATTTTAACTCGTTCATTAGGAGCAGGAATGCGTGTGGTACTTCAGTCTCTCCTAAGTCTTCTGAGTTACAGTTTGGACAGTATTCGCGGTTTTCTGCTCGATCAAGCAGTCCGATTTCTCCACAGTCATCACAGATCTTGATCTCTGTTGCGTCTGCTCCGAATCTTTCTTTAAGCAGTAGTGAGGATCCGTGTCCTACGAAGACGTCTTTTTCCATCTCTCCGAGTCTTAGTCCGCCTTCTTGTGAACGTCCCTCGGTTGGCTGTTTTGTTAGAAGTGTTACCGGTCCTCTTGCTCTTGCGTGGATCTTGTCTCCGACCTGGTGGTCTAGTTTTAGGTAGTATCCGGGTCCGATCAGGATTTCTGCTTCCATCTTCTCTCCGGTTACTCCGTCGTACATTACTTCTTTACCGTTGCTTTCAAATCCTAGTTCTTCCAGCTGTTCTCGGAGATCGTCTTTGTCTTCGCTATGGAATGCTGTACCGTCGACCTTTTCTCCGCGGAGCGCTCCTACTTTTCCTCCAATTATCTCTATTAGCTGTGACACGGTCATACGGCTTGGTACCGCGTGTGTTGAAAGAATCATGTCAGGTGTTATTCCCTGTTTTGTGAAAGGCATGTTCTCTTCTTCCGCGATCATACCGATAACTCCTTTCTGTCCGTGTCTTGTTGCGAACTTGTCGCCGAGTTCAGGTATTCTGTAGTTTCTTAATTTTAGTTTGAGGAGTTTGTCTCCTTCTCCTGTCTCTGAGACCATGACGTGGTCGACTTTACCATCTTCTCCGTGTCTTACTGTTAGGGATGTCTCTCTTCTATCAGCTAATCCCATCTTTACTTCTTCTCCGCCTCCTGATCCAAGGAATTTTGGTGGCGAAGTCTTCCCTATAAGTACGTCGTCTGACTTGACTTCAGTTTCCGGATTGATAATTCCGTCTTCATCGAGTTTTGCGTAGTCTTCTTCGCTTCTGTATCCTCTTACGTCTTTGTCTGGGATTCCTATCTCATCTTTCTGTCCGCCCCAGAATCTCTGAGCCTCGGTCTTGTAAGTTCTTATATAGGCTGATCTGGATAGACCTCTGTCGATTGAGGCCTTGTTCATAATCACTGAGTCCTCCATGTTGTACCCGTCGAAGGATGCCAGTGCTACGACCATGTTCTGTCCAATTGGATGGTCTCCGATTAGCGTATCGTATGTCTGTGTCTCAGTAATCGGTTTCTGTGGGTACGTTAGTACGTTGGCGTTCGTATCGAATCTTTGGTGGAACTCTCGGGTGTGTAGTCCGATTCCTTGTCCTGACATCTTTGCTCCGAAGTTCACTCTGTCTCCACGGTTGTGCTCAGGGAATACTACTAGTGATGCAGATAATCCGTGGGTGATCGCTGGATCGACTTCCATATGTGTATGTTCTTCTGTTACCTCGTCTTCGTCCATTGCCACGTAAGCGTTTTCTTCCTCTTCTGCATCTATGTATTCTATAACTCCTTCTTCCTCAAGATCTTGGAGTGTTATATCTCCTTCCCGAAGCTCTACCATCTGTTCTTCTGTTAGCTGTGGTTCTCCGTCTTCAATGATTATTACAGGTCTTTGAACTCTCCCAGAGTCAGTGTTGATTCTTATCTCGTCCTTGTCATCTGCGTAGTATACAGATACCTCTTTATCTAGTTCTCCGGATCGTCTTTTCTCTATAAGAGATTCCTTTATGTCTCCTGGTTCCTCTATTTCGTCTACAATTTCTCCGTCTACAAATACTTTGGTCATTACTTATCTCCCTCTAAATCTGTTGTTGGTTTATATTTTGCGTTTAGTTTTAGATTCATAGTATTCATTTTGTGTTTCACCTTGCGTCAACTCCTACTTCTTCAAGTTTGGCTTTCAGAGAATTCTTCTCCATGTCGCTCATTCCGGTTGAAACTGTTGCACTCATAGCGAGGTGTGTTCTTAGCCCGATGTTCATTCCTTCCGGTGTTTTGATCGGATCAATTCTTCCCCATTGTGTTGGGTGTAGGTCTCTTGCTTCAAAGTGCTGTCTGTCGGCGCTTAGTGGTGATACAACGTTTCGGAGGTGTGATAGTGTTTTGATACGATTTCCTCTGTTCAGTCTTTGACAGATTCCGGTTCTTCCTCCTACCCAGTTTCCTGTTGCCATCGCTCCCATAATCTGTTTTGTCAGTGTGTCTGATACAATTGTGCTTTGTAGGCTTGGAAGTCTACCTCTTTTCGCGGATTTCCTGAAGTTGTATTTCATTCTTGCAAGTAGACCCCATTTTCCTAGGAATACGCTTCTGAACTGCATCTCTAAAAGCTCTCCTGCTAAGTTAAGCCTTTTGTTTGCGTAGTGGTCCATGTCGTCTTCGGATATATCTCCTTTTCCTAGCGCGATTGTGTTTCTAATCATGTTTGAGAGGAACTCTGCTTTTGCTTCTCTGAACTCTGGTTCCTGTCCTAGGTGTGGTAGTAGGTAGTCGTCTAGAATGCTGTCTACTCTTTCAGGTATGTCGTTTGTGATTCCTGCTTTTCCGGCGATGTATTCGTATGCTTCTTCTTTGTTTGTTGCGCCGGTCTCGTAGATGTTTAGGTATACGTCGGATGCATATTCCTCGCCAATCGCTTCGACGATTTCTTTGTCTGTTTCGTAGCCCAGTGCTCTTACTAGAGCTACTGCTGGCGTCTTCTTGACGTTTGCAAATGAGATCTTGATTATGTCTTCGTCTCTTCTAAGGATATGTCTTTGTACGTAGCCGCTCTGTTCTGAGTTGATTCTACAGATTTGTTCTTCGTCGTCGTTCTGGTAGATAGGTTTGTTGTTTGCCATTTCTTCCATTGCAACGATGGTTTTTTCTGATCCGTTGATTAGGAAGTATCCTTTAGGGTCGTCAGGGTCTTCTCCCATCTCTCTTAGTTCGTCTCTGTCTTTTCCATGTGTCCAGCATAGCTCGCTTCCTATCATGACCGGTATCTCTCCGATAGTCACTTCTTCACTTTCTTGCTGGATTCCTTCGAAGATTGGGGTCATGGTTACTTTAATTTCTGAAGAATAGGTTAAATCTCTCATCCGTGCTTCCTTAGGCGTAATCTTTCTTACAGACCCGTCTGCCTCGTTTATATGAGGTCTTTCAATATTTACGTCAACTATTTTTATTACAAGCTCTTCTCCGTCAGGTAGTTCTGGTTTAATTTCTCCGACTTCGTTTAGTATTGCTTGAACTCTTTCGTCTACAAAACGGTTGTAGGAGTCAATCTGGTGTTTGACAAGGTTGCGATTAATCAGTTGGTCTAGGAACTCTCTCTGCATGGGAATCACCTTTCGATTACGTAGCGGTAGTAGGTTGTTTCTCCGGCTGTTGGAGATTCTCGTACAATTTCAATAACGTCTCCTACTTCAACGTCCATCTGTTTAAGGGCTGCGTCAGTTCTCTCTATTTTTGGAAGATCTTCTTTAGAGGTATCATATCTCTCGAGCACCTCTTCGATCTCTTCTTCGTTAAGTTTTCTATGTTCTGGAACAGCTTCGTGGTCTGTGATGTCGATGGCCATGGTCTTTTCTCACTTCTCGTACGAGTTTAGAAAGCTACAATTAGAGACGTTCGAGTAAATTTTAAATAGGTGGCGTGGTTTGACCGAAAGATATTAAATAGAGCTCTATTTATGCCTTAGGTTAGTGTTCTGGAATCTAACTGTCTGGCTCCGTCTCATGCTTTTGATTTTATCTCCAACAATTACGTGGTCTAACACCTGCACTCCTAGGTTTTCCCCTATCTCAACTAGGTCCTCTGTGACTTCAATATCATTTTTTGAGGGTTCTGGGCTTCCTGAAGGATGATTATGTACAATTATTATGGCTGCAGCCTTCTCGGTTAGAGCGGTTCGAAATACTTTCCTGGTGCTCAGGTTAGCGGATCCTATATCACCTTCATACTCTTCTAGTTTCAGAAGCCTGTTGCCTGAGGAAAGATGGAAAAGACGGATTTTCTCGGATCTCATGAACTTCATGTCCTGAACCATTTTTTCTACATCTGAAAGCCGGGATATCTTCTCCTTTTTTTCAACTTTCATCCGTCTACCGAGCTCGCTTAGGGCCTTCAGCTGTCCGGCCTTAACCTTGGAAACTCCTTCAAACTCTTTCAGGTCTTCCATAGGCCTCTCAGATATTGAGCTCAAACTGTATTTTTCAAGTATCTCGGAAGATATCTCTTTAACATTTTTTCCAGAAATCCCTGTTCTTAGTATTATAGAAAGCAGCTCCACATCTGAAAGTTCTGAAACACCTTTTTCTTCCAGTTTTTCTCTTGGTCTTTCGCTTTTAGATAGGTTTTTAAGACTGTAACTCATATATTCTCTCTTAAAATCGTTCAGTTAAAAAGTTTAAAGTAATCTGTAAAAGTGTTCGGTCTTAACCAAGCCCTATAATGGAAAAAGTTCTTGAGAGACCGGACTTCGAAGAGGCAGAAGAGACGTTAAGAGAGTATCTCAGAAGAGAGTACACGGTCCAGATTAACGGCCTCTGCTCTGTAAACTATCAGGGAAGAGCGAAGTCCAAACTTGACAGAGGAGAGAGATTAGTTATCAAGAAGCAGGATTCTGCCCTTTTAGTACACGGCCCCGAGAACTACCAGCCAAAAAACTGGCAGCCGGAAGTCGACTCCTGGAAGGTTGAAAACGGCGAAAAACTGCTTCTGACTGCTGAAAGAAACAGTCCTGAGGAGAAGGTAGAGATACTTTTTGAGAGAATTGACTTAATGACGGTCTCGCAGCTTGTTGATAAGTCGGAACTTAAGATCAGCGGTCACGAGGTTGATATTCATGAGTCGATAGAGGATAGGCCAGAGATTGTTGAAGAGAATCTGAGGTTTATAGAGCGTGAAAGAGAGACTCCAGCAGGATTTATAGATGTCTTCGCAAGGGATGAAGATGATAATTATGTTGTTATAGAGGTAAAGCGGAATCCAGACTACAATACGGTTCTCCAGCTTCAAAGATATGTTGAAGAGATTGATGAAGAGTTTAAAGGCAACATAAGAGGTATTCTGGTTGCTCCGAAAATGACTGATAAAATACTTTCTTATTTGAAAGAAAGAGATTTAGAATTTGTTGAAGTGGATATGGAGGATGTTATAACCTCCTACGATGCTATTGATAATAGTCAGAAAGGCTTAAGCGACTTCTCTACAGAATATGAAACTAACTAATAGAGTTTTCTTATGAACGGATCTAGTAGTTCTAAGTCATCAACGTAAGATCTCAGCTCTACCTTGTTTTTGTAGCCTATATCCGGATTAAAACGGTATATCAACGTGAACTCGGACGACTCTATCTTCAGTTCTCCGGCATACTCTTCAGAGTGTTGGTCTTCAAAATCTTCCTTTAATCTGCCTTCGCGGTTGTAGACGTGCTCTTCAACGTTGGAAAACCCTCTGCCCGATAAAACAGTGTCTACCACTTCTTTCAATGTTTTTGAGGAGTTAGGTCTCCACTCTGCCCGGTAACTGAACTCTGACTCTCCGTTGTTGTAACGGAATATCTTTGCAGGTTTCGTGCCTAATGCTCTGTAGTCTCTTTTTACGGCCACGTATAACTTGGAATGTTAACACTGAAATAGTTGTCTCTTAGGGCCCTTAGAAATAAAGAGGAAAGAAAGATAGAGAAACTAGAAGTCTTCGTGTATCCAGTATCTCTCTATTTTTTTGGCGTTAAACCAGTGTGTCCTATCGTCTGCTTCGACCTTTATAATCGGCTTTTCTAGGAACTCTACGTTATGAAGATGTAGTTCGGCCTCTTCGCCTGAGTCGAAACGGATCATGATTTCTCCCTTCTTTGGAAGCTCTTCTTTTAGTGTATCATACATTAAATTTGTTCACCTCTCACACTTTCACATCTGTTTGAGCACAGGTATAACTTTTGTGGATTAGGCACGCCTAAAAAGGTATACAAAAAACTTAGTCTGCCGTAAACTATTATTGTGTGTGGAATAGTAGGAGCCGAAGATCTAGATACTGCTGAGAGAATCTTAGAAGAGCAGAGTCATAGAGGTAGCAGTGCCAAGGTACTTGGAGAGAACTTCTGTATAGGTCACGTGCTTCACTCCGTTGTTGGAGAGGTTGCGCAGCCTTTCAACAAAAGCGGTTTGCTTACAGCTAACTGTGAAATCTACAACTGGAGAGAACTTGCAGAAAAACACGGAATTGAGGTCAAAAACGATGCAGAGCTCCTGTACAAACTAATAGAGTCGGGAGGTACAGAATGTTTAGATGAACTAGACGGCATATACAGTTTTGGATACCTTAAGGAAGATGAGGTGGTGCTGGCTAGAGACTTACTTGGTGTAAACCCTCTGTGGTACTGTGAAGAGCCCTTCAGTTTCGCATCCGAAAAGAAAGCTCTTGAATCACAAGGTTTAGAAGCAAAAGAACTACATCCAAGACAGTTATTAAGATACAATCTGAAAACAGGGGAAATAACGACCGAGAACCGTGATTTCTTTGATATCCAAGAAAAAGAAAACGACCTAGAGACGATAGCTGAAGAGATAAAAGAAAAATTCTTAGATGCTGTAGAGAAACGAGTCCCGGAAAAAAATCTTGCGCTACTCTTCTCAGGGGGTGTAGACTCGACCCTTATAGCCGCGGCACTGAAAGAGCTTGGTAAAGATTTCACCTGTTATACCTCGGGAATACAGCACGGAAACGTTAACAAGCCCAGAGATCTTGAGTGGGCTGAAAAGATAGCTGAAGCGATGGATTTAGAACTAGAAATTTATAACGCAGAACTTGAAGAAGTCGAAACGACCCTGCCGGACATAGTAGACTGGATTTCCTCCACAAGCACTGTGAAAACAGGGGTTGCACTACCCTTCCATTTTGCCTTAACCGGAGATGAAAAAGTTGTTATGAGTGGTCTGGGTTCAGAACAGCTCTACGCAGGTTACTCTCGACACCAAGGATATCTCAACAAAGAATGTCTATCAGGGTTAAGGTCTATGTATCACCGAGACCTTTACAGAGACAACGTTATTTCCTTCAGAAACGGTTATGAGCTGAGAGTTCCTTTCCTAGATGAGCAGCTGATAGAGCATGCATTGACGATCCCTGAAGAGTACAAAGTTAAAGAGGGCTACAGGAAGTATGTCTTACGGATTGCGGCTGAAAAGCTTGGCGTACCCGAAGAAGTTGTTTGGAGAAAGAAGACTGCGGCACAGTACGGCAGCAACTTCGATAAAGCCATAGACAAGCTCTCACGTAACAAAGGATTCGGTCATAAACAAGAATATCTAAACTCTTTAAGAGATAGGCCGAACAAAAAACTAGCGGCATTAACTTCGGGAGGAAAAGACTCGAACGCAGCACTATACAGGATGAAAAGAAGGAACAACGAGATCTCATGCTTAGTAACTCTTAGATCCGAAAACAAGGACAGCTACATGTTTGACTCCAAGAAAGAGATGACGGATCTAGAGGAACAATCAGAAAGGCTAGGAATACCTCTGATAGTCCAAAAAACCAAAGGGGAGAAAGAAAAAGAGTTGGAAGACCTAGAGGAAGCCTTTAGAAAAGCGAAAAGCCAGTACGGTATTGAAGGTGTTGTAGCCGGAGCATTAGCTTCCACATACCAGAGAGATAGAGTCGAAATAATGGCTGAGAAGACAGGTCTGAAAGCTTTTTCCCCTCTTTGGCAGGAAAACCAAGAAAACTACATGAAATGGCTGATAAGAGAGGGTTTTGAAGTTGAGATAACATCTGTAGCTGCCCGTGGGCTGGGAAAGAGTTGGGAAGGCAAAGTTCTTGATAATGAACTAGTTGAAGAACTGATATCGCTTTCTAGAGAGTATGGCTTCAATGCGGCTGGTGAGGGTGGAGAGTACGAGACACGTGTGACTGGCTTTCCTTCTGATATCTAAAGACAAGCAGCTGAACTTCTTTGACCACGATTTTCGTTATTAGTAACTTGTTTCTTCCAGTTCATGCTCTAAAATTTTATTTCCGTTCTTATCAAAGTAGAAGACTCCTTCAAACTGCTTATTGTCCAACATTAGAGGTATCCAGTACCTGTCATCTGGCCACATCTTGCCGAGCGGTATTTCGTCTGTTTTGAACCATTCGG
>LKMN01000026.1 GCA_001563875.1 Nanohaloarchaea archaeon B1-Br10_U2g1 | reverse complement strand
TCCGGTCCAGAGGTCTGGATTTAAAACTTTGACCACCACTTCTTTTTAGATAAGCCGCCGGGATGGCAGAGTAGTTATGCATCCGCCTGCAAAGCGGACGACCTGGGTGCAAATCCCAGTCCCGGCTTTGGAATACGTTTAGAGTTAGAAACTGAACTTGCCTTTGGTGACTATTTCTTCTAGTTCTTTACGTCCGTTAGGTTTTACTTGCATATCTTCCAGCAGACTGCTTTCATCTCCTTTTGATCCTATTGCAATCATGGCTTCTACCTTGAATTCTTCCGGTATCTCTAAGAGTTCTCTGGCTTTCTTATAGTCAAATCCCTGCATGCCGTGTGCTACTAAGTCTCTTCTGGCTGCTTCTAGAGCAAGATTTTCCCAGGCTGCTCCGGTATCAAAAGAGTTTGTGATGGATTCTTCGCCGTTATGGTCAAAAGTAGTTTTTGAGGCTATAAGAACAAGCGCGAAACCTTTTTCCGCCCACTTAGTGTTGAAGTCGTTCATTAAATCTTTGAATACCTTCCATTCGTCATCTTGGTAGGTTGAGTATAGAAATCTCCATGACTGGTTGTTGTAGCTGCTTGGGGCCCATCTTGCTGCTTCAAATAACGCCATAAGATCTTCTTCAGTCATGTCTCTTTCTAAGGCTCTGGGGCTCCATCTCTCTGTGAAGATAGGATGGATTTCGTGTGAAGGTTTTCTTTTTTCCGTAATTCTCTCCTCTATGTCTGGTGTCACAATGTTAGCTGATTCGTAAACGAACCATTAAAAACGGTTAAGATACACAGATGTAACTACATGACTAGACAGAAACCAGGACCCTGTCCAATAGTAAGATCCTTTGATATAATAGGGTCTAAATGGCGTTTAGTGGTTCTCAACGATCTTCAAGAATCTGAAAAAAGATTCAACGAGCTTAAAAGATCTACAGAAGCAAGTTCGAGAACGTTGTCTCGAGTTTTGAAAGAACTGGTTTCAGAGGGGTTAGTAGAGAAAAGGGTTGAAGAGGAAAGTCCTATTGCAACATACTACTCTCTAACATCAAAAGGTAGAGAGCTCTGTCCTGTATTTCAAGAAGTCAACAATTGGGCAGAAAAATGGCTAGAAAAGTAGAAAAAGGAACTTTTGTAAACTAGAATTATGAGTTATATCAAACTGGCTAAATCTGTTACTTTCATAAAGGCGCAGTGGACTTGGTAAAAATGTCAGAAATTGATGAGTTTGAAAGGATAGAAAGATTGGGTCACGACCTGAAATCTCTAGGTGCTATGGAATGAACGGAAAGTTCAGAGTGGTTGTGAAAGCAGTAACAACCTACAGAGGGAACATCTTAATCGGTAAAAAACAGGAAGAGGAAGGACACCCTATAAGTGGAGAATGGCATTTTCCTGGCGGATGTCTTGAACGGGATGAAAATCCTGAAGAAGCTATTAAAAGAGAGATTAAAGAAGAAACAGGGCTAGAAGTTAACGTACATCATATAGTTGATGTAATGACATTTCCGTGGGTTGAAGAGGACAACAAAAACTCTTTACTAATCCTCTATCACTGCGAAGCCGATAGTAAAGATGCAAAGCCAAAAGACGATCTAGAAGAGGTTAATTGGGTTGAACCAGAACAGATTGAAGACGAGCTCTGGAAAGTTGAAGCAGACAGTATAAAGAATAGAGAAGAACAGAGAAAGTTTATCGAAAAACTTGAGAAAATACCTGTAATATGATACGACTGCAATAAGAGAGACTTGTAAAAACTTCTTAACACTTATTCTCTAAGAAGAATGTATGACTTTGAAGCTGTACAATACTTTGACCCGTGAGAAGGAGGAGTTCAAAACATTAGAAGAAGGAAAGGTCAAGATGTACAGCTGTGGACAGACGATTTACGATGATCTACATATCGGTAATGCGCGGCCTTACGTTGTCTGGGATACCTTGAGGCGTTATCTAGAATGGAAGGGTTACACAGTAAGACACGTCCAGAATATTACAGATGTAGGGCATTTAACGGATGACGGAGATCAGGGAGAAGACAAGGTTGAGAAGAGAGCTAAAGAGTTAGATCTAGAGCCAATGGAGCTTGTAGAAAGCCAGATAGAGCGTTACTTTGAAGACAGTCGTTCTATAAACGTTGAAAGACAAGATATTGTTCCTCGGGCAACCGGCCATATCAACGAGATGATAAAATATGTTCAAAAGATAGTTGAGAATGGTTATGGATACGAAGTTGATGGAAACGTCTACTTCGATATGGATGCGTTTATTGAAGATTATGAGTACGGGGATATGGCTAAAAAAGATATTGAGCAGCTTAAGGAAGAGGCGGAAAGCCGTGTAGAACCTGATGAGAAAAAGAAAAACCAGTATGACTTTGCGCTCTGGATAAACGCGGAAGGAACAGGACACCTGATGAAATGGGAGAGTCCGTGGAGCACAGGATATCCGGGATGGCATCTAGAATGTTCAGTTATGAGTCAGAAATATCTGGGTGACGAGTTTGATATTCACGCAGGAGGTAAAGACCATATCTTCCCACACCATCCAAACGAGAGAGCACAGTGTCTCGCAGCTACGGATAAAGGACAGGCACGTTACTGGCTTCACAATGAGTTCATACACTGGGAGGGAGAAAAGATGAGCAAATCTAAAGGAAACTTCGTAACAGTAAGAGACCTACTTGAAGACTTTCCGGGAGAAGTAATCCGTTTCTACCTCATCTCTTTCCATTACCGGACAGAGGCAGACTTCACACGAGAAGGCTTGGAAAAAGCAGAGAAGGAGTATAAACGTGTTAAAAGAGTGCTGAAAAGACTGGAGAAGCAAGGAACAGACCAAGGAGAAGAGTTTGAACAGTTAGAAAAACGTTTCGAACAGGAGATGGACGACGACCTGAACACTGCCAGAGCTAAAAACGTCTTAATGGAGATTGTTGGAGAGATTAACAAAGCTCTGGAGGAAGGAAAAGACGTAGATTCTTCTGTTGCAGAGAGAATTAAACAGCTTTTCCAAGTGCTTGGAATAACATTTGAAAAAGACGGTGAAACAGAGTCTGAACTAGCCGAAATCCTGTTAGAGCTGAGAGATAAGGCAAGAGAGAAACAAGACTATGAGACGTCGGACTATATCCGAGAACGTTTGAAAGATCTAGGATTTGAGATAGAGGACTCTGAAGAAGGAGCCTTTTGGATAAGATAAAACTGGCTAAAAATAAGTTTAAGAGGTTTTGGAGACAGTAAGAAAAATATTAGGTTTAACTGTCTCATTTACTGATTTTTCTTCTCAAGCTGTTTCTTCTTCTGCTGTTTCCTATCAGGTTGCTCCTCAAAAATTTCTTTTGCTCTTTCGTCACTGATTCCCAGCATCTCCTTTGCTTTCTGTTTCTGTTTTTCAGCCTTGTCTCGACTCATTGTATACAAGTTATGTTCAAGCCGTTTTAAAGAGGTTTTGCTGTGTTTACTCAACTAGCTCGGTAAAGTTCTCCTTGAACTCCTCTAGATACTTTGGCTGCATTGATGCGCCGGCAGCTTTCCGGTGTCCTCCGGCCTCAGCACCTTTTTCAACTGCTTCTTCAGGTAGTGCTTGTTGCATAAGCTCTCCTAAATCTACTCTTCCGCTTTGACATCGGGCTGACACGTTGATGCCTCCGTTTTTCTGTATAACCAGATGTATCCAGTCCGGTGTTTTGGTAGACATGTTTGTGGCTATAGATGAGGTTATATGAAAGTCTGACTCTAGTTCAAAGAAGATTATCATCTTCTCTCTATCGATTTCACGTTCTTCTTCATAGTTCTCTACAGCACGGTTGAACTCGTCCTGCATCTCTAGGTAGACTTCGTAAACCTTTCTGTAAGCTTCCTGTGCCTCTAACTCTTTTAGGTCTTCCGAGTTCATCAATGCCTCGTACGCTAGTTTGGAGTACTTCTTAGAGTCTCTATATGGTTTGATGTTCAGTACTGAAGAGTACCTTCCGTACTCACAGTTTTTCGCTAGCTGTTGCTGACTTAGTTCCTGAGGTAGGTACATCCCGTAGTTCTTATCAAGTCTTTCGAAAAGCTCGGGACAAGAGTCTACACCGAAGTCTTGAATAACTCCAAGTCCTGCCATCCATCTCAGATCATCTCTTAGTCCAAACTCGGCAGCTATATCGAGACAGATCTTGCTGCAGGGAATATAGACCTCAGAGTCATACTTTCTAGGGTTTACAAACGCTACATCAGGCTCTCTATCAAAGGTATGGTGGTCTACTACCAATACCTCTAGACTGAATTCCTCTTCCACTGATTCAAGCTCGTCTGCCTTTAAGTTGAAGTCAAGCACTATCAGTTTATTAGTGCCTTCTAGAAGTTCCCTGTCTTTCTCTGTTAGGTGGTAGGAACGTTCTGCAGGGATTGTTACTTCTTCTGCGGGAGAGCCTCTCGACTCCTCCAAAATCTTTGATATTATAGCTGAGGAGGATATACCATCCATATCCCAGTGGTGTATGATAGTTACGTTTTCCTCTTCACTGATGTTTCTAAGATAATCTATAGCCGGATCTAATTTTTCGGTAGTCATAAACCTTCTAACCACTCTCTGTTGTTTTTAATTTACCGGCTCGGAAAAGCTGAATTCAACTTCTCTTCCTCTGAACTCGATTTTATCTGAAACGTCTAAGTTCTCTTCCTGAAAGCTTATTGAAGCAGTATTTATCCGGTTCTTTACTTGCTCTACATGCTCTTCTACCGCTTCGGTATCTCCCCAGAAAGCAAGCTCCACTTCGTCTTCTACTTCTAGATCTGCTTCTTTTCTTGCTTGCTGGACTGCACGGGTTATCTCGTTGACGAATGCCTCGTCTTCAAGTTCTTCAGTCATCTCTCCTTCTATATACACTGTTCCTTGAGAGAACTCTTCTCCGTCCCTGTCTTCAGGTACGTGAGTTCTTATATCGAACATGTTCGCTCCTAAAGAGTGTCCTTCAATGTCAATTTTTTCGTTGTTTTCAAGTGTTTCAACAACTTTTTGAGAGTCCTGTTTTTCTAACTCGGTTTCTACATCTTTCACGTCTCCACCTAGCTCAGGACCGGCTTTAGAATAGTCCAGCTTGACCTCATAATCTAAATCAACTGTTTCAAACTCAACGTTTTTTGCGTTCAAACGTTCTTTTAGGAGTTGTTCAAGATTTTCTACTGCTTGCTCTACTTCCTCATTACCAGAAACAGTTACTTGTCTCACAGGATGTCTCAAACTGATTCTCTTATCCTGTCTTAGTCTTGCCACAGCTTCTTCAACATCCTGGAATATTCCCATATCTCTCTCCAAGCCTTCATCTATGAACTCTTCTTCAGGTTCAGGATAGTCTTGTAGATGGATTGAATCTTCTCCTTCATACAGGTGTTCGGCTATATAAGGTGTGAAAGGCGAAAGAGCTCTGAGCAGTT
>LKMN01000025.1 GCA_001563875.1 Nanohaloarchaea archaeon B1-Br10_U2g1 | reverse complement strand
TTTCTGGGACTCTTATCCCGTAGTTTGAAAGTTTTTTCTGGTTACGGGCTGTAGTATCTAGGGATGATTTGGCCACTGCCTGGATTACCAGTCCGTCTGCCTCGTAGGTTGCTATGGAGTTGTTGCCTTCTTCAATAAGTTCTACAGGACCATACAACTCCTCAACTATGTTCTTTACCACAACATTGTAGTAAACCATTTCTGTTTTAAGTTTTCTGTCCGAGTCGTAAGGATTTACGACTATTACATGTCTTGTAGGATAGATTTCCTACAACTCCAAAGTTTTGAAAAACAGAGTTCAAGATTGTGGAGAATAAGCTGAAAATGCTTTAAGCGCGGTGATAACCCGTGTCTATCAAGTACTCAGTTAATCGACACCAGGTTAAGAAATTCTAATGAGATAGATATTTAGTCTAGAACAGTAAAATCGTTAAATAATGGCGACAGCCGATAACAGGATCAAATGGTCTGAGGTTCTTGAGCCGGATACTATCCAAGAAGATCTCTCCCCTTATCTACCATATATCACAGATGAGGCTAAAGGAACAGTAATACACAACTACTTGGAGGAAAACTACTCGCTGGAGGGTACAGAGTGGGAGCAGGAGGTAGACCTCAACGGAGAAACACTTAGATACGACTGCCACGACGGCGATTTCCTTTACGAATTTAAGACGAAAGAAGTTCTAGACACAAGATATCTTCCTGAACGCGAACATATCCAACAGATAAAGAAGTACTTGGAGGCGACGGACACCGATCTCGGATTTATCGTATATATCTCAAGAAACGATTTCAGTATCGAAGAGTATCCTATACTGAAAGATCTCTGAAAGCAGACTCTCTACCACTTCAACAGTTTAAACAGGTTATATAAACAGGACTACCCAGATTCTAACCGTGTAACAGGATATAATGATTGAAGATAAAATGTTTGCTTTTGTCATTATCTGGGCCCTAGCTATAGCTGTAGTAAGTCTTTACTATATGAGAAATCTTGTTAGAGAGGTATTAGAGGTTGAGTTTGGAGAATGACCTTCTCAGCGCTTCTACAGGCGGCTATAGATCCTTACACAATAATACGTTTTATGCATTTTGCAGGAGCTGTTATAGCTGTAGGCGCGGTAACCGTCACCGATTCAATGCTACTGCTCCTACATTTCAAAGAAAGGTTTGCTCCGGTATTCGCAAAACTATCTGCAATACTTTCTCTTGTTGTCTGGTCGGGACTGTTTCTTCTAAGCATAACAGGGATATACTTGATAAGCCAGTATCCGGAAAATGTCCACGGCTGGTTCTTCCAGACAAAAATGGTGCTGGTATCTATAGTAGTTCTAAACGGCATAATCCTTAATGAGAAGGTTAACCCTAGGTTTAAAGAGCTGGCAGACGACTGGAAAGATAGTAAGATAGAAGTAACCAAGTTTGAACGTTTCGCAGGGGTATTTGCACTCATATCGATCCTAGGCTGGTGGACAATACTGCTGTTTATCTTTGTGAACGGCCAGGTCTAATATCTGGTTATGAAATCCTCTCCATAACCTTCTTTAGTATAGTTCCCAGATAATCTCCGGCAGTAAAGCTATCTTCCTCAAGATGTCTCATGTCTTCAGGCAGCTCTACAACTCTAAACTTTCCGTAATCTATGTACTCTAGGAAACCATGTGTCTCCAATGACTTGACAGCTTTCTTAGCAGAGTCCCTCGAACTGTAGATCTTGAATGCGGTGTTCATCTCAAGTATCTGGTCGTTCTCATAAGCCTTCTTCAGCAGCGTTTTCTTTTCGGATGTCAGCCTCACTTTACCTATTGAAGAAATACAGTATCTGACTTATTATGGTTGGTGCCGAGCTATCTGGTTTCTTGTTCTTATGGTATTATGCTACCGGTAAACCGGATCTTTTCTATCTAAAAACGATAAATATCCGAGTCAGGCTTTAAAAAGAAGGGCAGATTATTCTTAATTGATGGTTCTAGAGGATAAGATGCTCTTAGCCCGTGACATGGTTAGAGATGACTTCGTCGGTATAAATGCAGATGCGGCTGTAGGCGAAACTCTAGAACATTTCACAAGTTTTGATTCCGAGGTGGAGAAACCATCTATATACTATGTATATGTTTTCCGTGACGGTGATATTTCAGGGGTTGTATCTGTTAAAGATCTGCTTGATACGGATAAGGAAAGACTTGTTGAAGATATCATGGAGACAGAGATTGAAACTGTTGGACCTAATGAGCCTCTAGAAAAAGTAGCCCGTAAGATGGCTAAAACAGATTATCAGGCGTTACCTGTAGTTGAAGGTAATGAGATGAAAGGTATTGTACGTCACGATGAGATGTTAGAGGTATTAGATAATGAGGCGACGGAAGATATATTCAAGAAAGCAGGTATACTTGAAGAGATAGATAAGAGCAAGAAAGTTGTAGATGCGCCTGTAAGAAAAGCGCTACGTGTAAGACTGCCTTGGCTGCTTTTCGCATTGATGGGCGGACTGATTGCAGGAGGGGTTATAGAGTTTTTTGAATCATACCTCGACCAGGTGTTGGCCTTAGCGTTCTTTATACCTGTTATAATGGATATGGGAGGAAATGTGGGAACACAGTCGTCTACTATATTTGTTAGAGGGCTGGTATTAGGCGAGATAAACTCCGATAAGCTTTACGGACATCTAATGAAGGAAGCGCTGACAGGCCTAACGATAGGAGTTATAACAGGCGCTATAGCCGGATTAACTGTATTTTTATGGCAGGGAAGCATACATGTATCTCTGGTTCTTTTCCTATCTATGTCTATAACGTGTATGATTGCTTCGTTGCTAGGCTACGTTATCCCTTGGGCAGCACATAAAACTGGTAGAGATCCTGCAGCAGTTTCAGATCCGATGGTGACAACTATAAAAGATATAACGTCTTTGGCTATTTATTTTGGACTTGCTGCTTTACTTCTAGGGCTTTAAATCACTGAATCAATCTTTGGATAGAGGTTTAGGCTTACCTAAACCTTTTTGAAACTTTATTACATCAGTAGATTTTGCGTAAAGATGAGTCTCGAAGAGGTTAAACAGATACTAGAACAGATTGAAGAGAGAAACACTGTTAGGAGAAACCAGTCAATATCTTACGAGTTAGAAAACTATTCTGAGGACTTTAGTTCGATGGATGAGTCCGTAGATTACTGGAGAGAGATTGAAGAAGTGTCTTCACAAACACGGTACCTAGATTAAGAACCAACTTAAAAGTAGCCTTACGTTCAGTAATTATATGTCTCTAAAAATACTGGTTACCAGTGACTTCCACGCTAAAGAAGACCTTAAAGAAGCAGCAATCGAAGAGGCAAACTCCGGAGGATACGACCTGTACATAAACCTAGGAGACTACATGGACCAAGAATACGCCGAAGACCTTTTCAACAGGATAGATATACCGGCAATAGGATGTACCGGTAACAGAGATATGATGTTTGATGCAGACTTTCTAGACGGAGAAGTACCCGTATACAACTTTCTTGAAGCCAATATAGACGACGAATATCTCGTGATCCTGATAGGCGGAGACTTTCCAGAAGACGTGAAGGAAAAAGTGGCTGAACTTATCGAAGACCATGGAGATCCTTCAAAGGTTATTATAGGCTCCCATTATCCGCCGAAGAAAGTAGGTGACAGAATCCATTCGGGAAGAAGGATAGGTTTTGACCAGTTCCGAGAACTCATAATAAGGAACAAGCCGGCTCTATGGATGAATGGACACGTTCACGAAGATTTTGGGGAGAGAAGCCTGATGAAAACGAAGGTTCTCAACGCCGCCTCTGAAGAGACAGGAAAGGGCTACTCTGTAGTAATGGGAGAAGACGGTTTAGAGAGTGTTGAGGAGATAGAACTACTGTAGGTTGTAGGGAAAGATTAATACCGGTTCAGTACAGGTCTAAGTAGTATGGATGGAGTCGACAGAAAAATTCTAGAATATCTTGATGACGACGGCAGAATGTCGTATACTGAGATTTCCAACCGTCTAGATGTATCGGAAGGAACGGTTAGGAACAGGGTTGACAGAATGATCGAGGAAGGTGTTATAGAGAAGTTTACTGTTGAAAGAGGAGAATCAGGCGTTAAGGCTTTTGTGATGGTTACTGTTGCTTCAGACTTTGATTTTAGTACTGTTGACAAGTTGTTTCCTAGAAGTTCTCATGTATATGAGGTTGCGGGAGAGACCGATATTATTGCAGAGTTGACCGGTGAGAGCTCTTCAGAAGTCAACAAGCTTATCGATAAGATAAGAGAGGTTGAAGGTGTAGAGTCCACACGGACTATGATGGTTCTATCAGAACATGGTTAGCCCAAGTTTTCTTTGACTGTTCTATAAAGCTCTTTGTCTGTCTGAGGTAGTTCTTCGTACGGACTCTCTGAATCTATGTATTCGTCTGCTAAAACTTCTTCCGTATCTCTAATCTGGAGATGGTATTTTTCGTCTCTCTCGGTGACGGTAACCCTGTAGTCTGTTTTAATAGATCCTATGGTTTGGTGGTATTCGTTGTGTGCTACCGGTTGAACTCTTTCTAGATTTACTCTTTCCTGGCTTAGTCCTTCCAAGATCTCAGTTATCTTGTCCGTTTCTCGTTGTGTTTGTAGCTGCATTTATGAATCAACAATAGCATTATACAAGGTTATTCTTATAAATAGTTCTGAAATCGTAGATAAAACAGAATTAAATTACGAATTTCGTAACAACTGTTCGCTGGTAAAGGGTTTATTTATCTTGCCACAACATTACCAGTTTACAAGGGCCGGTAGTTCAGTCTGGCAGAACGCTTCCTTGGCAGGGAAGAGGCCTCGGGTTCAAATCCCGACCGGTCCATTTGTACAGGTGGTTAGATTTCGTATCGCTACCTCTATTTGCTTTGTTTGAGACCTATATATCTGTATGTATGGCTTCTAGTGTCTTCACAGGTTTTAAACAGTAATTGGTCTTCTAACCAGTTATAAATGAGTTGAAGATTTTCTTCGGGAGGAGGAAGGGTTATTTTTTGTTTGTGGTGTTCAATACCTCTTCAGAACTCTATTTTATAGTATATGTATTCATTTAAATCATAGACTTCAGGTTGTGGGATATGTTGTTCTTGGAGGAGTTTGAGGAGACTGTGGAGCCTGCTGGTGAGGCTCTTGATCAAAACGGATTTGATCTGCTTGCATACGCTGTCGACCTGTATAATGATGGTAGGTATGAACATAGGGGATCGGGCGACACTGTTGCCGTAGCATACCATGAAATGATTGAGAAAGTCAGTGACAAGTATTACAAAACCGGCTTTTCAGGTGCTAACCTAGCTAAATGTTTAGAAGAAAATGGTTCAGTAGAAGATATTCTTGGTGGAATGATTTCGGTAGCAGTGTATCTGGACGAGCCTTGGGTGGAAAGAAAATGGGGTGAAGAACCATCATTCTTTACTTCAATCGAGTACTTTCCTGCAGCCGCATACAGCTCTAAAGAGTATGATGGCGGCCATTTCTCGGTCGAAAATGTGATGGTCAGATACCCTAATACGGAGGAAGACGGGTTAGAACGTCTTAGAAAAATAACGGATATCTTGGAGGACGAAGGCTTCAACGTTGA
>LKMN01000016.1 GCA_001563875.1 Nanohaloarchaea archaeon B1-Br10_U2g1 | reverse complement strand
GCATACAGAAAGCTATAGAGAAACTTGAGGAAGAAAATACTGGAGAAGCCGCTGTAAGTTACAAGCTTCGAGACTGGCTTATCTCCCGTCAGAGATACTGGGGAACACCTATACCAGTTATAAACTGTAGCGAATGTGGAACAGTTCCTGTACCCGAGGAAGACCTGCCGGTAGAGCTTCCGGAAGACGTGGAGTTCACAGGACAAGGAAACCCTATAGAGACCTCAGAGTCCTGGGACGAAGTTGAGTGCCCCGAATGCGGAGAAGAAGCGAGAAGAGAGACCGATACCATGGACACCTTTATCGGAAGCTCATGGTACTTCCTACGTTATATCTCTCCTGAAAACGAAGAACTTCCTTTCGATATTGATGACGCAGACTACTGGATGAACGTCGACCAGTATATAGGCGGTATAGAGCACGCAGTTATGCATCTGCTTTACTCAAGATTTTTCACAAAGTTCTTCAGAGACCAGGACATGCTTGAAGCAGACGAGCCTTTTGAGAGACTGCTTACCTTGGGAATGGTTCACCATCCCTCGTACAAATGCCCTGAGCATGGATGGCTGTACCCTGAAGAGGTTGAAAACGGCGAAAACTGCAGCAAATGCGGTAGAGAGCTTGAAGTAGACGTCAGAAAGATGAGTAAATCAAAGAAGAACGTTGTTGACCCTGAACAGCTTATAGAGGATCACGGTGCCGACACAGCAAGGCTGTTTATACTTAGAGCTGCAGGACCGACAAAAGAACTAGAGTGGAGCGAAAAAGGCGTAGAATCATCTGAAGAGATGCTTGAAAGAACTCATCGACTCGTCACAGAGAACTATGAGCTTATAACCGACAACAAACCCGTACTTGAGGATGTAAGTCTAGAGAACCGGATCGTCTCAAGTCATATACAGAGGGCTATAGAGAAAGTTACAGAAGATACTGAAAACTACGAGTTCCATATGGCTATAGGAGAGCTTGACCGTCTGCTAACAAAGCTCTACTGGTATAAACAGAACGATCCTGACCCTGCAATATTCAGCCACGGCGTAAGAACCCTTGTCAAGATGTTAAACCCTTACGCACCGCATCTAAGCGATGAACTGTGGAACGAGCTAGGTCACAGCCAGTTTGTACTGAGAACGGAGTGGCCGGAAGTAGATGAAACGCTTCTAGACCAGGAGGCCGAAGTTATAGAGGACTACTTCCAGAGAGTTTCCAGCGATATCAGAGATATCAGCGAGATGGTTGATGAAGACGTCAACAATGTGAAGATAATCCAGGCTTCAGAATGGAAGTACAGAGCATTCTCCCGTATAGATCAGAACCTTGACGTGAAAGACGTAGGAGAGATGATGGGCAGAGTTCTAGAAGATGATCTGAAGCCTCATGCTCAGGATATAAACCAGTTGGTGGTCAACGCTGTGGAAAATCCTGGGAAGTTCGAAAAACAGTACATCTCACAGAAAGTTGAGGCCGAAGCACTTGAACTGAACAAGAGGCGTTGGAGCGACCGTTTTGAACTGGACGTCGAAGTAGTTGAGGAGGAGAAATCAGATGAAGGAAAGGCCTCTAGAGCCGAACCTGGTAAACCTGCCATAATTCTTAAGTGATTCGATGGAAAGAGAGCTTGTAACAAAGATACTTTCGGACTTCGGATTGATGCTTAACAGTAACGAGATGCCGGAGATCAGTCTTTCCCATCTAAGACCCAGAAGTGAACTGGAGTATGTTAGAAATGCATTAGTCGAACTAAATGCAGCAGAAGTAGTTCATGTATCTCCGCAGGAGGATAGAGACGAGATAATTTCTCTTTCAAAAAGTTATGAGGACAAAGCAAAGAGAATAGACTACGCCCTACATTTTGAGTATGACGGTGATGTAAGAACAATGCTGGAAGAGGACGAAGAGATAGAGGAAATAATAGACAGCATAGAAGATTCTCTGACTAATCCTGATCTTAATCCAGACCCTGCTGATATAGAGATGGATCTAGGGAACGAGTACGCGGTAGCGCTCTGGCCGTTCGGAAACAGCAGTCTATACGGATCCGACCATAACTTTACAGACTCGGAGATAGAGAAGGTTGTAGGTAAAGATCTTTCGGAGCAGCTGGAAGTTCTTTCATCCGCAGGCTACCTAGAGAAAAACGGTGACGGGTACAGCTTAACTGCTGAAACACGTGTAACCGCTGAAAATATAGCTAGATGTCTTGAACACGACTACAACTTTGACTTAGACAGGTTCTGGTCGGAGAATGAGAAAAACTTTCTCTAATCTAGTAACGTTTCAAACTTTCCTTTAGTTTCTGGTCCAGATGCTTGTCAACTTCGACATTCTCTTCATTCAACGCCTTTCTCTGTGCTGATACCATGTCTTCAAGCTTTCTTATCCTCTCGTTCATCAGCGCCATCGCAACCCATATCTGGCCCACTGATACGTTCTGTGCTTCCATGTATACGTCTTCGTGATTGTCCACATCTTCAAGAAGAGTGTCAAGTGACACCTGTACTCTTTCAGGGAGCTGTTCAACCCATTCCATAACGGATATACAGGACTCCAATGTTTTTAACGGTTCTCAAAGGGCAGCGCTTTTAATACTCGTTGTCTGTTTTCTTCGATGTAAAGATGAAAAAAGGCGACATGGTACTGGTTGACTACGTTGGAAGAACAGACGGCGAAATCTTTGATTTAACAGATGAAGAAGTAGCTGAGGAAGAAGGAGTTAAAAGAGAAGAAGTAAGCTACGAACCTATACCCGTACTGATAGGAGAAGAATACGTTATCGAAGGATTTGAAGAAGCTCTAGAAGATATGGAAGTTGGAGAAGAAAAAACAGTTGAAGTACCTTCAGAGAAAGGATACGGAGAACGTTCCAGTGACAAAGTAGAGACATATCCAGAAAAAGAGTTCAAGAAACAAGGCGTGAACGTAAGACCTGGAGAAGAAGTTATGATAGGCAACCAGAGAGGAAGAGTACTATCAAAAGGATCAGGAAGAGTAAGAATTGATTTCAACCACCCTCTAGCAGGGAAAGACCTTGAATACGACATTGAGGTTGTTGAAAAAGTTGAAGACGATGAAGAGATAGCAGAACATATCTACAGCTACAGAGTAGGACACGGAGAAGACGCCGAGTTCGAAAACGGAACCGTGAAGATACCGAAGTCTCACAGCCACGGAGACCACGTACACGAACTACCAGAACAGCTACGTGAAGAACTTAAACAAGAAATCGAAGAGTACACCGACCTCGAAGTGGAGTTCATAGAACAGGAATAAGACCCGGTAAAACCCCTGTAAAAAGGGTTATATGCCCCGAGGTATAGACCAATTTTATATAGATTGGTGATAACCTCTTATACATAACAACACAAAAGGGTTCTCGTCCAATGGAAGATAAGATTCAACAAGCACGGAAGAACGATACAGGCAGCGTACCACAATCTAAGCAGAAAAACCATGATATAGACGAAGAACTGGAACAGCTGATCCAGCAGAGAAAAGCCGATATAAAGGTAGTCGGCTCAGGAGGAGCAGGAAACAATACTATCTCTAGACTTGTCGAGGTCGGAATCGAAGGATGCTAAACAATCGCAATGAACACCGACGCACAAGACCTTCTATACGCTAACGCAGACAAGAAAGTATTAATCGGAAAAGAGCTTACCGGAGGACTTGGAGCAGGAGCAGATCCAAAAGTTGGAGAAGAATCCGCAAAGGAATCCCAACAAAAAGTTAAAGAAACCGTAGACGGCGCCGACATGGTATTCATAACATGTGGACTTGGCGGAGGAACAGGAACAGGATCCGCACCGGTAATCGCACAGCAAGCCAAAAAACAAGGCGCACTAACAGTAGGTATCGTAACACTTCCATTCGAGATGGAGGGACAGGCAAGAGCAGAGAACGCCGAATACGGACTAGAAAGAATGGAAGACGTAGTTGACACCTTAATAGTAATACCTAACGACAAACTGCTTGAAATCGTTCCAGACGTTTCTCTAAACACAGCATTCAAGATTGCAGACGAAATCCTTGTGAACGCAGTCAAAGGAGTAACAGAGCTGGTTACAAAACCAGGACTAGTCAACCTAGACTTCGCAGATATCAGAGCAGTCATGGGCGAAGGAGGAATAGCAATGATCGGAATGGGACAGAGCGACACAGATTCCCGTGCAACAGAAGCAGTACAGAAAGCATTAAGCAATCCGTTGCTTGACGTAGATATCGATGGCGGACGAGGAGCGCTAGTAAACGTAACAGGAGGAACCTCTCTCAGCCTGAACGAAGCACAAGAAGTCGTAAACACCGTATCCGGAAAACTACACGACTCAGCAAAAGTAATCTGGGGAGCACAAGTCAGAGAAGATATGAACAACACACTTCAGTCGATGATAATCGTGACAGGAGTAGACAGCCCACAGATCTACGGACCTGAGAAAACTCATAGCGACGAATACGAAGAAGAGATCGAGAAGGAGCTCGGCGTAGAGTTCATATAAACTAATTATGGACGACTACAGCAGAAGAGGAATCCTCAAAGTATTTGGATCAGGGGTTGTAGGATTGGCCAGTCTGGGAGGAGTATTAGAACCGGAGGCAGGAGATATAGAATTTAGTGATGCTGAAACCTGCGATACAGAAGGTTTTGAATCTGAAAACTATTCTTTAGACCAGAACGAGCCTTATCCTTACTCCCGAAGTGTATCCAGCTACAGGTCTGAAGAGATATGTCCCGACTACAAAGCTGATCCATAGCTGTATCAAACCCCTTATAAAAATTCGTGCCCTTTTTTAACATAACCCGTTAGAACCACCTGCGGTGGGAGGGAGCTAGACAGTTCTAGTTCTAACTGACGGGTCCTAGAGGTGTAAACAGAACAATGGAGTTCGAACCCGTAAAGTGGAAGAACCAGCTGAAGTCAAAATTCAACGAATACAAAAGAGTGCTTCAGATATCCACAAAGCCTGACAGAGAAGAGTTTTCAATGGCAGCAAAAGTTACAGGCATAGGAATAATAGGTATCGGGCTCATAGGATTTTTGTTCTACCTCACTTCAAACCTACTACCACAGATGATAGGATAAAACAATGATACTTACCGCCAGAACCACACGTGGAAGAGAGAAAACCGCTATAGAAGAAATGCGGAGCAAGATCAAATCCAAAAACCTTGATATAAACGCGGTTTTCCATCCGGAAGACCTGAAAGGATATATATTCATAGAAGGATCCAAACAAGAGATCCAAGACCTTGCAAGCGAGCTAAGACATCTCAGAGGAGTAATAGAAGAGGAAGTAGAAGTCGATGAGATCGAGAAATACCTCAGCGAAGAGGAGGAAGAGATCAAGCTCGAAGTAGGAGACAAGGTAGAAGTGGTCGGCGGACCCTTCAAAGGAGAAGATGCAAAAATCAACAGAATCGACGATACAAACCGAGAAGTTACTATAGAACTTCTTGACGCCGCAGTACCAATACCGACAACCGTAGACGTCGATACTGTCAGAAGAAAAGCAAACCAAGACTAAAACGATACTATACCAAAAAAGGTGAAACAATAAAATGGGAGACAAGACTACCATAAACACGCTGGTAGAAGGAGGCTCAGCCTCCGCAGGACCTCCTCTAGGACCGGAGCTCGGGCCATTGCCCGCGGACGTAGGAGAGGTTGTGTCAGCAATAAACGAAGAAACCAAGGACTTCGAAGGAATGGAAGTACCTGTCGACGTAGAAGTCGATGAGGAAACCGGAGACTTTGAAATCGAAGTAGGAAAACCCCCGATGGCAGCACTGATCAAAGACGAACTAGGAATCGACTCAGGCTCAGGAGAACCAAACGTAAACAAAGTAGCAGACATGTCTTTCGAACAGACATGTAAAGTCGCAAGGATGAAAGAGTCAGACTTGCTTGCAATGGATCTCAGAGGAGCAGTAAAAGAAGTGATAGGATCAGCACAGTCAATGGGAATCACTATCGATGGAGAAGACGCATACGAAGTACAACAACAAATCGATGAAGGAAAGTTCGATGACAGGCTAGAAGCCGAGGAGGGAATCTAGATATGAACTTTGAAACAGCAGTTGAACAGGCAGTAGAAGACGGAGAACAGAGAAACTTCACAGAAAGTATCGATCTTATTGTCAACTTTAAGGATCTCGATCTAGCAGATCCTGACAACCGTTTCAACGAAGATCTAAAACTTCCTTACCAAGCAGATGAAGAAGTAAAGATTGCGGTAATCGGAGACACAGTGTCTTCACAGGTTGACAACGCAGACCGCGAGGTAAGCGAAGACGAACTAGAAGAAATGTATGAAGATCCTTCAAAAGCTAAAGATTTAGCGGAAGAGTTCTCATTCCTTCTAGCGGAGGCGCCTCTGATGCCTAAGATCGGTCAACATCTAGGACAGGTATTCGGACCAAGAAACATGATGCCGGATCCTGTACAGCCGGGAGAGGACCCGACAGATGATATCGAATCACTTAGGAACACGGTAACTCTAAGACTGAAAGAAGATCCTCTACTACAGCTAAAAGTAGGGAACGAAGGTCAAGATCCTGAAAACGTAGGTAGAAACGCTTCAGCAGTCTACGAGTTTATCGAAAGAGAGCTTCCACAAGGAAACAACAATATCAAATCAGTTCTAGTGAAGACCACGATGGGTAAACCTGTGGAGGTAGAGTAAGATGGTACAGCCAACACCGAAAACACTGACACGTGAAGACAAGGAGCAGATTGTTGAACAGTTACAGGGACAGATAGAAGAAGCATCAGTAGTCGGTATACTGGACATGCAGAGTCTTCCGGCCAAACAGCTTCAAGAGATCAAGAAAGAGATGAAAGAGTTTGCTAACGTCAGGATGGAAAGAAAGAACCTGATGGAGATCGCTTTAGAGAACGCGGAGAAAGACGATATCACAACTCTTGACCCAAGTGAAGCGATGCAGCCAGCATTCATCTTCTCAGAGAAAGATCCTTTCCAGCTCTACTCACTTATCCAGAGAAACAAGACGAGTGCAGCAGCACAGGGCGGAGAGACAGCTCCAAACGATATAGAGATTCCTGACGGTGACACAGGTATCGGTCCAGGACCTATGCTTGGAAAGCTACAGGGCGCAGGTCTTCAGGTACAGGTAGACGATGGAACTATCCATGTACAGAACCCTGGTGTAATCATTGAGGAAGGAGAGACTATCGATGACGATGGAGTAGAAATCCTTAACCAGATCGGTATTGAGCCTTTAGAGATCGGTTTGGATCTGAAGATTGCTTACAGCGAAGGAGAAGTATTCACTTCCGATCAACTGGATATCGATACGGAACAGTACAGATCCGATGTTGAAGCAGCAGCTTCAGGCGCATTCAACCTTGCAGTTAACGCAGGAGTTGTCAACGCTACAACCGCTCCCGCAATTGTTGGAGAAGCCTCAAGAAAGGCGAAGAACGTTGCGGTTTCAGAAGGTCTTCCTGTGGAAGACACGATCGAGGAATCGGTTGGTTACGCAGCATCCAACGCTCGCGGTGTAGACTCTCAGCTTGACTTAGAAGCTGTAGAAGAGTCTGAGGACGACGATTCTGAGGAGACGGAAGAGTAAGATTTCTCTTCTAAATCCTTCCTTTTCCTTTATTATCTGATTTTTTATTTTCCGAATGTTTTCTCGACTTTTTCAGCCTGTTCTACCATTATCTTTCTTACCGTTTCTTTATCGTCTTTAAGAAGAGCGAGCTTGAGCCTTTTTTCAGTGTGGTGGAGCTGTCCTTCGAACTCTGAAGGATTCAGCTTTTTCTGTCCAATCTCTATACTGTTTTCTTTTATAGTTCCTTTTTCATCTATCTGTGCGGCTAAATGTTCCGTATAATCCATTTTTTGGAGTATTTTGTGCATGTGTTTAGAGTATCTTAGTTCATGGACCGAGCCACGGTTGTAGACTTTGTGAGGTACGTCTCCATAAAGGTTTAGAAGTTCTTGGAAACGTTCTATCTGTCCTCGATCGTTTGCTTGGTATATAGGTGTTCCTTTGGAGAGGTTTACGGAGCAGTCTATACGGGTTAGAAGTTCGTTGTTCTCCGGAAGCGGGAAGACAGGGTTTTCTACCGGTTTGCTTCTTCCTTTCCCTTTGTATGCGGTTACTTGTTCTGATGCGTTGTTTCCCATCACTTTTCTTACAAGCTCTATAGGAACGTATGAGCCCTTGTTTTTCCAGTTGTACATCTTTGTTGGGGAGTAGTTGAAGGCTTTAGAGAACGTTTTGATTCCTCCGAACTCGTTTATGCGGTGCCAGAGTTCTCTTTCTCCTTCTTGGGAGAGCCTGACTCTGGTCTCTTCCGGCAGATCTGAAAAACCCAGACTCATTTGTATTCAATTATGTAAACACCTTATTTAAGGTTTGTATAGGAAAACCATGGTATCGAGGTTAAACCAACATGGAACTAGTATACGCAGCACTAACCCTGCACGAAGCAGGAAAAGAAGTTAACGAAGAAAACCTACAAGAAATCGTCGACGCAGCAGGACTAGAAGTAGAAGACACAGAAATCAAAGCACTCGTCGCAGCACTAGAAGACGTAGACATTGAAGAAGCAATGGAAACCGCAGTAGCAACAGGCGGAGCAGCAGCACCAGCAGCAGACACAGGAGCAGAAGAAGCTGAAGAAGAGGAAGAAGAAGAGGAAGACGACGAAGACGAAGCTGACGAAGACGAAGCAGCTGAAGGACTAGGAGACCTATTCTAAAGGTCTTCCATCCTTCCTTATTTCCCACATATCTCAAATAACCATGTTCTTCGCCGTACTTTTCTGAAAAAAGTGGTCCCGAAGCATCGCTCCTAAAAGAATAAAGACACAGAAAGTTATCCTGAGAGACAGATTACCGATGCTTATAATCTATTCTTCGGTTCTGGACCATCTAACCTATTTTTAAGGATAAAAAACCAATTAACAAGGTATGGCTTTAGATATAAGCGACCTTTTAGGGTCGGTATTTGAGAAGGCGAAGTCAGAGATAGGATTGAAGCTGATAGCAGCATTTTTCGTGCTACAGCTACTGAATATCGCCGCAGGACATACTTACGAGGCAGGAGGCGTAGTAGCCTTCCTGGGAGTACTAGTGTCTATAGTGGCCGGTATAGCAGGAATCCTGTTACTGATCGGATCCTTCAGAGCCCTGGATGAGATGCAGCTTGAGAAAGCCCAGTTTACAGAGAACATTATCTGGCCTTTCCTAAGACTTGTAGGTGTGAACGTTGTGTTCACCGTATTCCTGACCCTTGCGTTCATTCCTGCTTTAGTAGCAGGAGCACTAACGTTAGGATTTACAGGGATGGGTGTTGCAGCAGGTTCAACAGCAATAGCTGTGCTTACAGGACTTCTAGGAGTATTACTAGGAGTTGCATCACTGGGAGTTGTTGCGTACGTGTTTACAGCACTGATCAATGCGTTGCCAGAGATAGTTGTAAACGATTCAAGACTGTTTGAATCTCTGGACAACAGCGTTCAAAGATCAGACGACAACAAGCTGAGAATGCTTATCTCGCTTATACCGGTTGCACTGCTTTACGTAGTGCTGATACCGGTTTCCGCGGTTTCAACAGCATTCGGAGGTAGCGCTGTAAACTTCGTGCTAGGTCCTTTAGTTGCACTGGTAGGTGCTCTAACCACTGTAGTGTTCTACAGCACATTGGTAGAGTTCAACCAGAGACTTCCAGAGGCTTAAAACCTCTTTTACTCTTTATTTTTATTCGAAATCCGTAGAACAAAAACCGGGATAGTTAAAATAGTGGGTTAAGAAGCTTGTTTTCATGGATAATAAAATCTTACTAACGGTTTTACTAGGGCTTGTAACGGTTTCAGCAGGATGTCTAGGTCAGGCGGAAGGACTTGAGTATGATATAGAGCCTGATACCGAAGAAACCGAGCTGAACAAGACAGCTGAAGAGCTGCTGGAAAGCTCTATTGAAAGTTTTAACAGCGCTGAAACCTTCAAAGTGAACTCAACCAACCAACTGCTTGTAACAACTAGCTGGATAGATATAGGTATAGGTTCAGACTCTGAAGGTGTTTTCAACCGTTCGGAAAAGGTTTCAGAGGTACGAAGCTCTGGAGAAACCGATATCAGGCTTTTAACACTGTCAAACTCTACAGGTTTTGAAGCCGAGACAAATGTAACTGAGAACGATACCTTAGTAGAGACAGTATCGGAAGGAGAACATACAGAAACTACTTTCGAGACAGGTTTTGATGAGAACCCGTTCGTAGATTTCAGTATCGTAGAGGATAGGCCTGCCGAGTTTTTAGGGGCTGAAAAGGTTGGAGAGACGGATGCATATGTACTGTCTGTAGATACCGAGACAGACGATGTCTCAGAACATTTCTCGAAGCTTCTAAACCTTCACTCCGACAGTCCTGGTAACGAGACGGCTGAGGCCGAGGAAGAGATGGATGAGGAGAACATAGTAGAGTTCAGCACCTATCTCTGGATCGATAAGGATAACCACAGACCTTTGAAGCTTGCCTACCGCTCTACTTCAGATATAGAAGATGATGACGAAGGACTGATAAGTTTCAGCGGCTTAGCTGATGCTTACTCCGAGACTGAGTTCTACGGCTACGGTGAAGAGACCGATATAGGTTTAGAGTAGTGACGGATATCGGCCGTGCTATTATATTCTCTGAGATCTAAGATAGTTTTATGGTAGCTACCTGGGTAATTATAGTCGGTGTACTGGCTTTCGCAGCCGTGATGTTCTCTACTTTCAAAATTGTTAGACCTGATCAGAGAGCTGTTGTCGAACGGTTCGGAGAGTACCACCGTTACTGTGAACCAGGGATACATTTTCTAGTGCCTTGGATGGATAAGATCTACAAGAGAAATATTACAGAACAGATGAAGAACGTTCAGCCAAGCGACATGATCACAAGAGAAAACCTGAACGCTAACGTTGATCTCGATGTCTACTACCAGGTGAGGCCGAACGAAGACGATGTGAAGAAAAGTTTCTACAACGTTGACGACTACGAGAAACAGATTACGCGTCTAGCGCAGACCACTGCCAGAAACGTTATAGGTACAAAACAGTTCGAAGAGGTTAACTCGGAGAGACAGAAGATCAACAAGAAGCTTCACAGCGAGCTTGAAGAGGATACGGATGCCTGGGGAATCGATGTTGTACGTGTAGAGATGAAGGAGATAACTCCTCCTAGCGATGTCCAGGAGTCAATGAACGAGATACTTAAAGCAGAGAACCGTAAAGACGCGGCACAGGACGATGCTAAAGCCACAGAGATAGAGGCGCGTGGAAACAAGAAAGCTGCTATTGAAGAGGCTGAAGGTAAGAAAAAGGCTGCAGTACTTGAAGCAGAGGGAGACGCTAAAGCTATCGAGCTACGGGCTACAGCAGAGGCAAATGAGATACAGCTTGTTAACACAGCCTTAAGACAGCATTTCAAAGGAGAAGCCCAAGAACACAAGAAACTTGAAACAGTTCAGAACTCTCTACGTAACGGTTCAAAGTATATAGTGGATACGGAGAAAGATCTGACAACGGTATTATCGGAAGTCGGGGGCATAACACCTCTGAAAGACCAAGATTACGAGGAAGCCGAAGAACTTGACCTAGATATATCCGACAAGATCAAGGATGCTACGGACAAGCTGAAAGGAGAGTGAAAATCTTCTGGGATTGGAAGTATAGTGCTTGAGAGAGCTGGCCAGTGATAAATGTAGTAGGGGTATGTGATAAAAAAATTCTCGACTACAGGTTTCTGTATGCCTACGCTCGACGAGCTGAAAAAACAGATTAAAGAAGAAGCCTCAGACAATCCCGACAAATTCTTTGCAACTGATGTACTAAGGGATGAAGGATTCAATAGAAGTCGTTGCAGTAATTGCGGAGTCTATTTCTGGAGTTTTAATGAGAGAGATGTCTGTGGAGAACCTGAATGTGGTGACGGCTACACCTTTATCAATGATTCACCTACTTCCGAAAGTTTTTCGTATACAGAGGCCTGGAACGCGTTCAGAGACCATATGGAGGACCGAGGTTACAGCTCTATAGACCGTTACCCTGTTGTGGCTCGTTGGAGAGATGATGTAGAGTTTACAGGAGCTTCAATCTACTGCTTCCAGCCTTACGTTGTTTCAGGTGAGGCAGAGCCGCCCGCCAAAGAGCTTGTGATCCCTCAGCCAAGTCTTCGTTTCAACGACGTTGACAACGTAGGTATCACCGGTAGACATTACACCAACTTTGTTATGATAGGGCAGTTAGCGTTCAGACCGAGAGAAGAGTATGATCAGGACCGTTACTTCAAGGATATGTTTGATTTCGCTGTAGACGTCCTTGGTATACCTAAAGAAGATCTTGTTCTTCATGAGGATGCCTGGGGCGGAGGAGGAAACCTAGGTGCCTGTATGGAGTTCTTCGTTGACGGTCTTGAGCTTTGGAACCAGGTATACATGTTTTACGAGGTTACCTCGGACGGGTACAAGGAGCTTGATCTAAGTGTTCTGGATATGGGTATGGGACATGAAAGAATTGCCTGGATTTCACAGGGTACAGAGACGAGCTACGAATGTGTAATGCCTAGCGTACTTGAGAATATGAAGGAAGAGATCGGTTTAGAGACCGATCAAGATATATGGGAACAGTTTCTGCCTTACTCCGGAGAGTTGAACGTTGATGAGGTAGAGGATATAGATGCTAAATGGGATGAGATAAGCTCAGAGATCGGTATAGATACCAAGGATTTAAAAGATGAGATTAAGCCTGCTGCAGGTCTTTACAGTGTTGCAGAGCACACTCGGGCGCTTCTGTTTGCTTTAGCGGATGGAAAGCTTCCTTCGAACACCGGGGGCGGACACAACCTTCGACTGGTTTATAGAAGGGCTAAAGACTTTATAGAACGTTATGACTGGAGTATAGAGCTCGGTGATGTTGTGGAGTGGCATGCTGAGGAGCTGAAACCTATCTTCCCTGAGCTAGAGAAAAAGCTTCCGGAGGTCAAGAAGATACTGGATGTCGAAGCCGAGAAGTATGAGAAAGCCCGTAGAAACGCTTTGAAACAGCTTGAGAGCTGGGATGAACAGCCTTCGGTCGATGACATGGTTGAACTGTACGAGAGCCATGGTGTTTCACCGGAGATGATGGAGGAAGCCGGTTTCAAGGTTCCTGAAGACTTTTACGCTCACGTCACTTCGGAGGACGAAGTTGTTGAGGAGGCTGTCGACCGTTTTGATCTGGACGGCGTTCCCGGCACCGAACTGCTTTACTACGAGGATGAAAGAGAGAAAGAGATGTCTGCTGTAGTGGTTGAGACGGTTGACGACTGGGTTGCACTCGACCGTACAGTCTTCTATCCTGAAGGAGGAGGCCAAGTAAACGATACAGGTATAATAAACGGTGAGAAGGTTACCGATGTCCAGAAACAGGGCGATATAGTACTTCACAAGGTTCCAGGACACTCTTTCGAGAAAGGTACGGCTGTTGACGCAGTAGTTGACTGGGAGAGACGTTACCAGCTGATGCAGAACCATACCGCCACACATATAGTTAATGGAGCGGTCAAACAGTTCTTCGGTAACCATATATGGCAGGCCGGATCCAAGAAGACCGAAGAGAAGGCACGTCTTGACGTAACGCATTACGAGAATATTGACAGGGATACGCTTGACCGTCTGGAACAGGATATACGGAAAGTTGTATTAGACGATATAGATGTTTCAAAAACCGTTCTTTCGAAGTCTGAGGCGGAGAGACGTTTCGGTTTCCGAATCTACCAGGGAGGTGCTCCTCCAGGTGACGAGGTACGTATAGTTGAGGTTGACGGCTTTGATATCGAGGCTTGTGGAGGTACACATGTCTCCGCAAGCTCAGAGGTGGAAGAGTTCGTGTTTACCGGGTCTAGGAAGGTTCAGGACGGTGTTATCCGTCTGGAGTACAAGGCCGGTGACGCTGCTTTCGACTATATTGAAGGTATCAGGGAACGTGTTGAAACCGTTTCAGATATGCTTGGTGTAGAAAGCCCTGACAACCATAGAAAGGCTCAGAGAAAACTTGTGGATATCTTCTCTGTGGAGGCTGAACAGCTTGAAAGAACTGTCGAAAGCTTCCGTGAGGATCTTGATCTTCTGAGACAGAAGATCTTACGTCTGTCCGATTATATGGATCAGGATGTTGAGATGCCTAGAGTCGAGGGCGAAACCGTTGTTGAAAAGTCGAGAAGTATCTTTGAGACACGTAAAAACCGGGAGAAGGTTCTCGAAGGACTTGAAAACGATATAGAGACCGAGATCGGTGAGAGGATGACTGACCGGGTGATAGAAGAGGAGGTGCCTACAGAGAACATCGGTTTACTGATACAGGTGTCTAGAAAGCTTGCTAAGGATTACCAGGCCTCCGTAACACTGAAAGGTCTGAAAGGCGCGGTATCAGCTTCTTACCATGAAGAGTTTGATGCGGATGAAAATCTGGAGAAGTACTCTTCAAACGTTCAGGGAGATAATAACTTTGCTAAAACGTTCGATATCTAGATATCGGCTACAGCCCTGTTGTCGCATCCGGTAGGACGGAATACAGCTGTATCTCCAGAGGCGTCTACCTCTATCTCTTTTCTTCCTTCAAAGCTTTCGAGAGTGTAACCTGTTCTTTCACCTTCATCGAATATTTCAAGTACGACGTCTTCAGCCGTACGAGTAACTATTGTTTCCGCTGTAACACCGTCTTCTGTAGCTTCTACATCTGCTATAAGTACGCTTGACTCTATTTCGTCACAGTCTCTGGGCTCATCCCAGTGGGTGGTGAAAGGATTTTCTATACTTATATCGGCCGCTGTGAAAACACCTGTAGCGATCAACAACATTAGGATGCCGGCTAAAGGTTTTATCGGTATGTCAGGCCTTGGTATATCCTTTTTCGATATCTCAGGTGCCGGGATACTTGGCCGGGATATCTCAGGCTTCCTTACTTTTTTCTTCAGAGATTTTATCCGGGACTTCTTCTTTTTGTTCTTCTCTTCCTGTTTGGAGTTTTTCTCTGAATCTTTTTTCCCTTGTTCTTCAACTTTTTTCTTCTCTGTCTCGAACGGGTTCAGTACCTGGTCGACTACACCGGGATCTCTACCTGTCTCTCTAAGAACCTTTCTAACCCTTTCAGGCTCTATTCCTTGGTCCAGTTTCTGTTTGACCCAGATCTCCAGTTTTTCGTTCGACACATTTATGTTAAGAAGAAGATTTGAATAAAAAGTGTTCTATTAGCATTGAGCCGCTATTTCAGCTCCAAGCTCTCTGAATGAGTCACATACCTGTCCTCTTACGGTTTCTTCATCCGCTTCTATTGGCTGTGGTACTGCTTGCTGGTTTCCTCCTATTACAAGTGCTGAAGGATAGTCTGTTACACCGTAGTTTGTTGCAAGTGCTGACTCGTTGTTTTCAAGTCCGACGTATACACGGTTACCGAATGTCTCCGGCATATCTTCAAATGTTTCTTCTAGTTCAGTTCTCTGTTCATCGGATTCGTATAGACCGTTGACGAAGACTACATCGTTCTCGACCGCTATCATAAACATCTGTTCAGCATCCATGTTGTAGCCGTCCGGGTTGAAGTTTTCTCCGGGTAGCTCTCCGGCTTCAGGTGCTTGGTTGTCGGGCTGAGCCGGCTGTGTATCCACCATTCCTGAGAATGATGAGATTCCTCCTAGGAAGAATCCTGCGGATGTGAAGAGTCCTACGGCCAGTACTCCTAACTGTTTTGGTGTTGGCATACCTATGGGTTTGTCTCTGAAATGTTAAAAAGGATCGTCTTTTTTTCCGTAACCGTTAAAGAATCTTTTGTACCATTCCTTGTTTTATGATAGTAGGATTTAATGTAGACTCTTTGAACGCTGAAAAGAAGAAAGGCGTACCTAAAGGAAGTCTTCAGGTGAACTACTCGCCTGAGATAAAATCTGTTGAGGCCGCTGATGTTAGAGGTTTCGATGAACAGGTTGCGCGTATAAACTTCGGTTTCGCTGTCAACTACAACGTCGGAGATAAGACCGGTGCATCTATAGAGATGGAAGGAAACGTTCTCTGGAACGGAGATACTGAAGAGCTTGTGGATGCTTGGGAAGAAGATGAAAGTCTTCCTGATGATGTCCGAGTGCCTTTGATGAACGATCTTTACAGGAAGTGTATCTCTCAAAGCGTTGGAGTCGCTGATACCTTAGGGCTTCTACCTCCGATCCCTACACCAAGGATCGAGAAGTAGAAAAGTCTACTTCTTTTTTTCTTTTGATTTCTACAGATCGGTTTTAAACAGTTTTTCTAACAAAGGTATTAGATGCTGAAACCATGAGAGATTTTACAGAGCTACGTTATGAGGACCGTATACAGAGATATGAGGACAGGCTTGAGGATATAGAGCCCTTACTAGATCATTTTCTTGAACCTCTTTACAACGGTTTCAGATCTGAGAACGGTATCGAGGAGTCTTTCAGTGAGCTTAAACGGTTTAAAAAGCTTCACTATCTTAGAAAGGCTTTGAACAACAAGTACGAAGAAGAGTTTTACGGTTCGGAGCAGGAGCTTGAAGAACAGCTTAGAGGTATGTCAGGATCTATAAGAGAGGGCGAACTTCCTTTTGTGGAGGTGTTGGACGGTTCCGGTATGTCCGAAGATTTTGACAGTATGGAGTATCTACGTGAGCAGCATGAGCTACTTGTGTATGAGGAAGAGGCGTGTGACGGGCTTACAACGGTCTCAACAAGTGAAAGTCTTTCCGAGCTAGACATCTTCTACGGAGTTATAACGTTGTTCAACTTTTCTCCCAGCCATTACTCGCACCATTACGGCTTGGTTTATATGGATCCGGACGGCTCTGAGGAGGTCAGAGAAGATTTTGAAAGAGATTTCCGGGACTGGTAAACAACTATTAGAATAGTTACAAAACTGTTTTAAAGATAATTATACTGTTTGAATAGTTTTACAAGTTTTTTAATCTTTGTTATGTCTTGGAAACTGTTTATAGCTGTTTTAACTGTCAAATATATGGAGAAGTAAAAGTAAACGTTTAAATGAAAACCATCTTCTTACTGTGTTATGTTTGACAAGTTACCGTACTTCAACAAGGAGAAAGGAGTAGAGATAGAGGTAGAGGAAGAGCCGGAATACGACGTATTCCGTCTGGAGCCGGATGACGATGTCTACGAACAGCATGTCGACTACCTGGAACGGGAGAAAGGCATGGATATAGATAGGCAGTACCCTGTAGTCCATATATCGGGCGACAGAGACACCTCTATCTACGCAGGTCCCGATGCCGAACAGCTTCTGGAAGAGTACGAGCTACCAAGAACATAGAGAAACACAGATACTCAACCGCAACCGTTGTTTTTGGTTAGTATGAACGTTCTACCAGTGTTTTTGTTCGGGTCCAACCGAACAATACCTGTTCTACAG
>LKMN01000024.1 GCA_001563875.1 Nanohaloarchaea archaeon B1-Br10_U2g1 | reverse complement strand
TTAAATGGAAGGACTGTCTCTTTTTAAATATGACAAACATTCTCTGGTTCGACAATATAAACGCGGAAGACACCGGCCGAGTAGGAGGAAAAAGCGCCAATCTAGGAGAGTTACAAAACAAGGTCGAGGTGCCTGTACTACCGGGTTTTACAACAACTTCAGATGCATACGACACCTTTATCCATGAAACCGGTTTAAGAGAGAAGATTGAGACTCTTCTAGACGGATTGGATATAGATGACGTCACCGATCTACAGAGAAGAGGCAAACAGATAAGATCACAGATAAAAGAAGCTGATATGCCTAAAAGCCTTAGAGAAGACCTGAAAACCACTTACGAGGATTTAGAACAGAAACTTGGGATTGAAAACCCCGAAGTTGCGGTAAGAAGCTCGGCAACAGCAAAGGATCTACCAGAGAAGAACTTTACAGGCCAACAAGACACCTATCTAAACGTATCCGGTAAACAAGATCTTATGAAAAGAGTGAAGGACTGTTACGCATCTCTTTTCACAAACAGAGCTATCTCATACCGCGAGGAAAACGACATACCGCATCTCAACATTAAGCTCTCGGTAGTAGTACAGGAAATGGGTCATTCAGACTTAGGCTCCTCCGGAGTAATGTTTACGATGGATCCGGACACAGGATTCGATAACGTTGTAACTATAAACGGTAGCTACGGTCTAGGAGAATATGTTGTGCAGGGAGAAGTTAATCCCGACGAGTTCACGGTCTTCAAAGAAAACCTGGGCATAATAGAGAAAAAACTAGGAGGTAAAGAAGCTAAACTTGTTAGAAACAACGACCACCTTGAAGAGGACGGTCAAGAAAACAGGAAAGAGATAGTTCCACAGAATCAGAGAGAAAGGTTCTGCATAACCGACAACCAGATTATGGAGCTCGCCAGATACGGTTTACAGATAGAGGAACACTACGACCAGCCAATGTACATCGAATGGATCCTAGACGGCGAGACAAAAGAACTGTATATTGTAGAGGCTGTACCCGAAACCTTCCAATCTGAGAAAGACAGTAATATAATAGAAGACTACCGACTAGAAGAAGAGTCTGAACTAATACTGGAAGGTGAAGCTCTAGGAAACAAGATAGGCGATGGAAAAGTCCATGTACTAAACAGTCCAAGACAGATCGACCAGTTCAGAGAAGGAGAAGTACTTGTTACCGATACTACAGATCCAGACTGGGAGCCTGTAATGGAGAAAGCTGCTGCCATAATAACTAACAAAGGTGGAAGAACCAGTCATGCAGCTGTTGTTTCAAGAGAGATAGGAGTGCCCTCAGTTATAGGGACTGAAAACGCCACCTCCCAACTTTCAGACGGTCAAGAAGTAACGGTAGACTGCAGCAGCTCCAAAGGAAAGGTTTGGGAAGGATTACTTGATTTCACAGTAAACGAACACCACTTAGACAGTGTTCCTGAGACAGATACTAGCGTACAGATAAATATCGGTGAGCCAGAAGAGGCTTTTGAGTATGCTGAACTTCCTGTAGACGGAGTAGGTCTGGTACGTGAAGAGTTTATTATCTCTAGTGAACTCGGCGAACATCCGTTGAAGCTTGTTGAGGAAGGCGAGGAAGAAGAATTTGTTGAGGCTTTACGCTCCGGAATAGGCAAGATAGGTGCCGCATTCTATCCTGATCAGGTAGTTGTGAGACTCAGCGATTTTAAATCGGATGAGTACGCAGACCTCGAGGGCGGAGAAAAGTACGAGCCAGATGAATCCAACCCCATGCTTGGTTTCCGAGGTGCTTCACGTTACTACGACAGTGTTTTCTCCCAGGCTTTCGAACTTGAATGTAAGGCTTTGAGAAGATGTATCGACGAGCTTGATCTAGACAACCTGACAGTTATGGTTCCTTTCTGTAGAACGGTGCAGGAAGGTAAGAACGTTCGCGCCAAGATGAAAGAGTACGGACTGGATCAAGGAGATATAGAAGTCTATGTGATGGCCGAGATTCCCTCGAATATTATCAGAGCTGAAGAGTTTGGGGACGTTTTTGACGGGTTCTCAGTAGGTACCAACGACCTAACACAGCTCACTCTAGGGATTGACCGTAACAGCGAAAGACTGAGAGATCTATTTGACGAAAGAGACCCTGCTGTAGAGGAGTCTATCAGAAGACTTATCAGAAGCGTTCATTTGAAAGATTGTCACGTAGGTATCTGTGGAGACGCACCTTCAACTCATGAAGGTTATACAGAGTTTCTGGTAGATGAAGGGATAGATTCTATATCGGTTTCACCTGACGTAGCTATAGAGACTGTTTTAAAGGTTGCAGAGGCAGAGAAGGACAGTTCTGACAGCCCCGGGTACGAGTTTGATATAGAGTCGATGGTAGGAGGCTCAGCCGGAAAGGTCTATGAAACGTTAAACTCTCATGGTAAAGCAACCAAGGACAAACTTCTGAACTATACACCAGAAAAAGTTGATTCAGACTCTCTAAACCAGGCTCTTGGATGGCTGGCAAAAGAGGACAAGCTGAGAGTTGAGAACGAGGACGGCGAGGTAACCTTCACACTGAAGAAGTAAGATGGACCAGTCATGAGCAGAATCAAGAGTATTCTAAAGCTGGCCTTAGATAGGCTGCTCAAACTTCCTTATCTTTACTGGCCGGGCTTTCTTTACGCCATGATACTTTCGGGGCTGGCATTTATTTTTACAGGAAGCGAAACAGTTTTTGCAGCTGTTTTCACAGTAGTCATGGCTTCAAGTTTCGTATACTTTGTAATCTTAGGTAATGATCTTGGCTACATAGAGGATCACGGGGTAGAAAAGCAAGAATAGAGTACCAAATTTTTCTTTGTTGACAGTATAAACGCTTATCTTGTTCTTACTATCATTTCTTCCTGTTTTTCCCCATTGTGTTCTAACTGTAGGAGATATCTTCCTTCGGGGAGCGGCTCTGTCTCTGCATCGTAGATCACTTGTCCTAAGCACGTATCTCTAAAGTTTTCAGGTTCTTCACCGTTCTCTGCTACAATGTTCAGTACTACTCTGTCATCTGTTTTCGTGTAATCGTAATCCAGATCAGCCTTTACGTTAGGGTAGTCGAAGCTTCCGTAGAACTGTACTTTGTTATCTTTCTGAAAATTTATTGTAGGGTCTGAGGCGTCTTCGTATACACATTTCGTTTCGAGATCTGTGAAATGTATTCCGTTGGTCGCCGCGTTTACCGTTACAAGTGTTAGAACTGCTATAATTACTGTTATCCCCGTAATCCCCCAAAACTTAGACATATTTATTTCTTCATAGTAGCAATCTTAAATATATTGGTGGAGAGAGACGTATACTGAAACACTTCTTGCAGGGAAACAGACTGTACAGATAGGATTTATTAACTCGGAGACGTTAACCTTTACTAGATGAATGGAAGGGTAATAGGACTTATTTCTGGTAAAGGAGGAGTAGGGAAGACTAGTATGTGTGTTAACATAGGTGTCGGATTAAAACAGCTTGGAAAAGAAGTGACACTTGTTGATGCAGACTTCTCAGCCTCAAACCTCGGAGTACATCTAGGGAGATATGACCACCCTGTAAAGATGCAAGACGTTCTGCATGAAGAAGCAGAGCCTTCATCCGCAATATTTAGGCATCCAACCGGTTTGAAAGCTATTACGGCATCAAACGAGATACACGAGGTAGAGCCAGATCTATCACTTCTACGTGATGTACTGGAGGAAGCCGGTAAAGAATCAGACTATGTGCTTGTGGACTGTCCTCCAGGGTTAAACAGTACAGTAGAGAAAGTGATGGAGGCATGTGATGAACTCATAATTGTAACTATGCCGACACAGACCGCAGGAATAAATGCAGCGCAGATAGTTGAAAAAGCAAAACAGAGACATCAAGCCGTTCTAGGAACCATAGTTAACAAAATGGACAACAATCCAGAGACCGAGCTTGTTGAAAGGGAAGTAGAGATGATGACAGAAAGCGACGTCCTAGCTAAAGTACCTTACGACCAGAAGATGAAGGAAAGTCTTTTCCACAACACCCCTCTTCTAGTATACGATCCTATATCAGAGGCAGCTATGGAGATCAGAAAACTTTCCCATGCTTTAGAAGGACAGCAGTACACAGAACCCCGTTTTGCAGCAATCAAACGTAAACTTATCAGGCTGAAAGAGAAGATTAAGAGATAGTTTAACTACTCTAAATTCTGGGGTTCAAAGAGCCTTTGTTGATAACCCTCTTCTGATATTTTATTTGTTATCCGAGTTTTTCCCATAACTTAGTCTCGCTATTTCTTTCCTCATCTTACTCCAAGCCTTGGACGATATCCTCCAGAGAACTAATATCTTGATAGCCCTGTAAATCTTTCTTCTGACACTCATGGTTCCCAAATTCACACTCAGCCTATTTGAATACCGGTTGTACTCTAGTGTAGTGCCTGTTCGTGGAGCTTTCTTCCTGACTCGGTATCAAAATCCTCCCCACACACGCTACACACAAAACCATCGGAATCCTCTTCATTTTCTTCCTCTTGCTCGGACCCCTCAGCTTCATCTTCTTCTTTCTCAGAACCATCTGATTCCACTTCTTCTGCTATAGCTTCAATGGTCTCATCGACTTCATCGTCTTCACCCATCTCCTTTATATCTTCCTCGACACTGTTCTCTGGCTTAACATGCTGAACTCTTGACTGGGATCCGGATAGATCAGGTTTTTCGATTCTTGGACGGTTGAGATCCCTCTCTGGTCTGTGTCCATCTTCATCATTGTTTTTCTTGACGGCTGCGGCCAGAACTGTTGCAAATACCATTATAAGGCCTAGAGCTAGGTTAAGGCTTGACTGGCTTGCTACGAACTCCCCTGTTGCCTGTTCAAACTCTTCGATTGATTCTGGTAGTTCTGATGCCTCCTCCCCAGTCTCCTCTTCCGTTTCGTTTTCCTCCTCAGACGATACTGTTCCAACCACTGTTGTGTATAAAGTGTTGGCGTAGTCTACTTGTTCACCGTTGGAGTCTCCTTCAGCACTTATATCGAAGTTCGGATAGTTGGAGTCCTGGAAGTCATCAGGCAGTTCCGCTGCAAGTGTCAGTGTTCTCTCGGATTCAGGATCGATAGTACCGAATCTTGACTCGTCCAGTTCCGCATATTCTGTGTCTCCATCAAGATCTATTGTTACGTCTTCCACTTCTTTCTGTCCAATATTTTCTATAGTTACTTCTGTCTCCTCTTCTTCTCCAGGTGTCAGCTCCAGAGTATCTCTTATTTCAGGGAAATCAATCCTTATACCTTCCTCAACATATGCTTCCAGACGGTTCTCATATGTATGTGAGAACTCGTTGTAGCCGTCCTTATCCGCTGTTACGTCTACCGCGTACTGTCCGGCTGACCCCGGCGCCTCTCCCTCAACATCTACGAAGTTACCGGTTTCATCAGTACTTCCTTCATATATATATTCCTCATCTGATGTTGAAAGTCTTATCTCGACGTCCGCGTTAGGTATTTCGTTACTGTTCTCATCAATCACCCTTCCCATAAACTCTATATCATCGTTTATTACAACGCTTTCATCTTCTACTCCACTTATACGTAGGTTGTAGTCGTTAAGGTCTAGATCTGCGGTAGTCCCTATTACGTACGCGCTGTTAAGGATTTCCTGCCCTTCATGATGGTCGCCGCTAGGTACTTCATAAGGCTCTGCCGGGAACTCTGCGTAATATGTCTGTCCTCTTCTTATCTCAACATCGCTTTCATCAATCGTATCCCAGCTATCAGTTCTACACTCTTGTCCGAAGAAGTTCCAGTTATCACATTCGAAAACTCTTACGTCCTCAGGGTCAACCCTCTCCGGATCGAAAGCCATACGGATCTTAGGATCTTCAAGAGGATAACCGAACTCCAGAGACATTTTGTTTACAGGGTTCATACCGTCTTCTTCAACATTGTTAGCATCATGTTCGTAGTTGTATCTTAACGCTCCTTCATTGTCTGAAAGGTTTACATCTGAGGCGTATAGTATGCTTGTAGGATCGTCTTGGTCTCCAAAACCTATCTCGATATTGTCATATATTAACGCATCTTCAATCTCTCCAGTTGTAACAGGATCAAGTCTTTCGGAGAAATCCCCGTTTGAACCTACATCGATTGTCTCTCTTATTCCATCATCTAAAATTTCCATATAGGACTCTACTCCTCTGTTGTTTGTGTCTTCTATCTGTCCTTCGAAAAGCATTGACTGCAGTACGTCGACATTATCGATCTTGTACTTTCCCTCGTCAAC
>LKMN01000015.1 GCA_001563875.1 Nanohaloarchaea archaeon B1-Br10_U2g1 | reverse complement strand
GAGCTGAAAGCATCTAAGCTCGAAAACTACCTCAAAAAGAGACCGCATCCGTTCTCGTAGAAGACGAGTTTGATAGAGTGGCGGTGTAAGATCCAAGGCAACGAGGATTTCAGCCGACCACTACTAATCACGGGTTCCAACTCGACGGACGGTATTCGGCCTGAGCTCTAACAGTTCAGGGCCTGTTCTGACGGTTGTACCACGTTTGGTCGAACCATATTTTTCAGGGATACGTATCTTTTTTCTATACTCTAAGTAACCTTTTTGAAGCTTTCACAGCTTATAATGTAGTATGGCTAAGAGCAATGAGTCAAGTATGCCTTCTTCACAGGGAGGATTAGTTCAGTACTATGAAGCGGATTCGGGTTTTGAGATAGCTCCGAAAACTGTTATCGCTACAAGTTTAGGCGTGGGAGTATTCACTATAACACTTCACGCAGGAATATTTATCTAACGAAAAAAGATTCTTTTTTAACCCTTAACCTTTCTAAGGTAACTATACGTAAGGGCCCGTAGCTCAGCCTGGACAGAGCAACCGGCTTCTAACCGGTAGGTCGAGGGTTCAAATCCCCCCGGGTCCGTACACTTTTTATGTGTGAGAAGTAGTTTTGTAGTCTTTATACTCTTCTTTTCTCTCAGTCCAGAAGTTGTAACATTTACACTCTTTTACTTCTCCTGACGTCATTTCTATTACTAGCTTAAAGTTGAATGAACCATCGTCTTCCCTTACTACCTTTGCTTTCTGTATTATAATATCGTTCAAATTTTGTTTAACTGCAAGATCCTGTAGCTCTGAAATACTGTCAGCGTAAACCAGTCTGAGTAAAGTAATCGGTTTCCCGGGGAACCAGTAAATATCAGTGTCTATAACTAAGGTTACGTCTCTACCGTCTCTTTCTACTCCTTTCAGAAAGGAGTCGTGGAAGCTGTGTTCGAGAAAGTTCTCAGTATCTGACATGACAACTACCGTTTATGGGTGATCTATGTTAAATTTTATTGGTACGTTTCGCCAAGTATTTTAGAACTTACAATCTTACTATTCTTTATGGAGTTTGATGACTACCAGAAAAAAACAGGTGAAACAGCTGTATATCCTGAGGAAAACGCTATAGAATATTTAGCTCTGGGTTTAAACGGTGAGGCCGGGGAGGTAGCAGAGAAAGTTAAGAAATCTATCAGAGATGACAAAGAGCTTGGAGATGATATAAGAGATGAGATAGGTGACTGTCTCTGGTATATTGCACGTTTGCTAGATGAACTAGGCTACGAGATGTCAGAGGCTGCAGAGGCCAATATAGATAAACTGTTTGATAGGAAGGATAGAGGGAAGATCAAAGGCTCAGGAGACAACAGATGAAGGTTAACTCCCTAGACGAAGCAGATATCGTTATTCAGAAGCTTCCATGCGATATAGGTATTCACAGGAATCCGCGTAAAGGTACCTTGAACGGTCCAGAAGAGATACTAGACGGTTTTGAATTCTCAAAGAATGTTTTGGTTGACGATGTTTTCCCTGACGAGTTCAGCCTAGAAAACACACATAGAAGGATTGAAGATAATACTGAAGAGCTTCTGGACTACGAAAAGCCTTTGATATCTTTAGGAGGTGACCACTCCATTTCTTACCCTGTCATACGTGCTTTGAAAAGAAGAAATCCTGGTTTGAAGCTTGTATGGCTTGACTCTCATCTTGATCTGAAGGAGAAAGTTGAAAACCATGTTTCACACGACGTTGTTGTTAGAGAGCTGTTGAGACATGGATTCTCTGAAGAAGAGATATATCTTGTTGGTATAACACAGATCGATGGTGACGAAGAGCAGTTCATGCACGGTTCGAACCTAAACATCTACCGTTCATCTGAACTCGACAAGTTCTTACGAGAGTTCAAAGAAGACGAACAACCTGTATATCTTTCAGTAGATATAGACGTACTGAAAGAACAACTTGCACCCGGAACAGGATATACCGACGGAGAACTAGGTATAGACAGCGTAAGAAAAGTGATAGAAGCTGTGGAACCCGACCATGGAGACCTGGTAGAGGTAGCTCCCCCGCTCGATATAGAGAACAAAACCCTTAAGAACAGTAAAAAAATCTTAGAACTGCTTGAAAGACAGATCTCTCAGTAGTCTTACCTAAACAAACGTTTTGAAGTTTAACAAAACAACCAGTATTATGAAAGAAATCAAAAACAAGCTGGCGGAAGAGCTCCAAAAAAGGCTCGAAGTAGAAGTAGATGAAAACGATATAGAGTTACCTGAGCCCGAACACGGAGACTTCGCATACCCTGTGATGAAGGCAGCCTCCAAGAACGGAGCTAACCCCAGAAAACTTGCTGAAGAAGTTGAGGAACAGTTTGAGAACCTAGAGTTTATAGAAGAGACTTCCGTAGCCGGTCCAGGCTACTTGAACATCCATCTAAACAGAGAGGTCTACGCAGAAAAGATCTCTGAACAGATTGAGTCAAGCAGAATGGGCATTAACAGGAAAGAAGAAGAAGTTCTGCTGGAGTTCTCATCTCCGAACATAGCCAAGCCTATGCATATCGGCCATGTTAGAAACAACTGTTTGGGAGACTCTCTGCAGAGAATACTGAAGTTCTCAGGTTACAACGTGACTTCCGAAAACTATATTGGAGACTGGGGAGCGCAGTTCGGAAAGTCTATATTCGCCTTCAAGAAGTACGGTTCAGAGGAAGAACTGGACAGAAACCCTATGGACCATATCTACAATCTCTACGTGAAGTTCCATGAAGAAGCAGAAAACGACCCAGAAATGGTGGAAAAAGCAGCCGAATGGTCCAAAAGATTAGAAGATGGAGATGAGGAAGCCAAAAGACTCTGGAAAAAGCTGAGAGAGTTCACCATCGAATACGACATGAGAGAGTATGAGCGGATGGGCATAGAGTTCGACAGGATAACAGGAGAGTCTAAAGTAGTTGAGAAAGGAGATGAAATAGTCGAAAGAGGTATTGAAAAAAATATATTCGATAAAGATCCAGACGGAAGTATTTACGCCGAGTTCGAAGACGAAGACCTTCCTAGCATAATTGTAAGGAAATCAGACGGCACAACACTTTATATCACACGCGACATAGCCAATATCGAGAAAAGAGAGTCAGAGGGTTTCGACCAGAACCTGTATATAGTGGGTTCAGAACAAGAGCTTCATTTCCAACAGCTCTTCAAAATCACTGAAAAATTCGGTATAACAGACTTAGAGAACGAACATATCTCATACGGTATGTTAAACCTTGAAGAAGGAGGCATGTCTTCAAGAGAAGGAAATATCATCACTCTCTCAGATCTTCTAGATATGGCGGTTAAAGAAGCGGAGAAAAGGATTGAAGACGAAGAAAGACTTGAAAACGCTGAAAAAATAGGTCTAGGAGCCGTCAAATACGCAAACCTTAAGGTTTCACGTAGAAAAGATATAGAGTTCAACTGGGATAATGTTCTGTCATTCGAAGGAGACTCAGGTCCTTACCTGCAGTACTCCAATACACGTGCCAAAAGCATAATGGAGAAAGCAGATACCGAAGGAGAGTTCATGGGAGAGTTTAATGAGACAGAGTACCGTCTTCTCAAAAAGATAGGAGAGTTCCCTGAAAAAGTGGAAAACGCTGCAGAACAGAGAGAACCCGTTAAAGTAGCCAACTATCTTTCAACGCTATGTGAGGCTTTCAACACCTTCTACCACGAATGCCCTGTTTTAGATGTAGAGGAAAAGGATACAAAAAGAAGGCTGAAGTTAGTCGAGTTGTTCGTAGAAGTAACAGATACAGGATTAGAGCTTCTAGGAATCGAGTCTCTGGAGAAAATGTAGTTTCTGGGTTGGTATTATTAACAAGCCCGACAATCATATCTAGTAGAGATGTCATTATTTTCGGATCTCAAGGAGACGATCTCAGGGAACTATGAGGATCAAGAATTAGTTTTTGAGCTTGGAGATGACTTCGATTTTACAATAAGCGATAAACAAGACATAAAAATGGTCAGTAAGGCAGAAAAACTATCCGAGGTTGATGTAAAGTATCCTTTAATCAAGCCTTTCGCCTACGCACATATAAAATGGGATGAGAAAGAGAAGGCAATTATATACAAAGTGGAGGAGCCACGACTCTCCGAAGAAGATGAGATGCTTCTCAACACGATAAAAGAGAATCTCTCCGAAAAGATAGACGTCTCTTTGAGTTCTATGAAAGGAAGAGATAAGATAATCTCTTATCTCCGAGAACAGGTAAGCGAACTTCTAAGAGAGCTCGGACTAAATCTAACAGATGAACAGCACAAAAAGGTTCTTTACTTCATCTATAGAGACTTTGTGGGTCTTGGAAGAGTAGAACCGTTTATGCATGACCCTTACATTGAGGATCTAGGATGTGACGGCACAGGAACACCGATATTCGCTGTTCACAGCGAGTTTGGATCGGTTAAATCCAGCGTAGTGTTTGATGATCAAACCATACTTGAAAATCTTGTTATCAAGCTAGCTGAAAGATGTGGGAGCTACGTCTCTTACGCCAACCCATTACTAGATGGAGCGCTTCCGGACGGTTCGAGAGTGAATGCATCACTGACAGAAGATGTTACCTCTCACGGACCCACATTTTCAATCAGAAAGTTCCAAGAAACTCCTTTCTCGGCTGTTAACATGATGGATCTAGGTACGGCCTCAGCAGATTTGATGGCTTATCTATGGCTGTGTCAAGAATATCGTCAGTCCATTCTAGTATGCGGGGGTACAGCGACAGGTAAGACAAGCTTCCTTAACGCGACCATCTCATTTATTCCTCCAGAAGACAAAATTGTATCGATCGAAGACACAAGAGAGTTACAGCTCCCTCACGAAAACTGGATACCTTCTGTCACAAGACAGATGTTTGGAACAGAGCAGCACGGAAACGTAGACATGGATGACCTGTTAAAAGAGTCTTTCAGACAGAATCCGGACTACGTGGTCGTCGGAGAGGTCAGAGGCGAGGAGGCATCAGTTCTTTTCCAGGGTATGTCTTCAGGACACCCTTCAATGGGTACCATGCACGCATCATCGCCTAACGCAGTTGTCAAAAGACTTACAACACCGCCAATCTCTCTTTCTCCTGCTTTAGTTGAAGCAATCGATGTTATGGTGGTCATGACACACGCCAAAGGAGTAGAAAAAAGTGCTAGAAGAGTGAAGTCTATTCACGAGATGCAAAAAGTCGTTGGAGAATCTTCCTCAGCCAGAACAAACGAAGCATTTGTATGGACGGCCATGGACGACTCCTATCACAAGAGAGGGGAGCCCTACTTATTCGACAAAATAAGCAACGACTACGGAATATCTAAGAAAAACCTGCATAAAGAACTAGAAAACAGAACAAAAGTTCTTGAGTGGCTGCAAGAAAGAAACGTAAAGGACTTCGACACTGTCTCACAGATTATAGCAGAATACTATAAAGACAAAGAAGAAATCCTGAAAATGGTTAACTCTGAGGAAGGAAACTACACTCTTGACGAAGTTATGGGAGCTGAGGAGAAAGTAGATATATCAAGAACAAGAAGGCTAGAATCTGACATCGAAAGAGAGAAGGATCAAGACGAAAAGAAGGAGGAAACAGTTGAAGAAACCCGGATTGACGACAACACACCAATAAAAAGCAAGAAGAATATGGATGAAAACCCGGTAGCAGAGCTGGAGAGACGTCTAAAGGCCGAAAGAAACAAGCTTGAGCAGATAGGTTCCAATACAGAGGAAGAGCCAGAGGACCTCTTCGGAAAACAAGAAGATGTAGAAAATCCTTTTGAGGAGTGAAAAATGAGAAAGGTTAAAACAGACATACACAACCTTGATAGGTTATGCGGAGGCGGAATACCAGAGAAAGAGATGATTTTGATAAATGGTGAGCCTGGAGCAGGCAAATCCAACCTAGGTCTGGAATTCCTCTACAGAGGCGCTCTTAGAGGAGAAAGCGGTCTATACGTATCTTTTCAGGATACAAAAGACGAGATACTGAGAACCAACACTTTTGACTGGGAGTTCAAGAATCATGTCAACCAAGGCAAGATAAATATCCGTAAAATGGATCCTTACAGACACGAAGAAGTTGCAAATATGCTTAGAGGTACTGTAAAAGAAAACAGTGCGAGAAGAGTTGTTATAGATCCTATAACAGATCTTGATTTATATATAGATTCTAGGAAAGATATTAGAAAAAACCTGTTATCGATAAAAAAGGAGCTTGCCTCTGTAGGTTCAACCGTTCTACTGATAGCTGAAGATGAGGAAGCAACAAACATTGAGGAAGAAGTATCTGATGGAATAATAAATATGGAGGTCAAAAGAGAGAAAGGAAGGGTAAAGAGAGAGATATATGTCAAAAAGTTGAGAGGCTCCGACTACAATCACGGAGTCCATGAATACGTATTTGAAAACGACGGACTCAAGATAAGATGAGCTCTAACCCTTTCAGTGAAGACCTAAAGAAACGTCTTTCTAGAGCTTTAAAGACAGATAGTGTTAACGCCGCCGCAAATGCTCTATTTGGACCTACTGTGGACAATCACGGCAAACAGTTCGAAGGTTTGAAAGACGATCTGAAGAAGGCGAACATGGACACACTCTACCGAACCTATGTTTCCAAAATATTCCTTTATTCGCTACTAACTTTCATACTGGGTCTTGTCGGAGGGACAGCCTATTCGATAGTTCAAGGTTTAGCCGCTGTAGAGGCCTTGAGGTTTGTGATAGGTGTTCCAATTGCGCTCTCTGTAGTTATATTTGCAACAATGTACTTCTATCCCTCAAAGAGGGCTAACAAGAGGAGAAAAAAGATAGATGAGAACCTTCCTTTTGCGTTGAACCACCTAGGCGCAATAGCAACTTCCGGAATATCTCCGGTAGCAATGTTTGAACTCCTTGATTCCTTCGATGAATACGGCGCTATATCAGATGAGGCAGGAGAAATCTCAAGACGAGTAAATGTCTTTGGAGAAGACCTTACAACAGCCCTAAGAGATGTAGCAGAGAAAAGTCCTAGCGAAGACTGGGAAGAGGTGCTTTATGGTATTGTTTCCACAGTAGAAACAGGAGGCAGTTTAAAATCATACATACAACAGAAAGCAGACGAAGCTTTATTTGAATACAACATGGAGAGGGAGAAAGAGATAAAGAAACTTAGTACGTACGCTTCATTTTACACAGCAATTCTTATTGCCGCTCCAGTATTCCTAGTAGTTGTACTCGCAGTTATGAATCTTTTAGGCGGGACAATAGGAGGTTTTGCGATTAGCGACTTAATGTGGCTAGGTATACACGTTATTATACCTCTAATAAACGGGCTCTTCGTGATATTCCTAGCTTTATCGGTGGACTAAATGAATATGGAAGATTATAAGCTGAAACTACAGAACTTCTGGAGGCATAACGAGAAATTAATAATTTTAATTGCAGGAGCTTTTGTCTTAGGAGTCCTTATTGCAGGTCTGAACTATTGGAACCACCAGAACGCCACCAATATAATGTACACTGATGAGACTCAAGTAATAACCAACGAAGATGGCGCAGTCTTCTTTTTCTCCATAGATGAGCCTCAACTAGCACAGAACACAGAGATAGATTTTGTGTTTGAGAACGTAGACAGAGATACTGCTCTGACAATATATATCAACAACGAACGAGTTGATGAGGCGAATAGCAACACTGAGTCCGTGACTGTAGATTCCGAGATTCTAGAGGAGGAGAATACCGTAGGAGTAAGACGAGAGTCTATCGGTTTTGAGGATCAAGCCTTGGTGTCGGCTTCTGTTACGTCTTCAACGAACTTTCAACAGCTCATATTTGTAGTAACTAATCTTACCGCGATTATACTAGTTGCTGCACCTCTAATGTATGTAAAGTACACTCAGTATGTAGAAAGGAAAAAAATAGAGCAGAAATTCCCTGAGTTTTTGAGAGATGTTGTTGAAGGTACTAGAGCAGGGATGTCTTTACCGCAAGCAATAAAAAGCACTAATGAGGGTAGTTACGGAGCTTTAGACAAACATATTGAGAAAATGACCGCACAACTCGACTGGGGCATACCTTTCGATCAAGTCCTGAAAACCTTTGGAAAAGAGACAAAGTCTCCTCTAATAAAAAGATCTGTTGACACCATAATACAGGCTTATGAGTCCGGAGGCAATGTTCAGGACGTTCTGGAGTCTGTAGGAGAGAATATAAGATCTATTAAGACGCTTAAGCAGCAGAGAGAGTCACAGCTTTATGGAGAGATGATTACTGGATACGTAGTCTACTTTATATTCATAGGTATTTTAATCGCTCTGAACAACTTCCTTCTGCCTAACTTGGCCGGTGCTCAAGAGGCGCTAGGAGGATCAGATATGGGTGTAGGAGGTATCGGCGAAGGTGGAGAAGATCTTCAGGACAACATAAACCTGTATAACACATGGTTCCAGAGACTTGTGTTCATACAAGGATTATTTTCAGGCCTTATAATCGGCAAACTTTCAGAGGGAGAGCTAAAGGCCGGTCTCAAACATACCGCAATACTTTTCGCTCTGGGATATCTTGCCGTAACATTCTTCCTCTGATACAGACAACTTAAATAAGGAAGAACACAATAAAATTTACATATGAGACGTAAAGGAATTTCGCCAATAATTGCATCAGTTCTACTTATCGCTGTAAGTTTATCAGTTGCAGGAATATTTTCAGGTTGGGCTCCAACAATAGTGCAGACCTTCACAGAATCAACCGAGGAAACAGCAGACCAACGTATAGAATGTGATCAAGCATCTGTAGAGATGTACTCTGCATCATACGATGGAGATAGCGAGCTAGATGCAGCAGTAAGGAACAACGGCAACACTGACTTTTCGGATGAAAGCCCTGTCAACGTTGTAGCGTTTGATCAGGATGATCTGCCTCTAGGCGAGGAAGAAGGATTGGAAGTTGGAGAAGGCTCTCTCAAGGAGGTTAGCTTCACCGTTGAAGAAGAACCGGATTACATAACCGTGTTCTCTGTAGACTGTGGAGACGTCAACTCGAACCTTGATTACTGATGAAAGGAATATCCTCGATAATAACCTCAGTGATACTGATAGCAGTAGCTGTAACAGTAGTAGGAATATACTCTGGCTGGGCTCCAGAATACGCTGAAAGCTTTACAGAGCAAGCAGTTGAAAACATGGAGTCAGAGATGAACTGTGAGAACGCTAACTTTAGAATAGATAGGGCTGAATACTCTGAAACAGATAGAACTGTCGAGACCGATATAACCAATACAGGCACGATAACGTTCCAGGAAGATGTATACCTCTATCTAATGTCTTCATCGACAACAGTGATAAATGAGGATAGCATAAGCAGACTTGAGGTTGATGGAACACGTACCACCGAAATAGATGTTGATACCAATCAAGATGACCCGGAGAAATTGGTTGCTACCAGCCAGCAATGTCCCGAAATGGAAGAAACAATAGATGTAAATACGGATTGACAGTCTGCTGAAACAGAGATTCTGAACACCCTTCCGCTAGAAAACTTGTCAAGATACGGAGATAATTAGACAACGCATAACATGTACCAGTATTAAAATGTGTACGTGTCTAAACTAGTTATTGTTATGTCTGATGAAAGCTTTTGGATTATCGAGATATACAGCAACGATACCGCGAACGTATCAATCATGTCTAAGGAAGAAGTTACAGCTTTAGAGAAAATGGGCGAAATCGAAGAATGGATGTATGCATCAACAGACGAAAAGAGCGAGGAAGACATGATCGAAAGAGCTGAAGAAAGAGGATACGAACACGATCCCTGGTAACTAGCCAATTAAGTTATTGACTGTTTCTGTTAAAGTCTGCGTGGTCTCAGGGTTTTCTATAGCCGATCTTGCCATCGAGTAAGCTGCTTCTTCGACATCTTTAACCTTGGAATAGACAGGCCGTCTAATGTTTGCCGTACCTATATCGTAACCTAGCCCTAGAACCACGCCTGACGCTCCAAGACCTCTTACCATGCTTCTACAGTATTTTCTCTCTAAACCTTGTTTTGAGCCGAGGTCGCCGCCCATCTCCTTTCTCTCTTCACGTATCTTATCAGGCCTAGCACTTCCGCTCGTCATAACCGGAGAATATTAATCCCGATTTCTATGTTTTTTGATACTACACAACACAGAAGAAGTCAGCAAAGAACTATTGGCCGAACCCGGATTTGAACCGGGGACAACTGCATCTTCAGTGCAGCGCTCTCCCAGGCTGAGCTATTCGGCCCTTAGTAAAAAAACTGTTTATCTCTAAACTTTAATAAGTCAACGACACAAACCAGGCCAGCATAAAAACATGCTCTACCAACTTCATCCGTAGTTATGAAGCGAGCAGTAACAGCTTTATTCTTCATACTGATTACTGTTAACGGCGCTGCAGAGTTTATAGAACTTGAAGAAGAGACCGTGTGGACACACTACAGCCCTGAAAAGTCTTTAGAAAAGCCTTCCAACTATTTCAACATCGTATCCGAGAGAAATATAGAGACCGATCTTATGGACAGAGGTTGGAGATATGCCTCTGGAACAGATAGGTACAGCTACTTCAACACTACCGGCGACGAAAGATGGAAAACCTCGGATATACAGTTAGAGAAAGGTAACTACCACGGAAACAGATACCATATTCGGCTCTATAACTCGCCTTGGTCAGACCATACTTTAGGCCAAGCACATTACGAGCATTTTAACTGGCTTACCGTCCGACACGAGGTAACAAGTAACGAGAATGCCATGAACAAAGTAAAGAAAGATCTCAGCTCCGAGGGGCTTGAAGCTGAAACAGGAAACAAGGCGTCTTTAGAAAATATAGTTATTTTATCAGCGCTTCTAGCTGTTTTGATGCCTGGTAAGAAAGTAAAAATGTTTTTGGCGTTTCCAGGGATAATATTAGCTACCAGATTCTTAGGCATAGCCTTATCGGAACTGTTAACGGTTCATCCCTACGTCGTAACTTTCCCTCTTTACGTAACTCTAGTAGGAGGTGTACTACTCTTAGCTGTCCGGACAAAAAATACCGATGATAGGATAGAAAGATTCTTGACGGTTTTTCTTGGGATCTCTCTAGGATTCTGTATAGATGCTTTTTACACCGGGGGAATACCTATTAACGAGGTTGTTCAGAAATCTGCTTTTGCTGTTACCGCAGCATTTATAGCTTTCAGCGCAGACTCAGGGACGAGAACAAAATGGTTTTCAATAACGCTCTATCTGGTGTGGCTGCTTCTCATGCTTTTCGGATATATTACCTGACCGTGTTTAAATGTTGGTCACGCCGTTGTTACTATGACAGATCCGGATGAAACCCGCGACCACGTTATACCAGGCACAGAAAAAGAACATGTTGGAGAAGAGGTGAAGGGTTACGATTTCAGAGGCGAGTTCAATCTCGCGGAGATGCTTGAAAGCTATGGAACTACTGGTTTCCAGGCCACACATCTGAAGGAGGCTATAGAGATAATAGAAAAAATGAAGGAAGACGATGCGAAGATATTTCTTACATTCACCTCCAATATAGTTTCTTCAGGTCTGAGGGAAACTATAAGCTACTTAGCTAGAGAGGAATTCGTAGACGTGATGATAACTACCTCTGGAAGCATAACAGAAGACGTCATTAAGACTATGCATCCGTTCAAGATGGGTGAATGGGAGGCAGATGAAGCGCAGCTTAGAGATGAAGGTATTAACAGGTTAGGAAATATTTATGTCGAGTCTGATGGCTATGTGAAGCTAGAGTCTTGGCTTAACGACGAGTTCTTCCCTGATTTCTTCGAAGAGAAGAAGATGAGAACGCCTACAGAAATCGCAGAGGAACTCGGTAGAAGAATGGATGATCCGGACTCTTTTCTCAAACACGCCTCAGAAAATAAAATACCTGTTTTCTGTCCAGCATTGATCGACGCTGAGATAGGAGACTTCCTGTTCTACTACCGTCAAGAAGAAGACGCAGATATTGGTATAGAAATCCTTGACGACTGGGACAGCCTTATCCATGAATCTGTTGAAGCTGAGAAAACAGGTCTTATCTGTGTGGGTGATGGTGTGCCTAAACATCAAGCTATAATGAGCAATCTTTTCAGAGGCGGAACAGATTATGCAGTATATATTTCAACAGGTATGGAGGGTGACGGCAGTCTTTCCGGAGCTCCTCCAAAAGAAGCTGTTTCTTGGGGCAAAATAAAACAAGATGAAAAGAATTATACACAGATAGAGGCTGAAGCTACTTTAGTATTTCCTTTAATTGTTGCTGCAGCGTTTAAAGGCGTTTAACAATTTTTTCTTTAATCTCTGTTATATGCGGAGCAGTCTCCTTTTCCTTTAAACTGTCTAGAGGCACCCATTCTCCTTTTTCTGGCTCCCCTTCTATCTCAACCTGGTAAGGCTGCCATGTAAGATCTACCTCTTCCTCAACAACTTTGGTCTTGAGTCTTTTACGGTACTTGGTGACCTGGCTTGGACAGTCTGTAAACTCCTCCGCAATCCTTTCAGCAGTATCTGCGCCCAGTTCTCCTCGCTCACATTTTCCTTGCGGAAAGATCCATACCTCTTCTTCCTCGCTGAAACTCATCAGAATTTTGCTTTCACGAACAATAAGACTTCCATGTACCTCTAGAGAATCCATACGTATAATTAGGACTCTTTGCTTATTAATCAAAGTTATAGATCATCAGAACATTGGTTTTTCAGGTAGCCGCCCGATAAATATATACTCGAACAATTGTATTCGATAGATAGATTTTTAATGTTATTGTCCATTTTTAGTATCTAAGAGTAAGAAATGGTCAGCAGCTTAGACAGTATAAAAACAATACTGAAGGGAGAGACTGAAGAAGACAAACCTAGACCTACCTATACAGAAGTACTTCCCGATACAGTAGAGATAGAAAACAGACACTTCGAAAGACTTCCTAGACAAGGTAACTACAAGGTCTTGTACGCCAACAACTCCGATATAGCGATGTTGCCCAACCCCGTAAATGATGATATAGACGACTTAGATACACAGGTGGCGGTCTGGAAACACAACAGCCAGATTTATGAAGAGAACGGACTTTCAACAGCCGCGGACTTCGAAACATCACATACTCACATAGACGGAGAGAGATATCCTCTGATAGTAGGAGACTACAATCCGCATCTCGCACCTATCAGCGACTTATCAAAAGACGTACTTGAAGAGAACTGGGAAGATATAGTCGACTACACCGTAGAGCTCGATAGGCTTAAACGCCAAGGAGAGATTGCTACAGCCGAACCCGGTGTGGCCTGGAAGAAACTGCTTGGAAACTACGATGTTGTCATTGATAGAGAGATCGGGGGCGGCGCTATTCAAGGCAGAAGAGTCTCCAGTTTCAACGAGAGACCTTATACCGCAGAGGGCAGAGACGGAAACTATATTCTGCAAGACTTTTTAGAAGCTCTCTGGAACGACGAGAGACTTTTAGGAGACAGAAGCAGAGACATCTACCTGAAGGAAAGTTTCCATCCAAAAGAAGCAGTGATGGAAGAAGGTATACCTTCATACAGTTCTAAAACACTTGTTGACTCTCTTGCTTACGATGAGAAAAAAGGCTCGATTGTCGTGGACGATCTGGGAGAATACAGCAGCACCATGTTCTCAGACAATAGCGAAAACCGTTTTAAATCCGGAGAAGAGTTTTTAAAGAGTCACGAAATAACACCTTACAACGCTGAAGGCATTCTGAACAACTAAAAATACCTTTATAAAGAGCTAAACTGTTTTAAGATTCTTTGAGCAGTATTGAAAATTATTGTTGTCGACTACATAGATTTTATTTATTAATGTAATCACAGAACAATTTTTAACGTGGTTGAAGAAAGATACAAGAACCATATGATTTTTGAAGGTATAGAAGATTACTATACAGAAAGATTAGATCAAAAAGTGCTTGAAACAATTAAAGAAGATACTGAAGCAGCTAGAACAAAGAATAAATCTCTAGAAGAGCAGTTTGATTATTTAACAGTGGAGAGGTACTGTGAGGAGATAGAAAAGTTTCTCAGCCCTAACGACTTCGGCGCATTAAAAGCCGACATCGACAGTCTAGCACAACATTACAGCAAAAAGAAAAACGAACAGTGCAACGGCTACTCCGGAGAGTTCAATGTAGAAGAAACTTTTCTAAATCATTACGGCGCAGCAGTATCCGAAGCAGCTATAAAACACACCCAGAACTGTTTTGGAGAACCCGATATAGAAGATCTTATCAGAGAGATGCTAGAACAGAACGACAGCTGGTACTATGAGAAAGACGCCACCCGTATACTGATGAATGGTGCCTACGAATGGAGAAAAAACAGCTCAAAAAATGAATGACAAGAATAAATTCCGATACAGTCTTAAGACAGCAGACAGTTAGAGAAACTAGGGCTTTTAGATGACCGAGAAAACAGAGCTGGAGATCAAAGACATGCACTGCACATCTTGTGCATCCAGTATCGAGAACGGTTTAGACCAGGTTAAAGGCGTTGAAGACATCAAGGTAAACTATGGAGAAGACAAGGCCATAGTGAAACACAAAAAAGGTGTAAAACGGTCAAAGCTTATCAAGGCAGTTGAAAACGAAGGCTACTCCGTACTAGATGAAGATGACGAAACAGAAAAGGATATCAACTACAGAAGAGAAGCTGTAAAAGCCTGGATAGCAACCTCCCCTATAGTCTTTCTAATGTTAGAGATGTGGACCTCTATTAATCTGTCCACAGAACTACAGCTGAATATACTTATGTTGATATTTGCTACTCCTGTAGTACTGTATTACGGCCGTTACACCCATATATCTGCTCTCAAGGCGGCCAGACACGGAAATTTCAATATGGACGCGCTGATTACGCTAGGCACCTTAGCAGCATACTCCACAGGATTCCTAGTTTTCTTCACCAGCATACAGAACTATACCGGTCTCGGAGCTATGATAATGGCCTCACACCTCGTAGGAACGTACTTAGAGAACAAGGCAAAAGGCAAGGCAAGTTCCGCAGTAAAAGACCTCCTTTCTATGAGAGCAGAAACCGCAACCGTGCTTAAAGACGGAAAAGAGATCAATGCGAATATTGAGGATATAGAAGTAGGAGACATATTAGTTGTGAAGCCAGGGGAGAAGATACCTGCCGACGGCAAAGTAGTAGATGGAAAGACCAGCGTCGATGAATCAATGGCTACAGGAGAGCCCCAACCAGTTACAAAACAGCAGGGTGACAAGGTCATAGGCTCAACAGTCAATCAGACAGGACTGATAAAGATAGAAGTAGTTAATACTGGCGAAAATACGTTCCTTTCACAGGTCGCCGAGCTTGTAGAGGAAGCGCAAGGATCGAAAGTACCAATACAAAGCCTGGCTGACAGAGCAACACACTACTTCGTACCCGCAGTAATCACGCTCTCAGTTATTTCGTTCCTAGCATGGTTCCTACTTACAGATACAATGATTAGTCTGACAAGCATGGTTGAACCCTATCTTCCCTGGGTAGATCTGGCGCATGATCCTTTAACACTCGCAGTATTTGCAGCCGTAGCAGTTCTAGTTATATCCTGTCCTTGTGCCTTAGGACTAGCTACACCAACCGCCTTGATGGCTGGAACCGGGAAAGCCGCACAAAACGGAATAATATTTCGTGACGGCGAGGCTATCCAAACCATGAAAGAGATAGATACACTGGTTATGGACAAGACAGGGACTATAACTAGAGGTAAACCCGAAGTAACTAATATTCTAGGAGAGAATAGAAAAGAAGTGTTGAGACTGGCCACATCAGTAGAGAAAGGTAGCGAACACCCTCTAGGAAGGTCAGTGACTGAAAAAGCGGAAGAAGAAGGTCTAGAGCTCACCCGACCGAAAAATTTCAGTAGCTTCACAGGGAAAGGAGTCAAAGCCGATATAGATGGAAGAGAGATATTTGTCGGTAACAGAAAGCTTTTGAGAGACCATGAAATCCAGACAGACTATGTTAAAGATGCAGAAGAATTCGAACAACAAGGTAAGACCGCTATATATGTAGCAGACAGTGAAAAAGTTGTTGGATTAGTAGCAGTAGCAGATACACTAAAAGAAGACTCAGCAGAAGCTATTTCAAATTTGAAAGATCGAGGGATTGAAATATGGATGCTTACAGGAGATAATGAAAAGACTGCCGAAGCAATAGCAAGTGAGGTGGGCATCGAAAACGTTATAGCAGAAGTCCTTCCTCAAGACAAAATACAGAAAGTTGAACAGCTTCAAACTCAAGGAAAGAACGTAGCCATGGTAGGAGACGGGATAAACGACGCACCAGCTCTTAAACAGGCAAATATAGGTGTAGCAATAGGAACAGGTACCGATATAGCTGTCGAGTCAAGCGACGTCAATCTTGTTCAGGGAAGTTTGAATTCTCTCTTAAAGTCGTTTAGACTGTCAGAGAAGATTTATCTCAAAATCAAACACAACCTCTTTTGGGCGTTCATATACAACACCTTAGCCATACCAATAGCCTTCCTGGGGCTTCTACACCCATTAATTGCAGTAACAGCGATGTTTACCTCAAGTATATCGGTCATTACCAATTCTGCGCGCCTCAAATCTACAGATATCTGATAGAGATATTTTCTTTCGCCGAACCTATATCAACCACGTTCACTAATGTTTGTTTATGGATATAGAGTTCGACTGGAGGAAGCCTGTTGCAGCAGCGACTGCTGCAGTATTAGCGAATCTTCTAGTGGTTGTCTACTCTATCGAGATACTAAGTACTTCAACACAGTTCATGCCTCTTACTTACGGTCCTGTAGCGCTTTTCACCGCTATAGGTGCGCTAGGAGGTTACGCGGTTTTCGAGATTCTGAAAACTTATTCAGAGAAGCCCTACGAAAACTTTCTGTACGTGGCAGCAACAGTGATGATCTTCTCGTTTGTAACGGTTATCTATGAAGCTCCTACAGAAGCAGGAGCAGGGATGGAAGAGATTGCGATGCTTTCACTGACCCATGTTGTGGCCGCAGTGTTTACAGTTGGAGTCATTCTCAAGATGGAGATAGAGAACTACTAAACCTCTTCTATTTTTATTTTCTAAGACTGTCTTTGTTCTGAAGCAGATCTATAATGTTGAGAGCTGTTAAGCTGCTCCTGTATAGTCTGTAAACCGGTTTGAACCGATCCAACCTTCTCAAACTTCAGGTCACCTAGGTTGTCGTCAGAAGTGTGAATCAGTATATCTCCGATTTCCTGTTTTGGAACTATGAAAGACACTATCCGTTCTAGCACCGACTCGCGTGCTTTCATATTTGATATCCTTGTGTAGTTGACCGGGTTTCTGTACCTTCTCACTATTCCGTCCTTTCTGACAACTTTCTTAGTGGTAGCAACATAGTAGATTGACTGTCTAAGCAGTAGTTGGTATAGTATGTATAACGTTCCTGCCAGAGTCAGAACCAGAGGTGTATAGGCCGCACCCCCTATATTAAGTCCCTGCCAGTATCCGGAGAAGTAGACCATCATACCTATTACGGCAGCTATAGAGCCTAGAAGGATATTAGGGAGATACATCAGAACTGTTGGATGACATGACCAGATAACCTCCTCTCCTTCAGCCATATTAAGCCAAGACCTGTCCTCTATACTTATCAGCATTGGTTGTAGTAGAAAATTTTGGATAGCTGGTTATAAAACCTCTTAGCTTGTTGTCGGTTCTAACCGTACTAAAGGTACGTCCTCTCCATCTACAAGAACATAGACATATCCTGCTTCCTCCTCTACCTCAACATCTCTTACACGCCAGTCCTGTCCATCAAGGAGAGGCTCTTTCTCTTCTACATCTGTACCATCAACTTCAAAATGTCCCAAGTACTGTCCTGCAAGGTTACCTACAAACAGATCTCCCTCCCACTCTTGGAACACATCTCCAGCGTAGAAGGTCATGCCTGCAGGCGGGAACCCTCCCGTGTTACACTCCCAGTAGTACACCGGATTGTGCACATCAGGGTTACCCTGTGGATCTTCAGCAACCGGTTCATCCGTACCATACTCACAGCCCGTATGCGTTATAGGCCAGCCATAGTTCCCCGATTCAAGAATATTTATCTCGTCACCGTCTTCTTCACCGTGTTCACTCTGCCAAATATCTCCGGTCTCCGGATGAACAGTCATTCCCTGAACGTTTCTATGACCGTAACTGTATATAGAGTCTTTTACATTAGATTCGTTAACGAAAGGGTTATCGTCCGGCACACTGCCGTCGTCTTCTAGCCTTAACGTTGATCCGAGCTCAT
>LKMN01000023.1 GCA_001563875.1 Nanohaloarchaea archaeon B1-Br10_U2g1 | reverse complement strand
ATATAGAGCTGGAGAATCTTGCGAACGGCTACTTCAGAAACGTTGATGTAAACGCGAATATAGAGGATGAAGATCTGACGTCTATAGGTTCTTCACGTGAAAGAGTACAGTTAATCGATCCGTTATCCTCTGAAACTGTCTCATTCGATATAAACGTTGATGAGGACGCTGACAACGGCGTATACAGAATTCCTCTGGAGTTCCGTTACCAGAACGAGATGGGTGACGAGATAGAGACTACACAGACTGCAGGTCTAGTGGTAGGCGGTGTACCTGAACTGGATGTCGGTATAGAAAGAACAGATATCAGGACGTCTGGAGTAAGAGATACTGTAACCTTTAACGTGATCAATAAGGGAGATGGACAGGCAAGCTTCGTAGATCTCTATCTTGAGGAGTCAGAAAAGTTTGAAGTAATCTCTGAGGATAGAGAGTATCTTGGAAGCATGATCTCTGATGACTACCAGACCGCAGAGTTCGACGTCTACGTCGAAGAGGATATAGAGAGTCTGGAGTTCCCCGTAACGCTGGAGTATCAGAACGAGCAAGGGGAAAGAGCTAACCGGACAGTGAACGTGGAGAGACAGCTTTACTCAAGCGACGAACTCAGCAGATACGGCTTATCAGAGTCAGGAACCAGTACAGTAGTCCTGATAGCGGCTGTTGTGTTAGTTGTTGGAGGAGTCTACTACTGGAGAAAAAGGAAGAAGGACAAGAAACAGCTTCCTGAATAAACTCTCCAACTTATCTTTTACAGAGGTTTCCTGAACCCAAAGGACTGGAGAACAAACGATAATGCACACAGAGCTTGTAAAACTCGCGGTTAACAACATAAAGAACAGAGATAAACGGTCTTGGCTGACCGCTATAGGAGTAGTTATAGGTATAACTGCTGTAGTAGGTCTTATTTCTCTTGGACAGGCGTTGGAGTACACTGTTGAAAGCGAGTTCGAGGACCTGGGTGCTGAAGTAGTCTTCGTCTTGGAAGGCGAAGGGCTCCAAGGATTCTTCGTAGGAGGTATGGATGATAATGATCTAGAGGTTGTCAGAAGCTCGCGAGGAGTCGATTTGGCCGGACCTATGTACTATGGAAGTGCTACAGGTAGCTTTCAGGGTGAGGAACAGAGGGTTGCGATTATAGGGGTTCCTACGGACGAGTCTCAGGAAATGGTTATGAGCTCTCAGGCGCTTACGGTTGACCAGGGCCGTAACCTTCAGGACACGGATCAGAACAATGTCTTGATAGGTAGCAGCCTTGCTGACGACTACTTCGAACAGTCAATGGGTATAAGAAGTCAGATAAGGGTGGCCAGAACCGATCTCCGTACAGTAGGTGTTCTTGAGGCTACAGGTGATCCGGAGTTTGATACAGGTGTTGTAATGCCTATAGACAGGGCAAGAGATCTTTTCGAGGACGGTGATGATGAATCGACTTACATTGTGGCCCGACCTCAGTCCGGTATAGAGCCTTCGGAGATAGCGGAAAGTATTGAGGAGAATATGCGTAGGGACAGAGGTCTGATGCCTGGAGATGAAGACTTCACAGTTTCAACAGCAGATGATCTGCTTGAATCGTTTACCAGCATACTTGGAACTGTTCAAGCGGTTGTGATTGGTTTGGCATCTATATCCCTGCTTGTTGGAGGTATCGGTATCATGAACACGATGTACATGTCGGTTACAGAGAGGACTCAGGAGATAGGGGTTATGAAGGCTGTAGGCGCTCAGAAAAAACAGATAAAAACAATATTTTTAATCGAGTCCGGTCTCATAGGGCTTTTAGGAGGTTTCATAGGAGTTTTACTTGGAATAGGTGTAAGCGAGATCGGAATATATCTTATCAATCTCTACGTCGATATAAGTTTTGTATCAAATTATTCACCGGCTCTTATATCTGGTACACTGGTCTTCTCTCTTCTGATAGGGATGTTTTCAGGTTATCTTCCGGCTAGACAGGCTGCCGAGCTTGAACCGGTGGAGGCGTTGAGAGAGGAATGAAACCGGAGCTTTATACCGAGCTACTGAAGCTTGGAAGCAGAAATATCAGGCGCAGAGGTAAGAGAACATGGCTTACAGTTATAGGAGTGGTTATAGGTGTGGCCGCAATTATAGCATTGGTTTCACTCGGTCAAGGACTCGAACAGGCTATAGTTCAGGAGTTCGAGGATCTTGGTGCCGACAGTATATTTGTAACCCCTAGTGGTGGAGAGCTGAACGATGATGATCTTGATATTGTTGGAAGAGCCGTAGGTGTTGACTCTGTTATAGCTATCTACTCGGGCACGGCCGAGGTCGAGTACAGAGGAAGCTCTGAAAACCTTAATATACAGGGAATAGACGCCAGTAAGACTAACGAGTTTCTAACGGCTCAAGGCCTAGATATAGAGGACGGTAGAGAACTCCAGCCTAACGATGCAAGGAACACGGTTATAGGTTCAGGTGTGGTCGACGATACGTTTGAACAGGATGTAGGTATAAGAGGCCAGCTTGATATAGAGGGAGACCGTTTCACAGTGGTTGGAACGCTTACGTCTGGAGGAGATCCGCAGCTTGAGGGAACAGCACTGGTTCCTCTAGAGCAGGCAAGAGATATCTTTGATGCGGACGATGAGCTTACACAGATAGGTGTTGTTGTACAGTCAGGGTTCGAGGTCGATGAGGTACAGGAGAATATAGAGGAAGAGCTACGTAGAGATAGAAACCTTGAGGAGGGAGACGAAGACTTCGATACAACTACTCCGGACGATATACTTGATGCTTTGACAAATATCCTTTCGGTGGTCCAGGGAATAGTGATAGGTATAGCATCTATCGCATTACTTGTTGGAGGTATCGGTATCATGAACACGATGTACATGTCCATAACTGAACGAACCCGAGAGATAGGAGTGATGAAAGCTATAGGAGCACGTAAAAAACATATTACATCGATATTCCTGTTCGAAGCCGGCATAATAGGTATGATAGGAAGCCTGATCGGTCTGATTGTAGGACTGGGCCTAAGCAATATATCGATCTATGTAATCAACGAGTTCACAGACTTCAGCGCCGTCCAGGTCTACAGCCCTGAACTGATACTGGGAGCTATACTTTTTGGTTTCATACTTGGTGTGGTCTCCGGTATACTTCCATCACGTAAGGCAGCCAACATGGATCCGGCGGACTCACTTAGATACGAGTAAGATTTCAGTCGATACTGTTCCTGTTTACAGGTCTGTAGTTATCTAATGTATATCTTAGAAGCGCCTCCTCTACCTTGTTAGGGAAGGCGGTTGCTGCACGTCCTACGACTGCTTGACTCTCAGGATAACTGTCCACGTCCTCATATATGAACGTATAGTTGTCGGTTTCCAAGGTTATCTTCCTTGGCTCAAAACTTTTTACCACGGTACCTCCTTCCAGCTCTATATCGATATAAGGTCTTAAATCGTTCTCTGAAACCAGTTCAAGAGCTAGGTTGTACCCTTCCTTGTTACTCCAGTCAAGGTTAGAGGGCTGGAAAGCCGTGAAACATTCTTCATCAAGAGTTTTCAGTGCCTCTTCCAGACCGGTCTCCGAGGATTCAAGTATGTAAGCAACCAGCAAGTTGTCGTTCATATAAATATTAAAGAGCCGTTTGGCTGTTTAAGAAAAAATACTGTAACACGGTAGATAAGAAGGATGGAAAAGAGTCTTTACTCTTCAACCATGCTCTGGAACTCTTCAGTACCTTTCTCGGAAGTATCTATACGTATCTTGGTCTCTCCATCCAGACGTTCCTCGTTCTCATGGTACTCCGCTAAAAAGTTCGCGGCATCCATGGTAGCCTCGCTACTGTAACCGGCCACGATCAAAGCGTCTTGGTCTTCGTTGAAAGCGTCTTCAACCAGCTTTATAACCGCTTCGTCTTCAGCTATCTCTCCTTCTCCAGGTACTTCTCCTTTTTCGGAAAGATTCTGTGTTAACTGGTTTACCTGTGGTCCTCCGACAAGTATCATATCCTTCTCCATTATCTCCTCATCAACGTTAGACGCTGAGTAAAGAGCTACGTCATCAACACTCTGGCCCGGGGTAGCGCCTTCAACTGTTTCAGTGCTGTGTTCCGATGCTGCGTCCGTTAGACTTGCAACGATGTTAATCGCTCCAACCGTATCCATATTTTTTGCTTCGTCGCCGACAACTACAACGGTGTCGACCTCTCCATCATCATTTATAAACTGGTTTGGGAACTCTCCAAGGTCCTGTGCTGCTACTGCTCCACCTGTAACCACTGCTATACCTGTGGCCACAACACCTATTTGGAACAGCGCTCCAGCCTTCTCCGCTACTTTAGCTAGGTCTTCCATATTATCTCCCGCCTCTCATACTTCACAGGTTTCACGGCCACAATATAAACGATTGTTATACTCCAAAAACACTGTGTAGCCTGGTCACAACTGTTTTGGATGTTGTAAAGGCTTGGCGTTATACCTTTTTACAGGATCATTCTAGGTCTTAGTCCAGACGGTATTCGGAGCTTACAGGAACCTGCTCCGACTGAACAGTAACGGTTTCAGGGCTCTCAACATCTTCAACCGTGAAGACAGTTATCTGGTTCGTACTTAATGACTCGGTTACACGTACCTGTTCGGAGCTATCTCCCTGAACAGTTACGGTAAAGTTCTCTAGCTCGGTGCTTCCTGTGTTCTGGAAGCCGCCTCTCACTGTCTCTTCCTCCTCATCATAGTTCACGTTAGTGATATCGAGACGGGACTCTGCAGCGCTTACAACGGTCTCAGAGTAGTCTGAAGTACCTTCCATAAGGTCGTTCGTGATCTCTGTAAGCCAGGGAGCTGCCATACCGGAAATAGATATAGTGAAAGCTACAAGCAGAACCGAGCCTATGAAAGGAGAGATACCTTTAGACCTTTTGAAACCCATAAATAGTTCTGGACTGTACGGAATAAATAACTATGTTCTAACAGAAAAAATAAGGAAGATATACTGGTTTAACCTTAACGCTAATTCTCTCTTAGATATCAGAACACGGTATCCAACCCTATATGTCCTGCTGCCCCTATTATGAGGAAAAAAAGGCTGAGACCCATCGTTGCGGCCCAGTCAATACCATAAACAGCTTTTACAGGATAATATCCTATCGAGATTATTATCAGGCTGATTAATGATAGAAACAACAAGCTATGTAACTCGTCTCTATGTCCGAACAGGTATTCGAACCCTTGCCATAAAATATAGAAGATTAACATCGATAGTAAAGTCAGTCCGAGAGTCATCATTAATCCGTAGAAGTAGCCCTCAGATTCTATTAAGGCTGCAAATAATCCTTGGTTCACAAATACATGAGTAGTAAATGCTACAGTTGTAACGGTAAGGCAGGAGTAAACTAGGTTGTTTATGATGCTTAAATTATGATCTATGTCAGGTATCAGTGTTCCTAGCAGCCCTACTAAAACTATCAGTAGAACCTGTTGTATACTTAGATTGATAGGGTCTATGTAGAAACTTACGAGTGAAGGGAGTATTGCTGTTAAACATATTAGTAACGTTCCAAACCGTAAATGGCTTTTAAAATTCGGCATTTTGTTAATTTGAAGTTATATTGACATCTTAAAAAGGTATTGGAGAGCTTAGATAGCTTAATATCTTTAGAGACTCTTTTTAAGACTAAAAAAAGACTTTTCAGACGATTTGACTGCTAATTAACGCTCAAAAACTGTAAAACAGATCTAAAATAGCGGTGTTTCAGGAGTCTCTAAAGACTAAAAAAAGACTATCAGCAGATATAGGTAAATCAACCGTTTAGAAAACTCAAGACTTTTAGGACTCTAAAACCCTAAAACAGACGATAACCTGGTTTGACAAAAACCGGTACTCTCCCTTTAAGGTTGAAGACTCTTCTAAAAAAGACTTCTAAAGAGTATTTCCAAACAGACAGGAAGTAGATACGGTCAGTCCAGTATGTAAGAAAACATATGTTTGTAGATGAGTCTCTGACATAAGAGTCTTTCAGATACTGTTATCGGTTATGGAAGTTTTACTTGTTCAGTTTAAGAAAAAAAAGAAAAGGAAAAAATTGAGGGAAAAAACTCCCTCAGCTGCTTTTCAATCCTTTAACAGATTTACTCTGCTGCTTCTTCAGTCATTGTCTGAAGGTTGACTTGGTCTTGTCCAGCCAGTTCATCCTGGTTGTCCATGTAGTTAGCCAGGTAGTCTGATGCAGCTCTTGTGTCTTCACCGGAGTAACCGGATACGACTAGTGCATCGTAGTCATCGTGGAATGCTCCACTTACATGCTGGATCAGCTGATCTCCTTCTTCGTAGTCTTCAGCTTCCCATGTGTCTCCTTCGTCAGCAAGTTCCTGTGTCAGTGTGTTGACTGCAGGTCCTCCGACAAGGATCATGTTCTCTGAAGTCTTTCTCTCATCGATGTCTCCATCGGTGTCAAGAGCTCCAGCGTCAGGCCAACCTGTTAGAGTTGTCTCATCGTAGGTAGCGTCTGATGCTCCACCAGTGTCTGAAAGGCTTCCGCCTTCATCAGTTAGAGCGAATCCTGAAGTGGACTGAGCAGAGACAAGTCCTAGTTCAATGGACTGCTGGTCACTGTCAGTGTCGTGCTCGGTGTAAGTACCGAATGTTGT